>NZ_JBSVKG010000002.1:0-357938 GCF_054048505.1 Virgibacillus sp. FSP13 | reverse complement strand
AGAATAAAAGTCAATTAACATTATTAAAGTAAGGAGTAAAAGATGAGCGAAAATGAAAAATCAAAAGAGGATAATTATTTAGCGATTGGAATTGGCATAGGATTACCGTTAGGAGCGTTACTTGGGTTAATAATTTTTGATGAACTAGCAATTGGAGCTGGTATAGGCTTAATTTTCGGGGTAACATTTGGTACGGTATTTAACTCAAGTAAAAGTAAAAAAGAATAAGAAAGCACGTATCAGTACAACTAACGGGCGCAAGAATGGAATAATAATTGCGCCCACTTCTGCTTTAAAGGGCCATTAATTGAATAAGAAGAGGACAATCGAAAAGAAAATCTTAGCGGTCATATGTAATAAACTTAAGAAAACGTGAGAAAGGATTGATTTATAATGGAAAAGGTTACACCGTTTTTAATGTTTCAAGGTGGCAAGGCAGAAGAGGCGATGAATTATTACACATCACTCATCGAGGATTCAGAAATTACGAGTATCTCTCGCTACGGAGCAAATGAAGCTGGAGATGAAGGAACAGTAATGCATGCGATCTTTTCCATAAAGGGACGAGAATTTATGTGCATTGACAGTAATATAAAGCATGCGTTTTCCTTTACACCTTCGTTTTCCATCTATATCACTTGTGATTCCGAAGATGAGATCAATAATCTTTATGAGAAGCTTGTTACGGATGGACAAGCACTTATGCCGTTAGATGATTACGGTTTTAGTAAGAAATTTGGTTGGATAAATGATCGGTTCGGTGTCTCGTGGCAACTGAATCTTCCAAAATAAATTTGGTTCTATTGATTGATTCAGCATAATTATAAAAGTTCTGCTATCGGGCGCGAATTGGGTAATCGGGTAATCGTGTGGAAACCTCAAAAAACTTCATAACTAAACATACAGAAAGGAAGGATGTATCATGGCCAAACATAAAATCTATACAATGAGTGTCGCAAGTGTTTATCCCCATTATGTTACGAAGGCGGAGAAAAAAGGACGTACGAAAACAGAAGTCGATGAAATCATCCGTTGGTTGACAGGGTATAGCCAGGAAGAGTTAGAAGCGCAACTGGAAAAACAGACAGACTTTGAAACTTTCTTTGCGGAAGCTCCCCAATTGAATCGCGCGCGTGCTTTGATCAAAGGTGTGGTCTGCGGTGTCCGAGTGGAAGACATTGAAGAACCAACGATGCAGGAAATTCGCTATTTGGATAAGCTGATCGACGAGTTAGCAAAGGGAAAAGCGATGGAGAAGATTTTGCGGAAGTAATAAACTGATGAATTAGCCCCTTTTATCTTCTAAAATCCTTAACATTGCAAATCCGCATTTCCTTCACGTTACCTTATTGGTAAATGCGGTGGCAACAAATTGTAAATCTTGTGGCAATCGATGGTGAAAAACATGACAGAAGTGGAACATTTTTAAGGCCGCGAATCACAGTGTAAATAGATTACTGGCTTATGGTCTTCAACTATGTTTGTCATAATGCGTTCTGAAAAACAGCCGCTGGGTTGTTTTTCTTTTTTACATTATTTTTTAGATAGACAGGGACCTGTACTAGACATAAAACATGTGTTCGTATATAATGAAGACAATTCAACAACTATAAAGGATGTGGTAAAATGGTAGCACAGGTAGCTGTTCTGGAGAAACCGGCCAATTATCAGGTGAAAACGCCGGATTATGATGCTCTCTGGAAGAAGTTGATTGAAGAATTATTTGAGGAATTTATGTTGTTTTTTGGACCAGATCTGTATGAACAAATCGACTTTTCCAAAACACCTGATTTCCTTAAGCAGGAACTGTACAAAGAAATTATTCAGGAAAAGAAAGGCCGAATGATTGCCGATCAAATAGTGAAAGTGTATTTGAATAGCGGGGAGGAAAAATGGATATTAGTACATGTGGAAGTCCAAGGTAAAGAGGAAGAGGATTTTGGCAAGCGGATGTTTCGATATTTTTACCGGATCTATGATCGTTTTGACCGGGAAGTCTATGCAATTGCACTTATAACTGATCAGTATGCGAAAAATCAGACGAATGGATTTCACTATAATTTTTATGGCACCAAAGTTGATTACACATATAATATCTATCATTTTAAGGAAAATAATATCGAAAAGCTCGAGCAATCAACCAACCCATTTGCAGCCGCTGTCATCGCAGGAATTTATGCCACTAAAACAAAAACGAATGCATCTAAACGTTATATTTTTAAACGAAAATTGATGATTCAAACATTACAGAAATTCACTTCACAACAAGAAAAATCTCGCACATACCTATCAGCATTATTTTACTTCATTGATTATTTGCTCCAAGTTCCAAAAGAATACAGTCAGCAATTGAAGAAAGATATCATTCCATATTTAGGAAAGGAGGTTGCACAGAAAATGCGTGCAGAAAAAACAGATACATCTCAAACTTTAGCGGAGATATTTGAGGAGATGAGGGAAGATGGCAAAAAAGATGCATTGAGCAAGGTGGTTTTTGAATTAATCAAAGAGGGCTTTACCAATGAACACATTGCTAGGATAACGAAATTAGAGCTTGATGAAGTAGCAGAACTAAGGAAAACTTTTTCAGCATGATAGGAGAAACGAAACTGACCGTTGGGTTAGTTTCGTTTTCATATTATTACGGTAGGATAGATGGATCATTCATATTTAGAAAGAAAGTGAGGTTGCACAGAAAATGCGTGCAGAAAAAACAGATACATCTCAAACTTTAGCGGAGATATTTGAGGAGATGAGGCAGGAAGGAGAGGAAGTAGGAATTGAAAAAGGTATGGAAAAAGGAATGGAACAGGGAAGAAAAAATGCATTAAGCCAAGTTGTCTTAGAATTAATCAAAGAGGGCTTTACCAATGAACACATTGCCAAAATAACGAAATTAGAACTTGATGAAGTAGCAGAATTAAGAAAAACGTTTTTAACATGATAGGAGAAAATGACCGGTGGAGTTGGTTTCATTTTCACAAAGATCAAAAAATAGGTAAGGGGTGTGAATGACCTTTATATGAAACTGATGATTATATCACTATTATCCATATTTATAATTTCCTTTTTATTATTATTCAGATTTATACACAATAGAAATAGAAAAGAACCGGAAGCAGAAAAGATGAACCTCTTTCTCGTTCTTTTTGTTGCAATGGTACTTGCTTTACTCCCAACAGTAGCAATCGGACTTGTATTGTTTGTTTTGCTTAGTTCAACCAGCGCGGTTAATATGATTTTTTCGCTACATGTGGGCAATGATCAGCTTATTATGTTCGCTATTTCTTTACTTGTCTATTTATTTTCCATTGATAGCCTCCTAGAATTAATCGTGAAACATGTAGTGGGTAAAAACCTATTATATTTTATTGCATTACTACTTATACGAACGCTCGCTGCCTATACGATAGGGAAAATCATTGGTCTTGACCAGACAATAAGTTTCACAATTGCAGCAGGAGTAGCTTTTATTATTTTCTTATTTGAATGCTTGTATTATTCGCGAGGACTGAAGAAACAAAATATAAATATGAATAGGTGAAGGTCTGCACAATTGCATGCAGGCTTTTTTAATTTGGTTATTTATCGGGATAAGGCAGGTCAGTGATGCTAAGAATTTGAATTTGTTTAACAATTCAATATTATTATGTTAACATGTAAGTACATTATAATAAAATAACTTTGATGTAATAACGTAACAACATATATACCGTATTATCATTCAAACAAAAATGGATGTGATTATGATGGCGGATAAAAAGACGCGCAAAGTAACACAGATGGGAAATAGTTTAGGAATTGGTTTGCCAAAAGATATTGTTGCTGCTTTAAACATCAAACGTGGCGATGAGATCGAATTTGAAGTGCAGGACAATCGTATGATGTTAAGCAAAAAGACAAGTTTGGAAGACCAGGTGGATGTTGAAATGATGAAAATGCTTTCTGAGACGTTTAAAGAACATCACCGTGTATTTGAAAGGTTAAAAGACAGGTGATGAAATGAATTATTTACGTGCAAGAGATGTAACATTAATCCACTTCATCGTCATGAAAAAATATGGGGAGGAGGGAACAGCTGGAATAAAGGATGAGGGATTGTTGGAAACGGCAGTACACCGTCCACAGCAATCTGTTTTAGGTGAGGATGCGTATCCCTCTTTATTTGATAAGGCCAGCGCATTATTTGAATCATTGGCGGGAAATTACTGTTTTTATAATGGAAATGTGCAAACGGCATTTGCTGTACTTGACATTTTTTTAAAGAAAAATGGTTTTAAACTAAAGCAAAATGATCAAGAAGTGAAGGAATTCGTAACGCTGGTTGCCGGGGGGAGGGTTCCTTTGCCTTATATCGCTAATTGGCTAGAAGAAAATACGAAAAAAGGTATTTGAGTGTTCTTACACAACCCAAGTTAATAGGCAAGTAATTACTAGGCTTTCAACCAATAATATCAGAAAATTCTTTTTCCCACTTACTTCTTTAGTAGAAGAATAGATCCGGAAAGTAAAGCCGATAATGCTAACAATGATAAACGCAAGCACAAAGGTTAATACAAATTCATATATCATACAATCTCTCCAACCTCTTATGTCAATTTGCTATTATTTTAACATTTTTTACCTACTGAGCCAACGATTGCATAGATATTTGAATATATTATGAAGGGAGAAATAGAGCATCTAAATGGGGATGAGTTTCTATATTGGTATTCCATACAGGGTGACGGTGGGCAGGAAGTAGAGCAATCAGAGCATTGGATAGATAAGAGGCATTTAGAATTTTGGGACGAGTGTATTGACGAAACCTATAGGCCAATTGACTTAAAAACAGAAGTCGTTATGATTCCTGAAAAGGTAAGAAACAGTATGGAGTAAATTTTGCTCCGGCCAATGAAACGAGACCTCTTCAAGTGAGGTCCCGTTTATTTATTTTTTCTGATCTGTTTTCTTCACAGCTTCCTGTGTTAAACGCCTATTTTCCAAGCCCTTATCACTAAATGCGTTATCACTGTTCAAGCGATTCTCGACTGGTCCGCCATCTATATTGTCATAACCTCTGGCTGTTTTTTCTGTGTTGTTTTTGTCCACTATTTTCACTCCTGCATTTAATGTTAATATCGTTATTATTTCTCTCTGTAAAATTCCTATACTTGGTTTTATTTTGTGGCCATTTTAACAAGGTAGTCACTCTTTACCAATTATATTCTCAATCGCTTCGGTTACTATCAGTAGGAGGTGTTTGGAAATGGCGAAGAAAAAAGATGACAACCAAGAAAATATTAATGTTGAACTCGGTGGCATGGGTCTTTACGGGACGACATCGAATATGGAAATTGCAGGTTATAAGGCTTCTGGCGATATTGAAAACGCTGGAAAATTGGATAAAGGTTTCAAAAAGGAAGAAGGCCATCGTGGTGCAACCGCATCATGGAAAGGAAAGCACCAAAGAGATTAATATTGGTTGGAAAATTTGCAGATTGAGGGGGACGACTCAATCAATTGAATACGAAAGCAGAAAATACCGTTGAAACGTTATTTTCTGCTTTTTTTAGTTATTGTCTATTCCAAAAGCGCTGCTTAGCAAC
This sequence comes from Virgibacillus sp. FSP13, assembly GCF_054048505.1. NCBI lineage: Bacteria > Bacillati > Bacillota > Bacilli > Caryophanales > Bacillaceae > Virgibacillus > Virgibacillus sp. FSP13. The sequence goes on along the minus strand of NZ_JBSVKG010000002.1, from coordinate 352,350 downwards.
TGCAGAGACAAAATCCTTTCCGAAGTTTGGATTATTTGCGGCAAAAACAACACCGGCTAAATTATTTTCCGCTGATGACTGAATAAAAGACTGCCCGGTCGTAGCAACACCAATTGGTTTATAATGTTTATATGCTACTTTTGTGTAATACATAACATCCTGAAGAAATTTTGCTTCATTTTTAGAGCTTCCACCAACGACGTAAAGCGAGTCAAGCAGGTAAGGGCTAGTTGTCAGGAACGTCTGGTCGACTTCAATCGTTGTACCATCCGCCCCTGTAATCGTACCAAGCGTTTCACTTACAATATCTATAAAAACCCCGCATTGCTGCAAGTAGTTAAGCACATTTGTTACCTCTTGCCCGTTAAAACCATTGCCAATTAGTACACCTACTTTTTGTGTATATGCGTAACTCGGTGAACTGAATATGCTAAGAGAAGGGTGCTTGTTGAAACAGGAACATTATTCCCGCTTGGGCGGTCTACACCAACATTATCGGCAATCGTACATGCCATCTCTTTATCAACGTTCACAAGCAGATTAACGGCTTGTTGACGGACAAATTTCCTTTTTACTCTTCCAATCTGATAGCTAAGTGATTCAAGCAAGTGCTGTTTTTCTTACGGTACTGATCCAGTTGTTCTTGTTTGGGGTTTTTATTACTAAGAAATTTTTAAATCCATGCCACCTAAACACTAATACATACGATTGTAACGGTGAAAGAGGAAATAAATCGGATAATTTCGGATGGATTTTTTCTTCTGCATAATTCGGTTTCTTTTTTACTATAAGCAGTGATGAAAGGGGGAGAGGGATGTGCAATGTCACACATTATCGGTTAAGGAAGTAGCACTTTATTTAGGGGTTCATACGGATACGATCTACACCATGGTAAGGCTTAAGCAAATTCCGCATGTAAAATTGCGAAATCGTATTTTGTTTACGCAAGAGACAATTGACGAATGGATGCAGGATCAGGCAAGGGAAAATATAGACAACTGAGATAATAGACAGTCCACCTCCACGCTTGTATTGCAGTGGGGGTACTAGTCTGTTAGCTCATCGAATCAACATGTTATTTATCGAAAGGATTGATTTTTCATGAACTATATTAAAGAACTCAAGGCATTTAAGGATTGGCTATTAATCAATGATCTGCCGGCTCATGCGATTGTTTTATGGTACACATTAATGGCAATTAATAATTCCGTTGGCTGGAAGCATCATTTTAATGCACCTAATTCAGTGGTGGGAAAACTATCCGGGTTGAGTAAAAATCGTCTACATGAAGCGAGAAAGCGATTGATCGAAGCTAATTTTATAACGTGTGAAAATGGCAAAAAGGGTAAGGCGCCTGTTTATAAAATGGTTTCGTTACTTCATCGCGATGATCAAGCGATGAACTCGTCACTTTACCAAAACCGGGACCAAGCAACGGATCGATTGAAGGACCAATTCCGGGATGAATCACAAAACGAATCACCGGACCAATCGTGGTACCAACTGCAGAATGAATCAGAGCCCCAATATAGGAATCAATCACGGGATCAGTCCGGTAACCAATCACAAGATCAATCCCAACACCAGTCCCAAGCTCATATTGCACCAAACGCCGATGCGTCTCAGGACGAACTACAGAACCAATCGGATGATCAATTTTGTGACCAATCGTGGTACCAATCCCAGGACAAATCACAACATCCATCCAGGACCATACCTAAACAGAAACAAAAAGAAGAAAGAAGAGGAGATCCGCACGCTGAAAATCCATTTGACTTGTATCAAAATCATTTCGGTACGCTGCACTCATCGTCAAGAAAAGCTTTTATGAACTGGTGTGATAAGCTTGGTGACGACATGATGATCGCTGCAATTAAGCATGCGATAAAGCACGGTGGTCGAACATTTCGCTACATCGAAAAAATTTTACAACAATGGACAGATGCCAATTTACATTCGGTTGATGAGGTAGAAACATATGTAAGTGAAAAATCATCATGGAAAGGTGCAACCTCTTTTCAAAACCAAGTCGAAGCAAACAATAAAGCGGTGCTTGCTGAATTACGGAAGGAGGGATGGGCATGAACCACAGTGAAGCGATGGACATCTTAGAAACGATTACGCAACTATACCCGAAAAGTGAGATGCCGAGGAAAAAAGCCCAGATAATCATGTCTCAATTTAAACATATGGATTACCAACGTGTTAAGGACAGACTTGCACAACATGTTGCGACTTATCATTATCCTCCAACCGTTGCTGAAATTGCTGCCTATCCACCGGAAAAAAATGATACATTGCCGAAAATACGGGAATGGCAGCATGAAGCATCCAAGGTGCCAAAAGCGACAAAAATGCGGTTTCAGGAGCAATTACGTAAATTGATCATGGAGAAATCGAATGATGACTAATACAAATATGGCGGCTGAGGCGGCGATTCTTGGAGCTGTTTTGTATGATGGAACTGTTTTTAAGGAGTTAACCGTCCAGGAAGAACATTTCCATTTTGCCAAACACAAAAAAATCTATCGTGCGATGAAGAAAGCATCTGAGCAAGATGATTTAGTCGACATGGTTACGGTGACAACGTATCTAGAGAAAGACATTGACGAAGTTGGGGGAACAACCTATTTGCTGCAGATGGCGGAATCTGTGCCAAGTATTGAGGGATTGCAACATTATGAACGACTGGTTTTTGATTCCTATCGAGCAAGAGAATCAAGTAAACATGCATTCGCATATGCGGAAAATCCAACCGGACAAAAATTGGATGGATTGATCAACAAATTGCAAGAATTTCGGGATGCAGGCGTAGATAAAAAGGAGAAAACAACGAATGATTTTTTGATTGAAATCACCGAAGAAATGTGTGATCCACAGTCTGAGCAGTCTGGTTTCATCACATCTTTTGACGAATTTGATGAAATGACTGGCGGATTGCAGCGCGGGGAATTAATCGTTGTTGCAGCAAGGCCATCTGTTGGTAAAACCGCATTTGCGTTAAATTTGGCAGCAAATCATTGCCAAACTGGCGGATCTTCTATCGTGTTTAGTTTGGAAATGGGGACAAAACAATTATTACAACGATTGATTTCAGCTGGGGGAACACTAGATGGTCAAAAATGGCGCAGCATGGCTTTTTCCGAGCAGGATTATGAACGGGCCATGCGAGCAGTTGGTGAAATTTCCGATTGGGGGTTAACGATTTTTGACCAAAAACGCACGATCACTGAAATTCGTTCTGCGATTAGAAAAACTGCTCAGGAGCATCCAGAGGAAAAACATGTGACGATTATCGACTATCTACAATTAATCACTCCTGGTGGCAAAAAAGAACGACGCGACTTGGAAATTGGGGAAATCACGAGAGAGTTAAAGCTGTTGGCGATGGAATTGAACATGCCAATTGTCCTGCTTTCCCAGTTATCGCGGAATGTGGAATCAAGGCAAAACAAACGGCCATTAATGTCTGACCTTCGTGAATCAGGAAACATTGAGCAAGACGCAGATTTGATTGCCTTTCTATATCGTGACGATTATTATGATACAAATTCAGATAGAAAAAATACGATTGAAGTTATTCTCTCCAAACAGCGTAATGGTCCAACAGGGACAGTGGAACTTTTTTTCAATAAAGAATATGGCCGATTTGAGAATATGAATAGTCAGGTGATGAATTGAGTATGTCACAGAAATCTTCTTTACATGAGCCCGTTTGATTAAGTTTTTCATACTACTCCCATGTATGTTTCTACACTTCCCGAAAATACTATAGGTAAAGTCTGACTTGGAGGAAGTTATAGATGGAAGATAAAAAAAAGTGGGATTTAATTTCTATTGCTTCAATTCCGTTAGTTATGACGCTGGGGAATTCGATGCTAATCCCGGTATTGCCTGTAATTGAAAAAAAGCTTGCCATTAGTTCGTTTCAATCCAGCTTAATTATTACGGTTTATTCCTTAATTGCAATTGTCCTCATTCCAATTGCCGGCTACTTATCGGATAAATTTGGCAGGAAAAAAATTATCATTCCCAGTTTGATTATTACCGCGGTTGGTGGGCTTGTTAGCGGTCTGTCAGCGATGCTTCTGGATAATTCGTATTACTTAATCTTGCTTGGCAGATTTATTCAAGGGATTGGGGCATCAGGGACTTTTCCAGTTGTCCTTCCATTAATTGGAGATATGTATAAAGATGATCGGAAAGTCAGTACTAGTTTGGGGATAATTGAAACTTCCAACACGTTTGGAAAAGTGTTAAGTCCGATTATCGGTGCGGCATTAGCATTAATTGTTTGGTACGTTCCACTCTTGGCGATACCGGTATTTAGTTTTGCTTCGCTTCTGCTTGTTTTCTTTTTATTAAAAGCACCAGAGCAACAGGAAGAACCAATTCCGTTCCGCAAATTTATTGCATCGATCAAGGCAATTTTTGCAGAAAAGGGTAGATGGCTTTATGCGATTTTTGCAATTGGATGCATCTTAATGTATGTCTTGTTTGGGGTATTGTTCCATTTATCAACCTTGCTTGAGGAAACATATAAGTTGACCGGTTTACTTAAAGGTCTAATCTTGGCAATTCCATTACTTGCCTTATCCCTGGCGTCTTATTTCACCGGGAAAAAAATCGGACAAAGCAAACCATTAATGAAGTGGCTCACATTCTCAAGTTGTCTATTGCTATCATGTTCTGTTTTTGCCATCAGCTTTTCAGAGCAAATTTATCTATTAATTGGTGGGTTAGTCCTCGGTGGAATTGGTATCGGTGTATGTCTTCCATGCCTGGACACATTTATTACAGGTGGCATCGAAAAAGAACAGCGAGGCACGGTCAGCTCGATTTACAGTAGTATGCGGTTTATCGGTGTTGCGCTAGGGCCGCCATTGTTCGCTGTTATTATAAAATCGACTCATCAAATCCTTTTTTTATCGACTGCTGCTGTGTGTGTGATTGCTTCTATTTTGGCTTTGATCGCTATTCGACCGAAGAATCAGGAGAAGCAAGTGGAGTAATGGATTTTAAATCGATTAAGGGAAATAAATCGCTAGGCGGTTTATTTCTTTTTTTGTGGACTTTTTGAAGTATCAATAAGATTTATAATATTTAATATTCTCTCTAGAGCAAAAATAAACTATAATAAGATTATAGTGATTGTTCTCTTCTCCATTTTTTGTTGGTACAGGGTATACTTATTAATATCAATAGAGGATCATTATACCTAGGAGGTCATAATGGAGTTTTATAAATTTAACAAGAATAGCGGTAAAAGGATTTCAAACTTTAATTCAGACTTTATTATGTCAAGTATTATCCAAACAAATAAGGCAACGAACATTGGTTGTATGTATTTGAATGAAAATGGTAATGTAGGCTATCACCAAGCAGCAGTACCCCAACTCCTTTTAATATTGAACGGAGAAGGTTATGTCCGTAATGAAAAAGACGAATATTGTAAAGTCTATTCTGGGGATGCTGTCTTTTGGGAAAAGGATGAGTGGGATGAGACTAAAACAGATACAAGGCGTTGTTATGTGCGTTGAAAATTGCGGAAGGGAATCAAGCATTATTGATCGATGGGAGTGATGCAGAAGTGCTGTTCAAAGTTGAAGATATTCAAGGATATTCCCCACAAATAGGACAGCTAGTTTCAATGATGAATTATGTAAGATTTACGACATTAAATGCGGTCAAAGGATTAACTGTTGAACAGTTGGATTATTTGCCAAATAAGGACGGTAATTCAATTGGTGCGTTATTGCTACATATGGCTGCTGTTGAATTTGGATTCCAAGTTGAGCTATTCGATAAAAGAATGCCCAATAAACAAGAGAGTGAAGAATGGGGAGCTGCCTATCAACTTGGCGATTTAGGCAGAAATCAAATTAAAGGTAGGCCTTTAGAGTTCTATTTGAATAAATTGGAAAAGGTTCGTAACAGAACTTTAGCTGAGTTCAAAAAAAGAAATGATGAATGGTTGTATGAAGAAGCGAGTTGGGATAACAATTTATCGAATCATTATTTTATATGGTTTCATACTTTTGAAGACGAAATCAACCATCGAGGGCAAATTAGGTTATTAAGAAAGATGCTACCGTCTAACAGGTAAATCGACGTATGGCTTAATTGTATTTTAAAGGAAATTGTATCCTGGTAAAGCTAAAGCCACTTAAATTGAATTGAGGTGAGATATGCATATTAGGAAAGCTATTTCAAATGATGCTAAAAGTGTTGCGAAAGTACAGGTTGATAGTTGGAAAACGACATATACGAAAATTATTCCGGATGAGTATTTAAATCAAATGACGTATGAAAGTCGAGAGCAAAATTGGAAAGATATTATATCGAAACAATCTGTATTCGTTGTTGAAACTAATGAAGGTGAAATTGTTGGTTTCTCTAATGGTGGTAAAGAAAGAACAGGCAAATACCCCACTTACAAGGGCGAATTATATGCAATTTATATCTTGGAGGAATACCAAAGAATAGGGTTAGGTAAATTGTTGCTTGAACCGATCATTGAAGACCTAAAGCAACATGGTGTATTTTCTATGACGGTTTCAGTGTTAGCAGAAAATAGTTCCAGACTTTTTTACGAATCTTTAGGGGCAAAAAGGATTGACACTATTGAGGTAGAAGTTTTAGGAAAAAAGCTCAAGGAAATTGTTTATGGCTGGGATAACATAAGCGTAATCATTTAATTCCGTTATTCAAGTAGGGTCGCCTTTCTTCAATCATGATTATAGCTTGTTTTCACTAAACCGGTAATAAAACCTCATTGACTATGTTTTAAAAGTAATCTATGCTAAGATTAATTGTTAGAAAATTCAAACCAGATTTCAAGCGGAATTTTGTTTAGGGGGTAGATATTATGACATATCAAAAATACACGGCGTTGAAAATTACAAAGGGGAATACGTCTAGATAGAGAAGCGTTTCCCCACCTTTGAAAGGGGAAAATCATTTGAATCAAACATTGTTAATTATTGATGCCCAACAAGAATTAATTGAAGGGAGTCATGCAGAAAGTGCTGTTTTTAATAAAGAACAACTTATTAGGAATATTAATATAGTGATTGAAAAAGCAAGAAAATCCGGTGTTCCAGTTGTCTTTGTGCGGGATCTGGATATTGCTGAAGGTAAAGGAAATGGATTTCAAATTCACAATGAAATTAATGTACCTACTGAGGCTAAGATTTTCGATAAAACTGCAACGAATTCCTTCCATGGGACAGGGCTTCTCAATCATTTAAGATCTCAGGTAATCGAGCATGTTGTTATTATGGGCTGTGCAACACAACACTGTATTGATAGTGCAGTCAGAACAGCCACTATTAGTGGTTTGGATGTTACATTAGTCGGTGATGGACATTCAACAACGGACAGTGATGCTTTAAGTGCGAAACAAATTATAAAGCATCATAATGAAACACTTCATGGCCATTACAATGTGGAACACTTTTCCATTGTCAGAAATGCAGAGGAAGACTTGTTTCAGCCAACTCATGATTCATATAGGTAATTTGAAAATGCGATACAGAAATGGGTAAAAACAATCGGATAATTTTATAACGAATAACATCCCAATTTCTTCGTTACAACACCAAGAAATTGGGATGTTTTAAAAAGCGGGATTAGGGCCATAAGAATGTACCAACGTTGACATACTTTTTACCGCTGAATGACAAGAAATGTATCAGTAAATGACAGGTGATTACTACCTCATATCTTCTGGATGATTAAAGTTAAAGGGCCATACGTATTTTGAATTATCAATGTTATACTTGTTTACTAACTTGATGGTTAGTTCCCAAAAAGGTCGGTTCCGTAAAAAAACAGCTTCGATAAACACAATATACAGTGTTCGTTTAACAATAATATTCACCATATATTGTATGTAAATGCCCAATCTTAATCTTTTTGGGTGGGAACCACTTGATTGATTTTTAATAAGAACTGGCTTCAACAACCGGGCCATATTGCTGCATACAAACTGTTGCTTTCCGTTCCGACGCACGCTTTCCGGAGGGCGTGGCTTGAGCCTCCTCGGTCGCAAACGGAGCAGGGGAAAAGCCGGAGATAGCATCAAACGCTTACCTATTGCAAACGATTGTTAAGGAAAAGGGATGGGGATTTTATGAATGACTTAAAGCATCAATTGCTAGAAATTCGTGCAAATGAATATAATTTTGCTAATCATAATTTGGATGATTTAAGCCTGGAAATGATAAAGAATATTGGAACAACGGACTTTGTGCTTCGTGATGAATTGATATATACTACATTCGCGCAAATGATTCTTATAAAGGACTTATTGGATCAGAATCAGCTGAATCAACTTTTAGGAACTTGTTTGGATGAGTGGCATTTATTTTATGGTCTTGGTGAAAAAGAAAATGATTCTGTTTTTGCAAGAGCATTTTCAGTATTGGTTTTAGCTCTTGTCCTTGACGCTGACAATCGACAGTCTTTTTTATCGGAAGGGGAATTTAATGCTATAACAGATAAAACTTTTGATTATTTTAATAACGAAAGAGATATAAGAGGGTATGTTAAAGGAAAAGGTTGGGCACATGCACTGGCTCATGCGGCAGATACCTTGAATGTTATTGCCAACCATTCTTATTTTACGGGAGAAAGGGCATTAAATCTGTTAAAGATTATTAGGTCTAAAGTTATTTTCTCTGACTCCGTTTACTGCTACAATGAAGATGAACGCATGGCACTTCCTGTCCTGAGTGTATTCAAAAGTGGATTATTAAGTGACCAACAGGTTGTTAACTGGATTAGCGATTTCCGTTCTCAGTTGGAAGAACAGAAGAAAATTGTGTCTGATCCCGACGGTTTGAACCTGCTACTTAATGTCCGTAATTTTTTAAGCAGTTTATATTTCAGATTAAAATTTGAGAAGATAAGAGATCACTTTCAAAGGGAGATTGAAAATACATTGAATTCTATTCGTGGGTTTTAAGCTGTTATTTGAAACACATTTCAGTTCAACTAACGGGCACGATTGCGGCATAAATCATTGCGCCCTTTATGCCATATAAGGGACATATTTTTTAACAAAGGAGGTTGTAAAAACCTCTTTTTAATTTGATTTTTATTTATAAATGATGTAATATATAATTTGCATATGTTAAATATATATTGCTTAAACGTAGGTGAACTTATGAAAAATAATGTGAAGATTGCTCGTATTAGGGCTTCTCTTAAGCAAGAACAATTAGCTTCTCAAACAGGAGTAACGCGGCAGACAATTGGGTTAATTGAAAAAGGAACTTATAATCCAAGTCTTCAGTTATGCGTAGCAATAGCCAAGGCGCTTAACAAAACTTTAGATGAATTATTTTGGGAGGTTGAATAGCAATGAAATCTTGGATATCGTTTTTGTTACCGGATGATGAATATAAAGAAAAAATGATGTTGTATTTTTACTGTGAAGGTGCGCTAGTCCTTCTCCTTTCCCTTATCGTAATGATTATATATAACACTTATTTTGATATAACAGTAGTTAATGCCTTATTATTATCAATTGCTATTTTTCTTTTTTATGTCTCAACAAGATATGTAGTATCTGGCATTGAATATACTGATGTGACTACAACTAAGGCATATAGAAAAGAGTTAAAAGTCATAATTGTGAGGATAGCTGTATTTATTATAAGCTTAATTGTAGGAGGTTTGATTTTCACTGGTCCGGAGAAATGGTTTGAAGTTTTATGGTTGACACTAAGTGTTAGCTTAATTTGGTTTGTCGCAAGTTTTATTTCTTTAAAACGTTCTTATAACAAGAACAAGGATTTATTATAAACCATATGTTCAAGAATCGGACGCGTTGTGGAAAAATGGGTGGCTTTAGCTTACGCTGACAACAAGTGGTAAGTCCAATCACTAGTAAAAAAGATGACAGAAATAGTACATTCTAATGATCGTAATCAAAGCGGGATTATTGAACAGGTCTGGTTCTAGAGGAAACTTTTTGACAGTGTAAACCGTATAAGCGAATAGTGCGATCAATTTAGTTCAAAGGAGAAGATAGCAATGCCAATTCAAGTGATTTTTGTCCTGTTAATTGGGGTCGTATTTATTTATTTTGGATATTTAATTTTCACTGGTAAAGCACCAACTTTACTTGATTTTTTCTTAAAACAGGGTGTTTCCTATAGTGATAAATTATCATCAAGGTTTTTTGGTACAATTATTATAATTATTGGCATTATTATTTTAGTCTTACCTTTTATTCTTGGTATTGAGAATATGAATATTTAGGTAGAGGTTTAATAAAATGGATACACAATAAAGATACAAATGTTACAATTATTAGTATCTTTTAAATCTAGAAAGTAGGTTGTTATATATGAGTAATGATTCTATTATCCAAATGTGGGAGGACTATCGGAAAAATAATCCCAATGTACCAACGGTTTATGATGCATGGGCATTTGGTGACTCAAAAGAGATGGCTGATGAACTTGCAGCATTAGTGTTAGAAGGAACAAAAACCGCAACAGCATCGAATTATACATTATATGAATTGGATAATGAGGCATTGCCACATGTTGGTCTTCACAATATTATTCTCAATGGGGATGGAGAGGCTGTCGCAATAGCGGAAACGACATCAGTAGAAGTTGTTCCTTTTGATGAAGTTACTGAGGAACACGCCTATTTGGAAGGCGAAGGTGACCGAACATTAGCTTATTGGCGTGACGTTCATGAGACTTTTTTCAAAAATGAATGTAAAGATACAAATATAGACTTTCATTATAAGATTCCTGTTGTTTGTGAGAGATTTAAGCTGCTGTATAAAAAATAATGTATCTGTCAACATGTGATGGTGTTTTTTAAACAAGGAAATTATTTATATAAAGTAAAGAGGGATACAATGAGTAAAACAGATGAAGGGTACAGAAAATTTAAGATAGGTTTTCACTTTACTATTCTGATTTTTGCGATAGGCTTGATTATATCGACCATTGTTGGCTTTAACGATATGGAAAGAGCACTGCTGTATTTAATTTTAGGTATTTTGTTTGTTGGTGAAAGTATATTTGGATTATATAAAAATTTTAATAAGCGGGTAATAAGGTACGAGGATAAAAAACGGTAACCATCATCTGAAGGCGCTAAAGTTATTAATCTTTCATTCGCGGGCAATTTTTTGGATGTTGAGGAGGAACAAGTATACACAACCCACGTTAAAATAAGGACGTTTTATGACAATCTAGAGAGAAAAAATCCGGTCATTATGGTAGGAACGGATCGCCTGCGAAGGAAGTTGTCATCACAGATTGGATGGAACGGTATATTATTAAGCTGAATACAGAAATTCTATTACACGTAGATGATAGGTGGCATTAACAATGAAAAGAATACTATTACTCGTAACGACTTTATTTACAACAGCATTACTTCTTATGGCCTGTAGTGATGATGCTGAACAAAGTGAAAACAGTAATACAGATATGAATCAAGCTACACAGAATCAAGATAATGCGGAACAAAACGACTCTCCAGACAATAAAGGAGATAAATTGGAGTCCACATCAGAATCAGTGGAACCAGACACCGACAGTTCTAATGAAACAACTTCAAAAGAAAATAATGGCTCAAATAATCAATCCAATGACGATGAGAGTAATGCATTGTCTAATTATTCCTCCGATGAAATTGAATTCGCTCGTGTTTGGCTACAGCTTGGTGCGAATCAAGCTATAGAAAAATTGTATGCCAAACATATCTCAGCTGGTGAACCACTTAATCCTGACGATGAAACAAGTACTGATTATCCGGAAGATGTTGTTCAGTTATCCGGCGCCCGTCTAGTAGATGGAGTGGTGACTTATAGTAGCAATGGAGATGGTACAATAAACATATATAAAGTTCCTAAACGCTGGGATGGTAAGAACCCTGCTGGTGAGGATACTTATAAAAGAATTACGGAGAATACAAAAAAAGTATCCATTGCCCCTGGTGACGATGAAAAGGTTGAAGAATTGATTAAAATACTTGAAATTGATTAGTCAGCAAAAAAGCACTATATGACATTACAAATCAAATTGAGCATGTAAAGACATTCATTTGCAGGTTTCTCATGGGGAGTTAATATGTTTAATAACATCGGGATTGCCATTGATAATCAAGTAAAAACAAAATACATTATGAAATTAGCTAATTACAAGACAAGGGCGCTTCCAAATTTTAAAAAGAGGTGTCCCTGTTTATGTTTTTTTATGTATTTTTTGTTTTGCTTAGTTAGGCTATAAAGGAATACGTATGGATATGAGGTGTTCATGATGAGAAAAAATTTTTATAGAGTGATAGGCTTCATTACCATTTTATTTCTATCAGGTTGTTTCAATTATGATGAAGAAGCGGAAGAGTTGGTTGAGTACTATAATGGATGGCTAAAAATTAGAGGTGAGGAACCAAAATTGGGGGTATTCATTGATATTGGAACGGAAGAGGATGAAGAAAAAATAAAGCGGCTGTTAAGTGAAAACGTGATGCCCGTTTTTAGGGAAAGTGTGGAGTACCTTGAAAACGCTGAATTGGATCACAAACATATACAACAATTAAATCAATTACTTATAGATGAAGAAAAATATATTCTAGAAATGTGTCAAGAATTAAGTGACATATTGAGAGAAGGAACAAAAGCAGAATTTGATAAAGCACTAAATAAATCGAATGAACATGAAAACGAACTTCTTGAAAAAAAGGCAGATAAAGTCCATGAGAAAAGAGAAGAGTTGATGGATAAATACGAGATATATTGGATTATTGATTATGATGAGTATGGAAATGAACTGGAGTTGCTGGGAAGGGATAGATAAAAAAAGCAGTCAACAAATCCCCTGGTTTTAACTTGTCAAGAAAGGAAGGGAATGTTCTGTTGCGTAAACTCTTATTTTCTATGTGTTTGACGCTCATTATTTTGGGAGGTTGCGGCGATCCACATGAAAGGGCAAAAAAAGAAAGCGTTGCAACATTAGAAGCATTTTTTAATGAGATGGATCACGATGAACTGATTATCGATTCAAACAATTTAGAAGAAGTAATGGGGGCACTGAATAAACAGTTAGGGGAATACTTTACAGGAAATTTTACAAGAAAAATAGAAAATGACATCCACCAAACTTTTAGATTTAATAGAGACTTTGCAGATCATCCCAAAACGTTTACCTTCTTTCTCACAAATGCGGGTGATGGTTTTCGATTTGCAAAAGGCGAGGTTTCTGAACATAGTCTATGGCTCACATTAGATGATGAAATCGTAGGCACAGAGATCTTTATTCGTTTAAACCCAGATATTCCTGAGTGGCCAAACACCTTTGGAGAAAGTGCAACTGTGACAATGTTGAAGCTAGACGGGAAATGGAAAATAGATAAGGTACGTTATTCATCGGGTATTTTAGAATCTTCCATTACTAGAATTGATTAACATCACTGTGGAACGTGCGGATAACATCTACACATAGGTTTTTTATTAATGGTTGTTTTGATTATTCCACTCTTTCGGAATCCCCTTTTTTGAACAACCCCTATTAGAGAAATTTAATTTATGTTTTTTTATAACGGGTGCTATGTTCTACAAGGAGGGGGGTGGACAGTATAACGTATGTGATCAGTTTCCTACGGGCGCAGTAATTGTGTGCCAGAATCAAACCATATTCTCGTATAAGGAGGTAAATTATAATGACAAAACAATTGATTGGCAAAACAGCCATTGTAACAGGAGCAAGCAGTGGTATTGGAACTGCAATTGCGAAAGAACTTGCTGGGACAGGTGCTAATGTCGTACTTGCAGCAAGAAATAAAGAAAAACTTGAAAGTATAGCCGCAGAAATCGGCAAGGAAGAAAAAATATTATGTGTCCAAACCGATATGACAAAGCAACAAGATGTTGACTTTCTGGCCAAACGTGCAAAACAAATCTTTGGAAGTGTAGACATTTATGTAAATAATGCTGGGAGAATGGGTTCGAGTAGGGTTTTGAAAGGAGATGTCTCTGACTGGGAGCAGATGATTGATATAAACATCAAAGGCGTTCTTTACGGCATTCATTCAGTCTTACCAGATATGTTAGAGAAAAGAAGCGGTCATATCGTGAATATTGCTTCTGATTCAGGATTTGAGGTTATTGAAAGACTTACAGTGTACTGTGCAACAAAATTTGCCGTGCGTGCGGTTTCCACTGGACTGGAAAAGGAACTCGCCAATACCGGCGTACGGACCACCAACATTTCACCGGGGATGGTAGAAACCCCATTAAGCTCAAACAGCCCCTTTGAAGCTGAACGAAAAAAGCTTGAACCAGCTGATATTGCAAGAGCAGTCGTCTATGCCGTGACCCAGCCGGATCATGTGAACGTGAATGAAATTACAGTTAGACCAGTTTAACAGAATTATTTTACAACAAACGGGAGCTTTTCTTAATAAGAAACAGTAAATAGAAGCATTTGAATATACATCGGATACCAGCGATGTATGACATATCCGAGGTATACTGGCATAATAAGATACAATGAAGTACATAAACCAACAAATCGTAAAAGGGGACTTAGTAAAAATGGCACAAGAGATTCAACTGCGCGCACTAGAAAAGGATGATTTAGCCTTCTTGCACAAACTGTTTAATAATCCGGAAGTCATGAATTTTTGGTTCAGTGAATCTTATATGTCACTGGAACTTATGAAGGAAGAGTTTGACAAAAATAAGGATAATGAGCAAACACGTGAATTTATTTTAACGACCCATGATCAGGAGAAACTGGGCTTTGTCGGTCTGTATGAAATCGAGCAGCGACACAGGAATGCGGAATTTGCCATCATGATTGATCCCGCACATCAAGGAAAAGGTTATGCAGCTACAGCCACCAAATTGGCGATGGACTACGCATTTTCGGTACTTAATCTCCATAAACTTTACTTGATTGTAGCCAAAGCAAATAAAAAGGCCAGTCATATTTATGAAAAAGTCGGCTTTCAAACGGAAGGTGTAATGACTGAGCATTTTTATATCAATGGCGAGTATCATGATAGTATTATGATGAGTGTATTTCATAGGGATTATTGCAAGATGAAGTATATTTAGAAAATATTAAAGGAATGGAGATGAAAGATTATGTCAAAAGAACATTGGGATAATAGTTTTTCAGATAAAGATTTTGTTTATGGTGAAATTGAAAATGCATTTATAAACAAGATGAGCCATATCATTACGGAACATTCAAAACTGGGTTGCTTTGCTGAAGGTGAAGGTCGGAATGCAGTTTATTTAGCAAAACTTGGTCATGAGGTGACAACCTATGATCAATCAACAATTGGCTTAGAAAAAACGAAGGCTTTGGCTGGCCAAAATAACGTTAATGTAAATACAGTTGAAATTGATTTGACGAAAGAAAAGGTCAAAAAAAATCAATACGATGCCGCAATAATGGTATTTGGGCACGTTCCCAAAAAAGATCAGCAATTTTTAATGGAGAGTATGATTGGATCAGTGAAAAGCGGCGGGTATGTCATCTTTGAAATTTACTCAGAAGCTCAGCTTGCGTATCAAACTGGTGGTCCGAAATCTGTTGAAATGTTATATGATCCAACAGATATTCTGGATTGGATTAAAGATTACAAATGTATCCATTTTTATTATGGTGAAGCCGATCGAAATGAAGGAAAAAGGCACATAGGTCTAGGACATGTCATTCAAGTTGTTATAAAGAAATAAAAAAATTAAAAGAGAGAGTTTTTTAAAAAGGCTGCTGATTCAAAAGGGTGGACTCCTTTTATATATCAATGAAAATATGTTGTTTCCTGAAGCATGGGAAAAAGTGATAAGGAAAGGGAAGTCTACCTTAATATATACCTAAGTTTCGATGATAAAGCTATGTAGATGAACGTGATGAACCTTGTCAGTTTGTTATAGAGAGAATACAAATGAAATCCCTTTCCCAACAGCTTGATTTTATTCGGCAAAACGACACGAACCAAGCATCTTGAACTTTCACTAAGAACGAGTGAACTAAGGGCCAAGAACGTCAACGTCATTTTGGTATACGTATTCATGACAACAAGCCGGCATCTACCTTGACTTTTGCTTCAAGCACGCGTATAGTATGGTCTTGTAATTAAATACTTGTATTTTTCTTATCCAGAGAGGTGAAGGGACTGGCCCATTGAAGCCTCAGCAACAGACATTTGTACTGTGCTAATTCCAGGAGCGTATGCTGAAGATAAGAAGAGTGAAATTGACGGCAACTAATCCTCTTCTTATTGATTTTAAGAAGGGGGTTTTTTATATCAAGTAAACAATACAGGAGAGCGTATAAGATAAAGCGCGGTCTAAGAGAACAATAGGCAGCAGCCAAAGATACCGGTTGATGTTTTTGCACTGTGGAAGAAGTTCTCGCTTTCCGGGAGATATTCCTGCACTACGGAAGAAGTACACATTCTCTGGCTATTCTAAGCAAATTACAAGCATTAATATACCCCGTCTAGTATATGATGGGCAGATGGTTGATCAAAATAAATGATGAAAGAAAGGATTCGACGTTTTATGAGTAAAATGAACCAAACTATAGATCATCAAGAAACACCAAAACAATTCAATAAAGTATGGATGGTGCTTATATTAGGAGCGCTAACGGCATTTGGCCCACTATCAATGGATATGTATTTACCAGGATTGCCAACTGTGACCGAAGATTTCCACACAACAGCATCTCTTGCCCAGCTAAGTATAACGGCAACTTTAATCGGCTTGGCAATTGGTCAGTTGGTATTTGGTCCGTTAAGTGATATTAAAGGAAGAAAGCGACCACTTCTTGTGACATTGACGACTTACGCATTTGCTTCGCTTCTTAGTGTGTTCAGCGGAAATATATGGGTATTTGTTGGTCTGCGATTTATTCAAGGGGTTTCAGCTGCCGCAGGAATTGTGATCGCGCGTGCCTCGTCACGAGATATGTATACAGGCAAGGATCTAACGAAATTCATTGCGATGCTTGCACTGGTAAATGGTGCTGCTCCTATTCTGGCACCGTTATTAGGAGGAATTGTGCTCAATTTTGCATCATGGCGGTTCGTATTTGTTATTTTGTTTGCCATTGGAGTTGTAATGTTGCTTGCCGTAACCTTCGCCCTTCCGGAGACACTGCCGGAAAAAGATCGGAAACAAGGTGGTCTGACAGAAACAATTCAAACGTTCGGAATTTTGCTGAAAGACCGTGTGTTTATTGGGATTGCATTGGCGCAGGCATTTGCATCGATGAGTATGTTCGCCTATATTGCCGGGTCCCCATTCGTATTGCAAAATATTTATGATGTTACGGCATTGCAATTTTCCATTATATTCGCCATTAATGGTGTAGGCATCATTATTGCAGCACAGCTTACAGGAAAATTGTCTTCTAAAATAGAAGAGGCGCATTTATTAAAGTGGGGAGTTTCGATCTCCTTTACCGGTAGTTTGTTGCTCATTGCTACTGCTTTGTTATCCTTGCCAATGTGGGTGTTGCTACCAGCGTTGTTCCTTGTTGTCTCAAGTGTAGGAATCGTTAATACAACAAGTTTTTCCTTGGGAATGCAGCGCCAAGGGAATATGGCGGGAAGTGCGTCCGCTTTTCTTGGCATCCTTCCGTTCGCTGGAGGCGGGATTGTTTCGCCACTTGTCGGGATTGCCGGTGATCATACTGCTGTACCGATGGCTGTTATCATACTTATTAGCAGTACAATGGCTTTCACGATTTTTCATGTTCTCGTCAAACAAAACAGCACTGCCATTACGGATAACTCATCTGTCGTGAGTCAAGTGTAGGAATTTGCAGATAAATAAAATAACCCCCGAGAACAAAGGCTATTTTGGCTATTTGTTACCTGTTATCCTGAAAATGAAATTGAAGATTGTAATAGGGTAAAAAGGGGAGGTGAGAACGCCTCTCCTTTCATGTTTTCTTGCCCACTATAATGAGCAAATTTCATAGATTTTCTTCGGTGTATAGAATCTTACATCCTTTTAATGATAAACTAATAAACAAAAGAACGTTTCCATCGATTTCTTGTCTAAGCTTAACGGAAGGTTTTCGCCCTTAAAGTGTAAGCTGACGGGAAAGTTTGATTTGCCAAATGGATTTTATTAAAGGAGTGGAAAAGTGGATCTAGTATGGCTAAAATTAATCTACGGAAAAAAACCAGTTATCATGATAGTTTTAGCCCGCTTGCAGAAGGAAGTTGTCATCACAGATACGGATGGAACGGTATGAAGGGCTAGAATGAATAGTTATTCGAGTAAAAAAGTCTATTTATACAGCTCTAGCTCTCTTAAATGAACCGTATATGAAATACAAATAAACTTACTTATGGGGTGAGCGTTAATTGATTCAAGAAAAAACTTGTGAAAAATGTGGGGACAAAATGATTAAGTGTTATGTTGATAATGGACGTAGGGGTCTACTTGTAAAAATCCTAATGGTGAAAGGGTATTTACAAATAAGAAAAACACTAATATAAATCCATATATATATGCAGTAATTGTGGTTTTAGCATTTGGTATGCTGATAACCCAAACAAATTAATTTAATTTGATATATAACTTTGAAATGAAATTGTATTTTATTCCAACTATTAAAAATCGAAAAATGGATAAAACCTAATAGGAGCTTTTTGTATGAAAAATACGTTGAAAAGTTGGAAAAATCCAGCGATATTATTGTCTTCGATCGGAATTTCTAGCATAGGCGACTTTATTTACTTAGTTGCGATAAATATAATTGTATATCAACTTACGGGTTCTGCAGCAGCTGTTGCAGGACTTTGGATCATTGGCCCATTAACGAATATCGTAACAAAATTCTGGACTGGTAGTTTTATCGATTATCGCAGTAAAAGAAAAGTTATGATCGTAACATACATAATGAGAGCAGTGTTCATCTGCTTCATCCCATTTGCACCAAACATTATGATAATCTATGGGATCCTAGTTGTCTTAAGTGTAGCAGAGGCTTTTTTCAATCCATCATCCATGACGTATGTTGCCATTCTTGTGCCAAAAGAAAAAAGGAAGCGGTTTAATTCAATCCGCTCATTTGCAAGTTCCGGTGCATTTATTATTGGTCCTGCAATTGGGGGGTCACTTATATTATTAACATCTGTTGAAGTAACATTATGGCTTAATGCATTATTCTTTGTGATCGCAGCCATTTTATTATTATTTCTTCCGGAAAAAGAACAGATTGATAAAGAAAAGATTCCGGCATTAACCTTTTCACAAGTGGTTCGTGATTTTACGGTCGTTCAGAAGTTTATGTCGAACAATAAATATGTTTCTTTTATTTATCTTGGTTTTATTATGGTCATGATTTTTTCTTTTGCCATGGATGCACAAGAGGTAGTTTTCACACAACAAGTCATTGGACTTTCTGAAATGGAGTATAGCTTGCTGATTAGTATAACGGGAATTGGCTCTGTGGTAGGTGCAATTTTACTCTCCCTTTTCTCAAATATCTTTTCACTTAGATATATGATTGTCATTGGTTTAACCATGATGACGATAGGCTATGTGATCTATGCATTTTCATGGTCTTTTGCATCCATTGTGGTTGGTTTTGTAATCTTAGGTTTTTTTAATGTGTTCTTAAACGCAGGGATGATGACTTTTTACCAAAACAATGTCCCTGTAGACATAATGGGAAGGGTTACGAGCATTTATCAGCTCATCCAAAGTGCTGTTCAAGTTGTATTTATCCTGGCAATTGGGCTTGTAGCCGATCTTGTTTCCTTACGACTGACGATCGTCACATTGGCACTTGTCATGTTGCTTGTATCTTTTATTTTTTCATTTTTAGTGTTGAAGCCTGGTAAAAAGTTCTTTTACCGAGAAGATGACAGCCATAGCGAGGAATTAATATAGAAGTAAAATAACATTCAAGGCAATTTAGAAGAAAAGTAATCATTGAAAATAAAGGAGGGATTATATGTTTTTGTATATGTTTCTAATTGGTTTAGTTATTGGCCTTGGTGTATATGCATTGACGTATTTTTTCAGCAAATCCATGACTAATAAAAATAGAACAATCGTTGTTTTGGTTGGTGGATTATTTGTATTTTTAGTAAGTCTTATCGTTATTGGCGGCTTTGCCGGGATGCCATTTGGAGTGTTAGCTGCGGGGATGATGACCATCGCAATTTTGTTTCTTGTTTTTGGAAAGAAATTATTGTGGAGAAAGATTATGTATACGGTTATCATTCTTTTTGTCATTTCAACTATTACATATGACTACCTGAACAATGTTGATTATTGGGTAGTAAAAAAGTCGCAAAATAACAAGAACACATATATGGAAAACCTTCAGGAAAATAGCGAGGTACGTGGATATAAAACAGTGACCATATCGGAAGGCTCTAAAGCTATTATTCTGTCATTAGGTGAAGAAATGTCTGGCAATAGTATCGAAGTATTGGACGTCGAAGAACAAGGATACACGACCCATGTAAAAATAAGGACGTTTTTTGATCAGTCAAGGGAAAAAAATCCGGTCATTATGATAGGATTGGACCGCCTGCAGAAGGAAGTTGTTATCACAGATACGGATGGAACGGTATATGAAGAAGTAGAATGAATAGGCAGAAGTGCTTTCTAGAAGGTATTCGGATTATTGTATTTCTGGGAGATGTAACAGGGGTGTACTCATGAAAATAATTATATCGTTAATAGTCGTATTTATTATTTCATTTTTGTTGTTATTCTTATGGATTTACAGTAGTGAAAAAGAAGAACTGAAAGAAAAAAGGGCTAATTTATTCCACGTTGTTGCAACGGCCTTTATACTTGCCTTGGGTCCAACTGTATTTATCGGACTGTCTTTATTTGTTTTACTTGGCTCTGCAAATACGGTTACTATGATTTTCTCCTTACATATAAGCACGAACCAGTTAATTATTTTAGCGATTTCTTTTTTTGTTTATTTATTCACAATTGATAGCGTGATTGAACGAATAGTGAAATATATATTAGGCAGAAATAAATTTAATTATGTCGTCTTACTGCTTATACGGATAATCGGTTTTTATCTGATTGGAAAAATTAGTGGTCTGAATCAAACCGTCAGTATCACGATTGCAGTAGGAGTTGCTTTCATTACACTCTTAATTGAAGTTTTTTTCCATTTGAGAGAAAAAAATAAACAAAAAGATGTAAAAGACGAATAAAATGGGTGCTGTATCTTCAATTAAGCGGTAGCATCACGTAAAACAACAGGATCCATCAGCAATACGCAAACTTTATTTCTGAAATTAGTATGAGGAAACAGGGAAATTAGACATGATCTGGAATAAAGTGATTGTTCCACTCGGTATTAACCGAGAGGGAATCACATTCTCATATCGATCTTACCGTGAACGCCAGTAAGTAGATGTTTCTTATCTACCGCAAACGGGCCTGCATTTCGCAATTGAAATTTGAGCCATTTCGCAACTAATATTGAGCTGCTTAAAATTAGAGGAATTCACAAACTTAGAGAATATATTTTATTACTGCGTAGGATTGAAATGAAGCCTCTACGGGCATGATTCTTTGCGAAAGCGTGGAGGCTAAAGATTTCGCATCTCCATCAGGGTAGGTTATCATGCCAACAAATACAATTGACTTTTGTGAAAGGTAAAAAAATAACAAACTTATAGTGGCTCACTTTTCGATTACCATATACTCGGGAGCTCTTCTGGAATAAGATCAGTGCTCCAACTTCTTGAATTGGTTCAGATTGTTGAGTAACTCATTCTTAAATCATTGGAAATTAATATAAAAATTTTGGGAAAAATTAAAATATCAAGATTAGTGGGGGGGTGGACTTATGCCTATACTTGTTATTGGATTAGTGTTAGTGGTTTTATGTATTTGTTTTACTGTGATTTACTTAATAAAAACAGGGAAAGAAGTAAATTTGAAAAAAAATAGAGGACTCACCTTGATTTTTGTTTTTAGTTTAATTTCTTTAGTTATTTCATTAAAAATATTTTTTAATATTGCGATATATGTTGATGATTTTGGTGCCTCTCCAACAGCCGTATATGGTGGTGACTTCTGGCTTAGTATGGCGTGGTTGCGTTTAGCATTACTTGCAATTATTACTATCATCTCTGGAATTAAACTATTTAGTAAATAAGAAAGGAACGTTGAACTTGACCGTGGAGCAAGTACAAAGATTTGCCTCAATCCCGCTACCCTTATGACTTCTACGTTCGTGGATAACGGGGACTGCTTTCGGAGATTTGTGAAATAATGTAATTAAACAAACTGGTAGCTTTAACGAAAGAAGGAGTTGCGGAGATGGCAACCCCTATGCTTATTGAAGAAAAGGGCAGTTTAGTACAATAAGTAATATGTCCAAATTAAAATAAGTGTAAATGGAGGTAAAAAATTGGATATTTATGTTTGGATTTTGTCTTTCTTAATCATTTTTATGCTTCACAATTTGGAGGAAATTATAACGGTTGAAAGATGGTTACAAAAAACGTATCCTCGGGTTAGTAAGAGGATTCCTTCATTTGCACAAAAGGAACTGAAGAATTATAAAGATATTACATCTGCACAGTTTTCTGTCGTTGTTTTTGTGTTTTCTGTTTTTGCCTCTGCATTGATATTGATAGCTGTAATTACACAACATTATTATTTGTTTTTGGGAGTAAACCTACTTTTTGCTATAAACATATTTACCCACCCATTACAGGCTTTGTATTTAAGGTGCTACACCCCAGGAGTCTTGACATCACTATTATTGATTATCCCTTATTATTGTTTATTTTTCTATCGTTTCTATAACACTGATATGTTAGCCTTGGACTCGATTATTGGGGCAATATTTGTTATGGTCCTTCTTATACCAGCATTCCTTCTCAGCCATAAAATTGGTGAGAAGTGGGGTTGATTTTTTAATCCCTTTCTTAGTGAAATGCATCATGTTGATATGGTATCAGAGGGTGTAATAGTACAAGACAATGTTCGAAAAGCAACAAAGTAGATATTATATCTTCAGCTAACGGAGGCGATTGTTCAATAAGTATAGTTGTATCTTGTGAAAAGAGAGGAGAATTAGTGTGATTGAACTATTTGGCAAGAAGTATCAGTTAGATTTTATGGTATTTTCATTTATTTTTATCATTAGCACAGCAATTGTGTTATTAAATGTTTTCTACTCTATTAAATTTGGTTCTAGTTTAATCAATCTAAATATGGGTATGGGGTGCATTTTGTTTATCTATTCATATTGGAATCTTTTCGTTAAAGCAAATAAAAATTCAAGTGACTAAATCCGTTTGGAGGGAAAATGAACGACAAAACAAAATACAGAACCAGAGTTAGGTCAGATATTGAATCGAAATGGTTTTCAATAGTACCAAAAAGGCTTAGGTATTTAAAGATTTTTAGTGGTCTATGACAATAAACACCTTATTTCCGGAATGTGGGGGGATCAGCTTTGGTCATCGTCCTTTTACCGAATCCTTTTTAAATTGTTCCCATGCAGGTAGAAACCAATGAGGTAGGTAAATTGCCTTAAAGAGGATGTTTAAAAAGACACCAAATGATAAGCGGCGAATCTCTTCGTTGGCTTGTTTCTCCGCTGCTTGGAAAAGAAGATCACTTTTCCCGCGTGGGATGTGAAGTCGGGGAAGCTTGCCTTGTGCTCGAAACTACGCCGCCTCGACCTTCTTGCTTCTAATTTCGCGACTTTTTGAACACGCACTTAAAGGTAACTTTACCGTCATTTATTACAATTTCCCCATCATCTTTACTGGTATCAATCAGAATAAGACTATTGATAGTAGGTGCATATTCATAAAGATAAATGAAGAAGAGAGAATCACCCAACTAGTCATAGATTTCTCTAACGGACTTCTTGTGCTGATGACACAGGTTTTCTGAAGAATAGATATTTGCATATATGATTAATCCTGTTGACTGCTCTTTTGATTTCTGATTTGAAACTGCTTTGTCATAAGTAAGGAGACAATTAAAATAAACTCTAATACATTCATGATCGGAAAGTTTTTGATCCAAATGGCTAAAATACCGCCCGAAATCATGACGAGTGTGCCGATAAAAAGCCAAGAAAAGCGAAATTTCTTCATTAAAATAATGCCAACAATGCCGAGCACCAGGGTGATGATGATTACCATAATAAGACTATCTGACTGAACCGCACTTTCATAGGTTAATACGCCATTTTTCCATTTTGGCTCAAGCTCAAGTTCCTTTATCGAGGCAAGCAGTTCATAAAGAATTAATCCAATGGTCATGAGCCATGCTAAGACCTTCCAGAAAGTTTTTTTGGCCCATGGTAAACCAATTCTGAAACAAATGCTCCAAGCGAAAAGGATTAGGGTGGGGGTAAACAGGGCATGTAACCAAAACCGGACATAGCTTAAAGTTTCCAGCAAGTTCCCTTCACCGATAAATCTTCCGAATGCAATGATGAGGTTATCATAGACGAGTCCGAGAATAACGAGCAGAATGACGTTAGTGAGATTCAACAAGCCATGATTTCTGGAAAGAATTAACCCCCATATGAATAGACAAAGATAACCGAATCCAAGGAAGAAGAAAAGAAACGTATTCATTGGGTCACATCCTTTTTTTCTTATTGTCGCCTAATTTTATTTGGTTACTCTTGCTTTCAGTGGAAATCTCGACATTCGAGTTCCTTATCTTCCTGAGAAACTACCATTAACCCAAAGAGGTGATGCACATTAATCGGAAATTAGTGAAGCAACAGATCAAAAATTGCACTACGGATGAATTAGAAGCTTGGAGAAAGCATGCTGTAAAGTGCTTAGATTACTATTTGAAATATCGGAATGAATTCGAGATTGAAGAATGCAATTTTGTCATTTTCCATATTGATCAACGGTTAAAAGGGTAAGAGTTAAACAAGGAGTTGTTATGAGAGGCTTTTTTATTATGCTAACGTGGCATGGGAGCAATTTTAAATCGTTTTTCAGTCTCATCGGTCTTTATTTAATATGTCAGGTTTACCGGGGTTATCATTTCTGGTTAAATACTAATAAAATGTAGGGGGATTATGGTGAAATTAATCCACGATTTTAGAAATGATCATTTCAGTGGAAGCTTTGTGTTGTTGCTCATTCTTTCTCTCCTTACATTCAAAAAGATTAAGAAAATCGAACAGAAAAAGATGGATGTATATGATAAGGTAAATCGATTGTATTAACCAGATCCCACAGATACAATAATAAAATAAACGTCGATACATCGGAGGTAAGCAAATTGGGGAACTGGTTTCCACGAATTTATGATCCAGCAATGCGACCATTTGAGCGATTTTATTTTAAAAAAATTAGAAGAGAACTTGTCAATAAGGCAGAAGGAAGGGTTTTGGAAGTTGGTTCAGGTACAGGATTGAATTTTCCATTTTACCATCAGATTTCACGGGTTGATGCGATTGAACCGAACGCTTTGATGGTGGAGAAATCGATGAAGCGAAAACATGCTGCACTTGTTCCGATCCATATCCACCAGGTTGAAGCAGGGAATCTTCCATTTGCTGACAATACATTTGATTCTGTCATCGCAACACTTGTTTTTTGTACCATTCCAAATCCTGTTCAAGCACTCCGTGAACTAGAACGGGTGAGTAAGCATGGAGCTCGGATATTATTTTTTGAACATGTTCGCTTGGATCAGGAAATATTAGGCAAAGCGCAGGATATATTAACCCCGTTTTGGAAGAAAATTTGTGACGGGTGCCATTTGAATCGCGATACGCTAGAGTTAGTAAGACAAGCAAATATGTCGATTCAGTATGTGGATTATTATGATAAAGGGTTGTTCATTACGATAGAAGCGCTGAATGAGAGGGCGTGATCTATTATATCCCTTTTTTGAAAACCCCATGCCTGCAAATACACCGCGGAATACATGGTGTATTTGCAGGCATGGGGTTAGTAATCAATTTCCTCAAAATCTTCTGGTTGCGGGGTTGGTTGCTTTTGTTTTAACTTTTCATTTTGAGAAATCTCCTCGTTAATCTCCTGGTACGGTTTTACCTTGCCGAATTGTTGCCTAGCGTGTTTTTTGTTTTCTTTATCATTATTCATTTCATACACCCTTTCGATTATAGGTTATCCAACTGTAGAGGATATATGATGATAGGAATAATTATTCAGATAGTTAGAGCTTGCGTAATTTCCCCAGTTATTATAATATTAAATCAACTCCGTCACCACCTATAATAAATCCTCCAGAATTCTTCTCGTATAGTGGAATTTCCATTTTCTGCATCGTTTTCACATTTCCTGGGATGAAAATTTTTGTATCTACTTATTCTGTAAATGCCGGTCCGCTTTGCAGATGTTGTATAACAAAGGATGATTATTACACCGAAAAATTCATTTGGTGCTACCGTCACGTTATTCGAAAAGGATGAAAATTAAGCAGTGTATCACATAAGTAATTTAAGAATGGGGGGAAATTCATCATGGTTCTTTATCAAAATAGGACAGTCTCAGTTGAGGAGTATTTTCAAATTCGCGAAAGTAATGATGCATTATTGGAATATATCGATGGATTTGTTTATATGTCACCATCGCCATCGACAAAACATCAACGCATATCACGTAAACTAGAGCGCGCGTTTGAAGCATTTCTGGATGGTAATTCATGTGAATTATTCCACGCACCATATGATATTGAATTGAAAAACGAAAAAATCGATGGCACGAAAATCGTTATTCCAGATATCAGCATCATTTGTGATAAAAGTGGCTTTACGGATGCTAGGTATGTTGGCGTTCCAGACTTTGTCGTCGAAATCCTTAGTTCTTCCAATCAGTCCCATGATTTGGTCACAAAACTGAATTTATATATGGATTATGGTGTTAAAGAATATTGGATTGTCAATCCGATACTGCATTCAATAACGGTATATGCGCTAAATGATAAAGAGATGTATGAACAGCATGATGTGAAAACAGATACGGGAATGATCGCCTCTAAACTTTTCCATGGTTTATATGCCGATCTAAAGGATGTTTTCGCGAATTAGCTCCTACATTGCGGATGTTGTGTAACGGAGGGGATTGAAAAACTCATTTGGTTTTACTAAAAAAGGGTCCAGAGAACGTGATGTATCACATTAGTAATTTAGGAATGGAGGGAGTTCATCATGGTTCTTTATCAAAATAGGACAGTCACAGTTGAGGAGTATTTTCAAATTCGCGAAAGTAATGACGCATTATTGGAATATATCGATGGATTTGTTTATATGTCACCATCGCCATCAACAAAGCACCAACGCATATCCAGTAGGTTGCAGATTAAATTTGGAAATTTCCTTAAGGGTAAATCCTGTGAGGTATTTCCCGCACCATACGACATTGAATTAACGAATGAAAAAATGGATAATACGAAAATTGTTATTCCAGATATCAGCATTATTTGTGATAAAAGTGGCTTTACGGATGCTAGGTATGTAGGTGTTCCAGATCTAGTCGTTGAAATCCTTAGCCCTTCCAATCAGTCCCATGATTTGGTCATAAAACTGAATTTATATATGGAATATGGTGTTAAGGAATATTGGATTGTCGCAGCATTTTTATCTTCGGTTATGAACAATATGCCAACAGTTATGATCGATGCCTTAGCAATTGCTGAAACCGGGACGTCTGGTGTGGTGAGGGAGGCACTTGTTTATGCCAATGTGGTCGGATCTGACTTAGGACCAAAAATCACACCAATTGGTTCACTTGCTACCTTGGTGTGGCTCCATGTGTTGTCGCAAAAAGGGGTAAAAATTTCATGGGGAACCTATTTTAAAACCGGGATCATTTTAACGATTCCAATCCTGTTTATCACCTTACTAGGACTATTCTTAACGTTATTGGTTTTATAACTTTCAGGAAAATACAAAGGAGTATTAGGATGGCTAAAAAAACAATCTATTTTCTATGTACAGGGAACTCATGCCGTAGTCAAATGGCTGAAGGTTGGGCGAAACACTACCTTGGCAAGAATTGGGAGGTGAAAAGTGCAGGCATTGAAGCACATGGTCTAAATCAAAATGCCGTCAAAGCAATGAAGGAAGTTGGGATTGATATCTCTGATCAAAAATCAGAGATTATCGATACAGAAATATTAAACAATGCAGGTATGGCTGTTACCCTTTGTGGTGATGCAGAAGATAGATGCCCAATGACACCACCTCATGTTAGAAGGGAACATTGGGGTTTTGACGATCCTGCAAAAGCAGAAGGAACAGATGAAGAAAAATGGGCAGTTTTCCAACGTGTACGAGATGAAGTCGGGGAGAGAATGAAGCGCTTTGCGGAAATAGGTGAATAAAATAGCAGGGAGATGATCTCAGAAGCTTTTTCCGGTAGCCACGAGTTGTTGCTCCAATCGATTTTAAGTAGGTGGGGGAAGAAATTCAGGTAGAGTGTGGGAGATTAATGTTTTCTCACACTTATTTATGTTCCTTCAGCTGTTGCGGAGCCCACGCATTCTCAAAGTTTTCACATCTGTTGGAAATGCTGATAGGTGTTAACCTGGTCACGGGTCGATACACGAGGAGTAAAGGAACAGCCCATTCGTATACTTTGAAGGAGATTTTACATTTTGATCATGATTTTTTGCATTGAGAAACTTACTGATTTGATCCGTTTACCTGAATAAAAGTGTCAACTGGATAAACGCTTTTCTGTATCAGACCTTGCAGGATATGCGCTCCATTCCTCGGACGTGTAATCGGCTTTTTTATCGTATCAACTTTTGATATACTATATCAGTCTACATAACAATTAATATATATTTAGTTTTACATAGAAAGCGGTGCATCTTGTTGGGTCGTAACAGTATGATACAGAAAATTTATCTCTTTGGGCGAAAAGACCCCCTCCTCAAGGAATGCAAAGGATAAAATCCAATGAGTAAGTGGGGGATGAATCGCCCCTTCAAAAAGGCAGGCATGTTATTCAGAAACTCCGTCCTCCACCTGCTAATAAGTTGTGGGCTTACTTCATATTTTTGAGCGATTTCATTAAGAGTACTTTCTTCTCTCAATATTTCTAAAACAACCTTTGCTTTTTCCGCTGAACTATATCTTCTTCGTTTTTTACTCATAACACTAGTATTATCTTATTTTTTCATTTTTAGTGTCTAAACCCACGGATCATTATAGCATGACCATTGTCGTATTAGGATCGGCGTTTGGAGCTTTACCATTTGGAGTCGGATTTGACACATTCCATAGCTATACGTTAGTACTTGTTTTGTCGCTCATTTTCCCGATAGTTGGAATTGTTTGTTCGCTGTTGGCCAAAAAGCCCGATAAAGGGAAATTGACGGGTCAGTTGGATGGATAGGGAAACAATTATTTAAGCATTTTTCTATGGCCAAGGGCTCTCTTTTTTAAGGATTGCCCTCTTTTTAGTACTTGTACCATTTTATGAATTGTTATAATTATTTCTTTCGTTGCTTTTTTCGCTGTTTATTTGCTTGTTGCTGCTTCTTCTTTTTGGCCGTTTTTGATGGTCTGGATTTTGTGTGTGATTTACTCTTTTTTTTCCGTAAATAAATCATCAAATAATGACAGCTGATCAGGACTACGTGAGCCCGTTTTCGAAGGTGATGATTTTTTCCTGGTTCGGTTCATGAAGGTTTGATGAAACAGTTTTTCTTCTTCGGTAAACGTTTCAGCGCTAATACTCAAAGGTCTCACCCAAGTGTGTACAAAATCAAACCGCCAAATGTCATTTTCATACAATTTTATCAAGTTTTCTTTAATGTCAGCGACATACTCTAAAGCTCTATCATAGACTTCATTGGTTACGAGTTGTTGGTCACGAAGAAAATCATAAATGTATGGTATACCCCATAATACGGCAAAACCTCTTTCTTCTTCATTAGAGAAAAATCCAAAAAATCGCCCAATTAATTCATCTAAATCTTGATATTGAAAACTGAAATTCGCGAGCGACTCTTTCTCCAATAGCATTTTGCAATATGAAAACCATATGTTTGCACTTATGGAGAAGTGAAAGTTTCCGCGCTTTAGCATATATATCGCAAACTGCCAATAAAGGTTACGTTTTGCGCGGTTTGGATTGTCTTGAACCATTTTATCCCATTCATTACTAGTGAAAATAGGCGTTTCTTTATCTGCCGTTAGCGTATGATAAATTTCGGAAAGCTCTCCCTCTGACAGTGTCTCGTCAAATTCGAATTTTTTCACTGTATCTTTTAACTGTTGATAACTGGGCATATCTCTATTTTGTTCTGATGTTGTATAGAATTCCTGAAAAACATTATAAAAAATTAGATTTGTCAAGTCTGATTCTGCTCCAACTATTAATTCACTACTTTCCATTATTGGTTCATGCAATATGTTAGCCAATTTTAATGCGAGCTCATCCATTTGATAGAAACGGATCTTGTCATATAGTGGAGTAAACATATCATATCCGTGCCCTGGTTTCGTAATAAAAGGTTGAAGATGGGCATGCGCTTTGTCAAAATCCTTTGTATAAAGATAGTATTCAACCGCAAAGTTGCTCGAATATGGAAATTCTTTTTGGTAGAATTTTGAAGTTGATTCCCTGGTTTTTTCAATAAGATTTATCGCCTTTTCATACTGTTTTTCTTTGACTAGATCGCTTTTTAGGTCAACGAATACACTGCCAAAATCGTCTTCGATCAATTCATCGTCGGGTACATTCTGCTCTAGCAAATCCATGAACATGTCATATTGCTCATCTACAGGAAGCGTTGCAAAATGTTTGTACCATTGTTCCTTTTTTTCTATGTAAGAAATCAAAGATAGTATCCTCCTTATTTGCTGAAAAATAATAAATATGTTTTCTCTAGGATATCTGAAATGATGGTAGTTTTAAAGAAGTGGATAGCTATCGTAGTTCTCCGTGTACTACTAGTTTATTGATTAACTAACCTATTGACGTTTATTCTTTGTCTTGAAAATAAAGGATATTTGCTGATTCACCTCGAATATTGATCAATATATAGATCGGACTAAAACAAAGTGAAGCGATAATTTTGATGGGAGGGGAATTCATGTCTTGGCAAGGCGACTATTTAACACAGCGCGAAAGAGATAAATTACTTGATGATTTAACCGAGCAGCAGAAGAAGTTTGTGAATGATTATTTAAAACGTGGGAGAAGAACTGTTTTTGCCAATGTACTAGCGAAAGAAAAGGCGGGAAATGTTGCTGATGAAGATACGGAAAAGGTAGCCGAACAGTGGGAACTGCTCGATTATTTAGATGCTGGCCCAAATTGGCAAAATGAGGCACTATTATTTTGTGAGTGTGGCCGAGTACTCCGCTACCAATATATTGTGCAAAATCATGAAACAGGGGAGACAAAGAAGTTTGGCATTCGACATTTTGAAGAACATACAGGCATACCACCCCATCTTGTCAGGGAGATTGTGAAAGGAATTGAACGAATAGACTTTGAGTTGGACGAAATATTAGTCAAAATTTCCAGTAACTGGACGCTTGTATCAGAAGGATTAGATAAAATTCATCCTGATGTTCAAATTCCTAACGATATACAAACACATCTAGATTTAAATATTCCATTGTTAGATAGGCAAGTAGTGAGGTTGAAGAAAAAAGTAGCGGAACTTTACCAAGAGCAAGAAAGACAACAAAGGCTTGTCGTCATGCAAGAACGAGAAAAAGCACAAAAACAGCGGGAAGAAGAGTATGCCAAGAAAAGACAGGCGGTTGCTGAAAAGTTAGAGATAGGAGAGGTAATAAGTCATGGAACGGACATACAGCTGGAGCAGAAACTCCAATTAGCGGTTATGGTATTTTTAGAAAGTTTAACTGAGCCACAATTCTTTGCTAGCGAGGTTTGTGAAGAATTGGTTACCATCCATGCTGCTCCAGGTGATACGTTCTCTAGCGGCAAGTATAAGATATTTCCACATGTTTGTAGCTTTTTAGAAAATCTTACTGAACAGGGTATTCTTGCATTTGTTGGAAAACAAGGAGCCGTAGATCGTGTTTATAGAACTATTGATCAGGAACAAAAAATGGTCAAACAATAGGTGAAGAGGGATATCGCAATGGATTTATATCAAAATGAGTCTATTTCAGTAGAAGAATATTTTCAAATTCGTGAAAGCAGTGACGCTTTATTGGAATCTATCGATGGCAGATCTTCCACTCCTATCATGACCATTATGTCACAGAAAAAGTCAAAAAACTTCATTCAGTGGGTTTTTTCATCGCCCACTGAACAGAACCGGGGCTTGACCCCAATTATAATTCTTGATCCCTCTCGAATTTTTGAAATGGAGTTTTACTACCCGTTAATGGCGGGATAAAACAGTAACATCAATAATTTCATCCAAAGAAATCCACTCGCTATCAACAGCTGATACTAACTTCAGCTGTTGTTCGGGGATTATTTTCTGGACTTTTCCTGTCACATAGCAGTCGTGGTAGGGGTGGAAAATCTGGATTTTTAAGTTGGAGCCCTGCTGCATGGCATCTGAAATCATCTGGGAAAATAGCTCAATCTGCTGTTCATCCAGAATCGGTTTTGTTCGTTTCGTCAGTTCTTTTTGGTGTTGACGGATCCGCGCTTTATGCTCCGGCAGCATCATGCGGCTGGACTCCCACATTACATTACGACCTGGGGTTAGTTTATTTGGATTCATTTTACTTTTTCACTCCTTTTATAATTAAGTCGTTACAAGTCCAGCGAAACGATTCGCCGCTTGAATATCCTCTCTTATTTGTAATGCCCGCCAATTTTCTCAGCTCGACTAAACGCTTGCCCGGCATTTGTTAGTGAAGATGCCCGGACGATGGCGGTTGGTCCATATTTTGTATAGATATCATCCATGGCTTGAGAAAGATGTTCTTTTTTTAATGACAAATCGAAAAAGCTTAATTGATAAGGATCGGCTGGCTGCAGTTGTGATAATGTTATCCCGGCACTTCGAATGGGTTGTCGATCCCAGTGTATCCGGAATAAATGCAATGCCGATCGGAAAATATCCATGCCAAAATTGGTCGGTGATGCCAGCTTTATCTGCCGGTGAAATCCGGTTTTGAAAGAAAAATCTGCGCCCCCGACACTGACTGAGACGGTGTTGCCTCGATAGCCATCGGCCCGTGCGCGTCGAGCAACTTCTTCGCTTAATTCCAATAAGATCACTTTTATCTCGTCAAACGTTTCATAATCCCGAGGTAATGTCATGCGGTGTCCAACCGCCTTCTGTCCGTCGTGTGTTTTTGTTGTTACTGGGGCATAGTCAATTCCGTTTGCGGTTTGCCATAGAACTTGCCCATTAATTCCCCAACGTTTGGTTAGCGCATCTACAGAAAAATTTGCTAGCTGTCCAATTTTCTGAATACCCATTCGTTGCAGATGATGTCTCATCCGGCTGCCAACACCAAACATTTTACCAATTGGGAGTTCCCACATCGTCTCTTTCATGTTGGATTTATCTAATTGAAAAATTCCAGTCCGATTTTTCTTGGCAAACGCATCACAAGCTATTTTTGCCAATACTTTATTCGGCCCCATGCCAACCCGCGCATAGATGCCTGTTTCCTCCATGATTTCTCGCTGTATCTTTTTGGCAATGGTAAATGGATCCCCAAACAGTTTTTGGCTTCCGGTAATGTCTAAAAATTGTTCATCAATCGAAAATACTTCCACAAGATCGGTATAGTGCTCCAATATTTCGGTGATTTGGCATGACACATCAATATATCGCTGCATGCGTGGCCGTATAACGACAGCTTCCGGACATTTATTTTTTGCTTCCCATAATGCTTCAGCAGTTTTTACCCCATATTTCTTGGCAATGGGACAGGCAGCCAAAATAATTCCACTCCGTCGCTCCGGATCGCCTGACACAATTACTGGTTTGTCTTTCAGTTTTGGATTCTCCGCTTTTTCCACGGAAGCATAGAACGTCTGCATATCAACCAGAAAAATAACCCGTTTCATTCATAAGACTCCTTTTGAGGAAACTAGTGTTCTGTTCTTTTTATTTTATTATATGCGAATACACGTTCTTTATGCAATGGTAATTGTTAGAATGAACGGTTATTTTTATATAAAAAAATAGATTGTCCTGGCGAATTTTATGCGGGGGAAAAAGTGAATAGAACCGATTAATCATAACTTATTTCATTTGTAAAGCATGTCACTCTTTTTTAAACAGGCTGTAACCGCAGAGGTGGAGATACCGTGGTAGGATAGGCTTGTCAGTAATTAAAAGGGGGACAACAAAATGAGAAAGTTAGTACCTTTATGTCTTGGTTTAATTATGTTGTTCATTTCTACAATGACCGTTTCTGCAGCCGAATATGAAGTACGTAAGGGTGACACGCTTTGGGATATAGCTATTAACCATCATACAACCGTGGACGAACTGATGGAGGTAAATGGATTAAAATCAACGCTAATTTATTCGAAACAAAAATTAAAACTTAAAAAAGAGTATTATACCGTACAGGAGGGAGATACACTAAGTGGGATCAGTGAAGCATATGGTGATGAAGTAACTGTTGCGAATCTGAAAGCATGGAATGATCTTTCTTCTGATTTAATTATTATTGGACAAAAGCTGATTGTAAATGGACCGGAACCCCAGCCAGAATCAAAACGAGTAGAAGCAACGATTAACACAGATGCCCATTCCCAAAAATCTGAGACTCAGGTAAGCAAGGAAGCAAGTAAACAGGTCGGGAAACAACAAACAAAAGCAGAAGGAAGAACATTATCTGTTGAAGCAACAGCTTACACTGCCTACTGTTCGGGATGTTCGGGAATAACCGCAACAGGTGTGAATTTGCATGAGAATCCCAATGCAAAAGTAATTGCTGTTGATCCTGACGTTATCCCGCTTGGCTCAAAAGTTTATGTAGAAGGCTACGGATATGCTGTCGCGGCCGATACAGGTGGCGCTATAAATGGGAATACAATCGATGTACACCTCCCGACGAAGGAGCAGGCGTATAACTGGGGTAGAAGAACAGTAGAGGTTACGATCGTGGACTAGAAAGTAACATTGTGTATTTTTTCAAGTCGAGTTTTTTCAATCTTCATTATTTATTATTATGTTACAATAAAAACTAGAAATGTTGAGGAACTTTATAGGCTAATTAGGGGTGGAAATATGACAAAAATTGGATTCGTGCGCCATGGGGTGACGGACTGGAATAGAGAAAGAAGGGCGCAAGGGAGTACTGATGTACCACTTAACGAGGAAGGGATTTTACAAGCGGAAGAACTTGCCGATCATTTACAAGTTAAGGATTGGGACGTGATCTACTCTAGTAATCTAGCAAGGGCGAAACAAACCGCTGAGATAATTGGAAGTAAACTGGAAAATATAACGATTCATTTCGATCCCAGGCTACGCGAAAATGGTGGTGGAATGATCGAAGGAACGACAGAGGAAGAGCGAATAGCAAAATGGGGTCCTAATTGGCGGGAATTGGATTTACATAAAGAAAATAGCGAAAGTATTATGGCAAGGGGCCGATCGATAATGGATGAAATTTTGAAAGAACAAAATGGCAAGAACATATTAATTGTCAGCCATGGATCTTTTATTAAATCCCTTTTGAGAGAAATGCTGCCTGATGAGGATGTTGAGGAATCACTTCACAACTGTTCACTGACCATCCTAAAGAAGACTAAAGATATATGGAATCTGGAGTTGCATAATTGTACAAGATATGTATCAGCGCAGTCGTTGCGTTAACTTTCTATCAAACTAATTCATTCCGTATGTACAATAAGAAAATGTGATTGTAACCTATTTGAAACCTGTATTATCAAGGTAGCTATTCTTCTTGTAAACTAAAGGTATCTAACATAAAGGGGTAATTTTAATGGGGATAAACTTTCATGATGAAAAGAATCAACATAGTTATGTGACAAGAAAAGCCGATGATACATGGTTGTCCGCAGTAAAAACAATTATTCAAGGACGGAAAATTAACAAGGCGGTAGATATTGGTACAGGTGGAGGGATATATGCGAAAGCACTAGCTAACATAGGTATTCCTTTCATCACTGGAATTGATTTTTCAAAGGCTATGCTTAATGGAGCTAAACAAAATTGTAGCTTGTATAAACAAATAAATTTAAAATTGGGGGACGCTTATTGTTCTGGGCTTCCAGATGACGATGCAGACTTAGTTTTAGAAAGAGCACTCATTCACCATCTCGATGATTTAACTTCTTGCTTTTCCGAAGCCTATAGAATTTTGAGACCAGAGGGGACACTATTGGTACAAGATAGAACACCAGAAGACTGTCTATTAAAAGGGAATAGTCATCATATTCGTGGTTACTTATTTTCCTTATTCCCACATCTTGCAGAAATGGAAACAAAAAGGAGATATGCTTCTCCGGTCGTTAAAGCCGAGTTGAAGAGAGTAGGTTTTACATCCACGGAGGAAATAAAAATTTGGGAAGTACGAGAAACGTATCCGAACAAAGACCAGCTGATCCGTGATATAAAATCGAGGAACGGACGCTCGATCTTACATGAATTGTCAGATCAACAGGTATCATTTTTTGCTGACCATGTATATCAGTCGATACAAGATGGACCAATTATGGAGAAAGATCGATGGACGATTTGGATAGCAAGGAAGTAATAAATAAGGCTAGGAGAATGCAATGAGAAAAGTTAGAGTAACACCATATAATGAGAAATGGCCTTCGATGTTTACGGAAGAAGCTAATAAATTACGTAAGATTTTTGGCTCAGAGATCGTTAGCATTTATCACATTGGCAGCACATCAGTAAAAGGACTAAAGGCAAAGCCGATTATCGATATTATGCCCTTGGTAAAAAATATCAAGTCGGTTGATTCGTTTAACGACGCAATGAAGAAAATCGGCTATGAAGCAAAGGGTGAGAATGGGATACCTGGGCGGCGATATTTTCAGAAAGGTGGAGACAACCGCACGCATCATGTTCATATTTTTGAATCAGGTGATCACGAAGGTGAACGTCACATTGCATTTCGGGATTATTTGCGTGCACATCCAAATACAGCCAAAAAATATGGGGATCTAAAAGAAACATTGGCCCAGCGATTTCCCAATGACATAGAAGCATACATAAAAGGAAAAGAACAGCTTGTTTTAGAAATAGAAAGACAAGCAATAGCGTGGCAGGAAAGGCGATGATCATATCACCATGCGCTTATTGTTGGCGGAACAGGGATGCTGAGGGATGTTTCGAAATGGATTATTCAACAATGTAACCATACTTCAGTCATAGCTCGAAACAGGGAAAAGCTGAATCTCCTCCAAACCGTTTGTTCAGCATCGAATGTAGATCCTGTCTCCCTGGACTATAAAAACACCGGAGCGTTAAAAAGACATATTCAAAATCAAATAGCCAGCTATGGAGCAATTGATACAGTGGTTGCATGGTTGCATGGTGATGCCCCGCAGGCTATTCCAGCATTGCTTGATGAAATCAGCAGTCGGCAGAAAGTAGCCTATAAATTTTTCCATATTAAGGGCAGCAGCTATCATTTAAAGTCAATTCAATCTCAGATTTCAACGCCAAAAAATTGCCATTACCGCGATATACAGCTTGGTTTTGTAGTCGAAGGGGACACTTCCAGATGGCTGATTCATAAGGAAATAGCCGAGGGAGTCATAACGGCGATAAAACAGGATAGAAAAAGAATGGTAGTCGGACAGCTGGAACCATGGGAAAGGAGACCATAATGCCTGTACATGGGAGGAAAAATTGGAAGGTGTAACTGGTTTAGTTGCTAACCTTATCGAGTGTCATATCACCGCGAACAATTGATGCCCTCCAGATTGGTTATTAAAACCGCTGTTATTTTAAATTGCCCCAACAAACTGAATCCTTTCTCTTCTTTAAGCCGTATAAGTAATAGGGGAACGGAAAGGGGCCTAACGATGAAAATCTATTTAAAAATATTTTCAGTTTTGTTTTTGGCCATTGGTTTAGTAGCTTGTGGAGGAACAAAAAAGGGTTCATCGAGTGAACAAGAGGATACGAAAAGTACGTTCAAAAAATTAGCATCCGCAGATCAATTTCCGGATCAATTTCTAGCTGGCAATTTCGAAGCGCTTTACGAACAAACAAGTGATACGTTCCAAGCCAAAGTTCCATTGAAGCAATTTATTAACCTTGGGGAAGGGTTTAATAAAGGTGTAGATGGCTATCAGCTTGTTTCTAAAATACCTATTCAAAACATGATCGAGTATCAATGGATCAGTGAAAAAGGTGATAAAGGGATTCGTAGTTATTTTGCCGATGACCTTACTATTGAGGGGTTACAGCTTCTGCCAATCACCTCTTATCCGGAGAGTGATGAGCAATATACGGAAAATACGTATCGAATGCCAGTGACTGAAAAATGGTTCACTTTTTGGGGAGGAACAAATGAACTTGTTAATTATCACTATGTCTCAGAAAATCAGCGGTATGCGTATGATCTTGTCATGATGAATGGGGATACTTCTTTTAAAGGTGATCCAGCAAATAATGAAAGTTACTATGCATTTGGCAAAGAAGTTGTAGCGCCAAGGGGTGGGGTAGTTGTATCTGTTGAAAATGCGATTCCAGATAATACGCCAACCGTCGATACAAATACAGAGGAACCGCTTGGAAATCATGTTATTATCGAGCATGAAAATAATGAATACAGCGTGATCGCGCATTTAAGAGAAGGCAGTTTGAAAATAGTGGAAGGCGATAAAGTAAGTGCAAATGATTTAGTAGGTTTGGTTGGGAATTCCGGCAATTCCAGTGAGCCGCACATCCATTTTCATGTGGTTGATAGTCCGAAATGGAAGGAAGCGACTTCAATCCGAATAAAATTTGCGAATGGAATAGATCCTGTACGCGGGGATATCGTTACAGGATTTTGAGCACGCATGTGTTAGAATAGAATCCCGCCGAAGAGAATTCTGCAACCTTTCTAGAAATTCAAGCAGTAAATGGGGTGTCTAAATTTAGTAAGAAAACTAGAATGCTAATTGGTATAGTTGCCAATCTTGTTATCTGTATTTACGGTGTGTATGGATTGGTAACGGAAAACTCCATATCAAATGTATCCTTTATCCCTGTTATTTTAGCAGTAGGCGGCTTTATCGGTTTTGTTGGTGGTATTGTTGAACTAAGGAAAATGGAAAAATAATGAGTTTGGTCGACATTGTCAATGTAATCTGAGGGGGATATTTTCAAAAAATAAAGGATCGTCACAGAACGTGACGATCCTGGATATACAGGGTATATATTTTTAACAATCTGGATCTTCCAGATGCAATACTTCGGGGCGATTGTTTTTGACCGGAATAGGTGATCGGAATAATATGCCCTTACTTCACGGAAAGAAAAAGGAATGATCGGCCATAAATATGGAACCCCGAGCGAATTTAATCGGGCTAGAACAAAGGTCCATAAGGCGATTCCTCCGACATAACCTGGAACTCCAAAGGCTGCCGTAACTAGAAGTAATGCGATCCGAGAGTGGAAGAATTTCTATCTGGCCGCGGTTGGAATCCATATCCAACCTTTCGTTACACAGAAAGGCCGGATATTGCTGCGGTTAATTTATATGAAGGCCACTTTGTTCGTGCATCAATAATGATAATTTTATCAATGCCATCTACAACAAGTGCGGATGCACCACTTAATACCCAAAAAACAGCTTTATCCAAATCATCTTCAGCAGATAATTCAATATATGGAAGGTGAGTTCTCATTAATTTAAGCAACGGATCGGGTTCAAGTTGCTCCGGTTTAAGTTCTGATAATATTTCCATCAAAAAGTGCATGATTTTGTCTTTGGCAAAACCATCAATTAAAAATAGCCCCATATCCCGATCAGCATAGTTCAGATCAAGCTGGATGACATCGAAACTTTCCCCAACACCGAGTCCGGTTTTCATATATTCAATGTTGTCGGTAAAATTGGTGAATACCGGTTGTTTATGATCGTTATGATCCATTCATTTCTCCCCTTCCTAGCATATGAAAATAGCAAATATCTCACGTTTAAGCGAAAGTGCTATTTTCTATCACTTTCCATCTTTAACCAAAAAGGGATTCTCTAAACATATCAATCTGATCTTATGTAAGTGTCGATAGGTTAGAATTTAGGAAACTATTACAAATGGGAGGGAGCTTCTTTTGTTGGTGCGCATTGTTGGAGGTTGTTCTCAAGTTTACAATTCTATGGTTCATGGGTATACGCGGAGTTCAAATCCAGAAAACATAAATAAAAGATCGCCATATAACCATGGCGATCCTAAGTTCCTACCGGTGATTCGTATACTGCATCGGTTTCGTAACTGCTTGCAGTGCTTGAAACTTTTCTTCCGATAATGGAGCTGCCTGACCAATTGCTGTATTTTCTACAAGTTGTTCCACGGAGCTTGCGCCAAACACAGCACTTGCAACCGCTGGGTGATAAAGGACATATTGCAATGCCACGGTATTAAACGAAGTATCCTCACCAAGAATATCTTTTATTTCGTCATAGACTTTTACTAATTCCTCATATGTGTAATCCAAATAGCCTTCACGTGATTTCCGCTCAATTTGTTTTTCACCATTATTGCTCAAAATCCCTTTAGCAAGTGGTCCACGGGCGAAAACACTAATATTATTTTCGTGTAATAGATTCAACACTTCTTCTTCCGGCCGACGATCTAGCAGACTATACTGCATCATCACAGCATCAATATGAGAACGTTTTACATATTCCCTGATCACGTTAGGGCGAATGGATGATATCCCATATGCACGAATCAGTCCGTCTTTTTTCAGTTCCTCGAACGCCTCAATTGTTTCATCAATCGGATCGTCAATTGTTCCACCATGCAGCATATAAAAATCAATGTAGTCTGTTTTAAGACGTTGTAAGCTGTCCTTCAAGCCTTCTTTAATATGTGCTTTAGACGGATCCCAAAACCAATCCTTTGTATCACGATTAAAATGATTACCAACCTTTGATGTGACGATCACTTC
This sequence comes from Virgibacillus sp. FSP13, assembly GCF_054048505.1. NCBI lineage: Bacteria > Bacillati > Bacillota > Bacilli > Caryophanales > Bacillaceae > Virgibacillus > Virgibacillus sp. FSP13. Next base: position 311,315 of record NZ_JBSVKG010000002.1, on the reverse strand, counting down.
CTCACGTCTACCTTTTAATGCTGCTCCGACAATTTCCTCATTCTGACCAAAATCATACAGATCAGCAGTATCCAAATGATTGACCCCGGCTGCTAGTGCCTGGTCGATAATCGTTTGTGCTTGTTTTTGATCTGTTCCTAGTGACATGCACCCAAGCGTCAATTCTGAAACATATAAGTCCGATGTTCCCAGCTGCTTTTTCTTCATTCCATTCCCTCCGTTTCCAATTCCATACTCCTATTGTAAAAATACCCCACGCCAAACTCAAGCTTTTCAATTATGGTAAAATACACTATGTGGTTATTCGAAATAGATACTAAACATAAAAATGTGCCACGTCCAGCTCCAGTGCCCAGCGGCTAGTGGCCAACACCCGCCTCCGTACGATAAGTCAACATCGACTCTAGACTAAAGGAAGGCCGACTAAAAACGGGCTTTGCGCCCAACATCGGCATACCCCTTTTGAAGGGGCATGTTTCCTTTATCTCCTGTGGTTCAGTCCAGCACATACGCCGCTAACCGGGCACTTCCGCTTTTGTTTTGGTAAAATAGAATAAGCATAAATAAATGAGGTTGATAAAATGAAAAAATTTGAAGAGAAAACAATAAAGACAGAGAAAATATACGATGGAAAAGTGGTCAAGCTACAAGTAGATGACGTAACATTACCAGACGGAAATACAGCGAAACGCGAGCTGATTAAACATCCGGGTGCAGTAGGGATTATCCCAATTACTAAGGATAAGAAAATCATTTTTGTTGAACAATATCGGAAACCACTTGAAAAATCACTCGTCGAAATTCCTGCCGGCAAGTTGGAAGAAGGGGAGAAGCCGGAAATAACCGCAGTCCGGGAGCTGGAAGAAGAAACAGGTTACACAACAAACCAGCTTAAACACGTCACGTCCTTTTATACCTCACCAGGCTTTGCCAACGAATTGATGCATATTTACCTGACCGATCAATTAGAAGCCCTTACGAAAAAAGTAGCTGGTGATGATGATGAGTTTGTTGAACTAGTTGAATTGACGTTAGAGGAAGCGAAACAATACGTAAAAGAACAGCGAATTCATGATGCGAAAACAAATTATGCGATTCTTTACTTAGAAACTTTGGAGATGATGTAAGCTATGCTACAAACTTATTTTGCCGATATGCACATCCATATCGGTAGGGATATGTACAATAAACCAGTAAAAATTACCGGTGCCAAAACTTTAACCCTTACGAATGTTTTAAAAGAAGCCAGTAGAAACAAAGGAATTCAAATGGTTGGTGTAATAGACAGCCATGCTCCTGCTGTCCAACAGGAACTAAAACAACTGATCGAACAGGGGGCGGCTTATGAACTAAATGATGGCGGCGTACAGTTTGAACAAGTAACACTACTGTTAGGCTCGGAAATAGAAATCTATGACGAAAACTGCAAAGGCCCGATTCATGTGCTTTGCTTTTTCCCGACCCTTGCCAAAATCGAACAGTTTTCCGAGTGGCTGACAACCAAAATGAAAAACATCACATTAAGTTCCCAGCGTTACTATGGAACCGGAAAGGAACTGCAATATAAAGTTAAGGAATTAGAAGGAATTTTTATCCCAGCTCATGTGTTTACACCATTTAAAAGCATGTATGGAAAAGGGGTCCGTAAGTCCTTAAAAGAGGTATTTGATCCGGACTTAATTGACGGAATTGAACTTGGTTTGAGTTCGGACACCGATATGGCTGATCAAATTAGTGAATTACATGATTACACGTTCGTTTCCAATTCAGATGCCCACTCACTGGCGAAAATAGCGAGGGAGTACCAGGAAATTCAGATGGAGGAACCGTCATTTAAGGAATTCTATTGGGCATTACACGAGGTAAATGGGCGTAAAATCACTAAAAACTTCGGCATGAATCCACAACTGGGTAAATACCATACAACAGTGTGCAGCAATTGTTTGGAGCAAGTACCATATAACACGAAACAGTGTCCAAGCTGTGGTTCGAAAAAAATAATTAACGGTGTGTTTGATCGTATTCAGGAGTTAACAGACGCTGAAACAGTCACGAGGGAACGACCACCATATCTGTACCAAGTTCCATTAGAATATTTGCCAAAACTTGGACCGAGGACATTTCAAAAACTATTAGATCGTTTTCAGACTGAAATGTACGTGATCCATCATGCCACATTAGAAGAGTTACAAGAAATTGTCCCGGAAAAACTAGCAACCGCTATTATTCAAATGCGAGAAGGAAATTTAATGATTAACGCTGGCGGCGGCGGGAGATATGGTAGTATTGCACAATCGGAATAAGCATGAAAGAGAATACCGTTGCCATTAAGTACCATCAAGTGAAAACATGTGAAACTATAAAAAATAAACATTGAAAGAGTAAATTTGGTATTTTTATCTGGAATTCTTCATAGATTCTAACTATAGACATTATCGTTTACCTATAGCCTTTGAATTTGAATGGAGGATTCCGATGTACCAAAAAAGAACTCTAGCGGTCAACCACGTTAAGGAACATGCAGCAATCTACCTGTTTATGATCATTTTATTTTTAACTGGCGTCATTTTTGGTGCGATTATTGTAAACAGTATGGGTGTTGCCCAAAAACTGGATCTGTTTTTCTATTTGGAACGTTTCTTTGGACAAATTACAGGAAAACAATCCATCGAAAATATGGATATCTTAAAGGAAAGCTTTTTTTATCATACGAAATATTTATTGCTCTTGTTTGTGTTAGGTTTATCCGTCATTGGCCTTCCAATTGTTTGGATTTTGTTGTTTTTAAAAGGTTTGGTCGTTGGCTTTTCTGTCGGTTTTATTGTGAATCAGCTTGGGTTTAAAGGGTTAGCACTGGCTGCCTTAGCAATCGCCCCACAAAATATTTTGATTATCCCGGTCTATATCGTGGCAGGAAGCTTATCGATGATTTTTTCCTTAACCTTACTTAGTAAATTGTTTACTAATAGATTATCCCAACCAATTTTGCAGCCATTTGGAAAGTATATCACGATCTTTTCCCTATTATTAATCGTCTCCGTTGTTGCAGCGGGCATGGAAGCTTTTGTGAGTAATGAAGCGATGGAAGCATTAATCAAGTCTATTTACAAATAATAATAATTATAATATGATAATTATTATTGAAGACAGTTTGTAATAATTATACTTTGACACTGGTTTCAACTGTGCCTATAATGAAGATGGGGATAATAGGGAGGGGGACCTGCTATGGCCATGGAACATCGAATCGATCGAATTAAAAAGGAACTCCATGCACAAAGCTATAAGCTGACTCCACAACGAGAAGCAACAGTAAAGGTATTATTGGAACGTGAGGAAGACCATCTTAGTGCTGAAGATATTTATCTGTTAGTGAAAGAAAAAGCACCGGAAATTGGGCTTGCTACCGTTTATCGAACATTAGAATTGCTATCTGAACTAAAAATTGTTGATAAAATTAATTTTGGTGATGGCGTCTCTCGCTATGATTTGCGTAAAGAAGGAGCGGAACACTTCCATCATCATCTTGTTTGCATTGAATGTGGATCCGTTGAAGAAATTGTTGATGATTTATTAGGAGATGTCGAAAAGATTGTTGAGAACGATTGGGGCTTTCAAGTAAAGGATCATCGTCTGACATTTCATGGCATTTGCAAGCAATGTCAGAAGGTAGCTGTTAAATCAACCTAAATAATAAGATGAAGTATGCCTTTTTTCTGTGAGTGGAGAAAGGCATTTTCTTATGGGAAAGAAAGTATAAATTTGGCTCTAATATGTTCTTTGGAAGAGCAGCCACGTCCAGTTCTAATGTAGCGTTTTCAGTCTGTAGGGACGCTTCCTCTTTTGCTTTACAATTTACAAATGAATGGAAATAAGGTATTTTGAAGATAACGTAATTTTCTAGTCTATTTTAAGCTTGTATGTATATTGTTCCGCTTTTTTGGCATATCTTTTATTAATAGTATTAAAGATTGTTCAAAAAGTCTGGTAAAAATAACACATCGTTAAGGGTAACTTTAACTAAGTCCTTTTTATCCTCCTTTTTGAACACGTAGTATTAGATATTTAAAAGGGGACATGCTGTTGTGAAGCGGATGATATGGGATACACTAAAGATTTTTGTCATTTTTGTAGCATGTACATGTTTATTTTATTTTGGATTGCGGATTATGCACACCGAATATGAACAAATTCATCGCTACGATTCACCTGAAGGACCGTCAGTAAAGGTCTTTAAGCAAGAACCAGATTTCATTGATCGATTGAACTTATTTTTTCAATTGGGAGAGTAGTAGCTATGTTAGCGTCTACATTAGAGGATTTTTTTCATTATTTACAAATCGAACGCGGGTTGTCTAATAACACATTAAAATCATACAAACGAGACTTGAACCAGTATCGGCAATACATGGAAAAGGTTATCCAGAAAACATCGTGGGAATCCGTTGTACGAAGTGATATTATCGGCTTTTTGTATATGTTAAAAGATGATGGAAAGTCAGCAGCAACGTTAGCTCGTGCAATATCATCGATTCGTTTATTTCACCGGTTTTTAATTAGTGAGCAGATTGTGACACATGATGCAAGTTTACATATAGAGACACCGAAACAGGAAAGAAAGCTACCGGATATCCTGTCACCAAAAGATGTGGAAGCTTTGCTCACGATTGAAGGGAATTCCCCTTTAAAAATCCGAAATAAAGCAATGCTGGAATTATTGTATGCGACTGGCCTACGCGTGACTGAACTAATCACCCTTAAGGTAAGTGATCTACATTTAACGATGGGATTTGTCCACTGTCTTGGAAAAGGGTCAAAAGAGAGAATCGTCCCACTTGGTAACATAGCTGAGCAAGCAGTGGAATCCTATTTGCAGTATGCCCGTGGCAGCTTGGTGAAACGTAGTGGAGCAGATACGTTATTTGTAAATCAGCATGGTAGACCTTTAACAAGGCAAGGCTTCTGGAAAATTCTCAAAGGCGCTGCCAGAGATGCGGAGATAACCAAAACGATCACACCACATACATTGCGACATTCATTTGCAACACATTTGTTGGAAAATGGTGCTGATTTACGCTCCGTTCAGGAGATGCTCGGCCATGCCGATATTTCAACAACACAAATCTATACCCATGTTACAAAAGCTAGATTGAAAGATGTGTATAAAACGTATCATCCACGAGCATAATTTTTAACTTTAGTTGTCTGACATCCTACAACGTAGTAAAATAGACATATTAAAGGTATATTTAGGGAACATATCAATGGGAGGTAATCAACATGAATCAATTTAAACGTGTATTTTTAATCGTGATGGACTCAGTTGGAATCGGCGAGGCACCAGATGCTGAAAAGTTTAATGATGTAGGTGCAGACACATATGGCCATATTGCAGAACGGATGAATGGTCTGAAGATGCCAAACATGGGGAAATTAGGGTTGAGTAATATCCGGGAAATTAAAGGAATCGAACCGGCAGCAGAACCAGCGGCTTATTACACTAAAATGCAGGAAGCATCAAACGGGAAAGATACCATGACTGGTCATTGGGAAATCATGGGATTAAACATTCAAAAACCATTTCGTACATTTCCAGATGGATTTCCACCCGAATTGATTAATGAATTAGAAGAAAGAACCGGTCGCAAAGTGATTGGAAATAAACCAGCTTCTGGTACGGTAATACTTGATGAGCTTGGTGAAGAACACATGAAAACTGGGGCATTGATTGTGTATACCTCAGCAGACTCTGTGTTGCAAATTGCTGCACATGAAGATGTTGTACCACTTGATGAATTGTATCGGATTTGTGAAATTGCCCGCGAATTAACCTTGGATGAACGCTATATGGTAGGTCGGGTGATCGCAAGGCCATTTATCGGTGAACCAGGTGCATTCGAACGTACATCCAACCGCCATGATTATGCATTAAAACCATTTGGTCGAACCGTCATGAATGAATTAAAAGATGCAAACTATGATGTTATCGCACTAGGGAAAATTTCTGACATTTACGATGGAGAAGGTGTCACAGAAGCAATTCGTACCAAGGACAATGATGATGGCATGACAAAACTAGTCGAGACAATGGAAAAGGATTTTAATGGAATTAGCTTTTTAAACTTAGTTGATTTTGATGCGAAATATGGTCATAGACGTGATCCAGAAGGCTATGGGGAAGCATTGCAAGCATATGATGCCAGACTCCCTGAGGTGTTAAATAAACTTACAGATGAGGATTTGCTGATTATCACAGCTGACCATGGTAATGACCCGATCCATCATGGAACAGATCATACACGCGAATATGTCCCATTGCTTGTTTATCATACAAACAATAGTAACAAAGAAAAACAACTGCCACTTAGAGAAACATTTGCAGACATTGGCGCAACCATCGCAGATAACTTTGATGTAAAAATGCCTGAACACGGAAAAAGTTTTCTAGATAATATTCGCTAGAGAAAAGATCAAGGAACCAGTCATCTAGCTGGTTCCTGCCTCATATATACGATTACAAATATTTCACAAGAGAGGATGGAACGTTTATGAATCATCAAGAAGTAAAAGAAGCGAGTTCAGTTATCCAAGAAAGACTCACGACTCAACCAGCAATAGGCTTGATTTTAGGGTCTGGATTAGGAGTTTTAGCTGACAAAATTGAAAATCCAACTGTCATTCCATATCAAGAGATACCATATTTTCCAGAATCAACTGTATCCGGTCACAAAGGACAACTGGTTTCAGGAGCATTAGAAGGAAAACAGGTTATTGCCATGCAAGGCCGCTTTCATTTTTATGAAGGGTATTCCATGAAGCAAGTTACGTTCCCTGTACGAGTTATGAAGGAACTTGGGATCGAGTCACTAATTGTGACCAATGCTGCTGGTGGCATCAATAAATCGTTCAACCCTGGTGATTTAATGCTTATCAGTGATCATATTAATAATATGGGAACCAATCCATTAATCGGGCCAAATAATGATGCGTTTGGTGTGCGTTTCCCTGATATGTCACAGGTGTATGACAAAGAATATCTAGCACATGCAAAATCTTGTGCGAACGAATTAGGAATAGCAGTACAAGAAGGTGTGTACGTGGGAAATACTGGTCCTACATACGAAACACCTGCAGAAATTAAGATGCTCAGGACAATGGGAGGAGATGCTGTTGGAATGTCAACAGTTCCTGAAGTAATTGTTGCTGGACATGCAGGATTGCGTGTATTAGGGATTTCTTGCATTTCCAACATGGCAGCAGGAATCCTAGATCAACCCTTAACCCATGATGAAGTAATCGAAACAACGGATAAAGTGAGAGAAAACTTTTTACAATTCGTGAAAAAAATTATTCAAACACTACCATAAAATTAAGATGTAAAGGTGATAGATAACATGAGAATGTATGATTTAATTGAAAAAAAACGCGATGGGCATGAGCTCTCAAATGAAGAGATTCAATTTTTTATAAATGGGTATACAAATGGGGATATCCCGGACTATCAAGTTAGTGCATTATTAATGGCAATATATTTTCAAGATATGACTGAAGAAGAACGTGCTGTATTAACGACAGCAATGGTTGATTCTGGCGATAAAATTGACTTATCTGCTATTACGGGAATAAAAGTAGATAAGCACTCAACAGGTGGTGTAGGTGATACAACAACATTAATTCTCGCGCCTCTTGTAGCCTCACTTGGTGTACCAGTTGCGAAAATGAGTGGTAGAGGACTAGGCCATACTGGTGGGACGATTGATAAATTAGAAGCTGTCCCAGGTTTCCACGTTGAAATAACGAGTGATGAATTTATCGATTTGGTAAATAAAAATAAAGTCGCTGTCGTTGGGCAATCTGGAAATTTAACCCCTGCCGACAAAAAACTATACAGCTTACGCGATGTAACAGCAACGGTTAATTCGATACCGTTAATTGCTAGCTCGATTATGAGTAAAAAAATCGCTTCTGGAGCGGACGCTATTGTGCTTGATGTGAAAACAGGCGCTGGTGCATTCATGAAGAATCTCGATGATGCGAAACGTCTTGCTCAAGCAATGGTTTCGATCGGAAATCGGGTTGGCAGAAACACAATGGCTGTTATTTCCGATATGAGTCAACCACTTGGCTATGCAATTGGAAATGCGCTTGAAATAAAAGAAGCAATTGACACATTACAAGGTAAAGGACCAGAAGATTTAACAGAACTTTGCCTGACATTAGGTAGCCAAATGGTTGTGCTAGCTAAAAAGGCATCCAGTTTGGAAGAAGCCGGGGAGCAATTAAAGGCAAATATGGAAAACGGCAAGGCATTTGAACAGTTTAAAACGTTCTTGCAATCGCAAGGCGGTGACGCAAATGTGGCAGATCATCCTGAATTACTGCCAAAAGCTGACTACGTGATTGAACTACCAGCAAAAGAAGCAGGAACGATCAAAAACATTATTGCTGATGATTTAGGAACCGCTGCTATGATGCTTGGAGCCGGTAGAGCAACAAAAGAATCGGTTATCGACCTCGCTGTAGGAATTGTCCTTCACAAAAAAGTCGGCGAAAAGGTTGAAGCGGGCGAGTCATTGTTAACCATTCATGCAAATCAAGCTAATATTGAGGAAGTAAAAGAGAAACTGTATGCATCGATTGAAGTTTCAACTGACAATGTTTCAGCACCTTCCTTAATCTATGATATCGTAACAGAATAATTCTATTTTACTTGGGAGCACACAGAAATAATGTGTGCTCCTTTTGTGTTATAAAAAATGAAGATCATGGCAATCCTAGAGTTATATTGACTCTTGGAGGTAAGGTTATGAAAAAAATTGTTTTACTAGTTAGTATCGTTTTTTCTTTGCTATCGGTCTCAACCATTACTGTATTTGGTGAGGAGAAGGATACAAATAAAACCGATCAGTCGGTAAACCTTGCACCTGATGCGAAATCGGCAATTCTGATGGAACGCGATACAGGTAAACTATTATTTGATAAGAATGCGGATGAGAAACTTCCGCCCGCAAGTATGACGAAAATCATGACACTTTTGTTAATTATGGAACAACTTGACAAAGGGAATTTGGATTTGGGTGAGAAAGTTAGAGTGAGCGAACGAGCAGCGTCCATGGGCGGATCGCAAATATTTCTGGAAGCCGGGGAAGAAATGACGGTCGATGATCTATTAAAAGGGATTGCTATTGCATCCGGAAATGATGCAAGTGTAGCAATGGCTGAAAAAATAGCTGGCAGTGAGGAAGCATTTGTTAAGAAAATGAATGAGAAGGTAGAAGAGTTAAATTTAAAAAATACTCATTTTAATAATACAACAGGACTACCTGCAGACGATCATTATAGTACAGCCCATGATATGGCGGTCATGGCGAAGGAACTATTAAAATACGAAGCGATAACGAATTATACGTCAATCTATGAGGATTATTTACGAAAAGGGACAGAGGATGAATTTTGGCTGGTGAATACGAATAAGCTTGTGAAATTTTATCCTGGTGTGGATGGCCTGAAAACCGGTTATACGAATGAAGCGAAATACTGTTTAACGGCAACGGCAGAGAAAGAGGATATGCGTGTAATTGCTGTCGTAATGGGTGCGAAAACAACGAAAGAGCGTAATGAGACTGTGTCACAAATGCTAGATTATGCCTTTAGTCAATTTGGTACAACGAAACTATTTGAAAAAGGGCAAACGATCACAACACTTGATTTATTAAAAGCAGAGAATAAAAAATTAAATGTTGTAGCATCTGAATCAATCAGCACACTTCATAAAAAAGATGAAGAACCAAAAAATATTACAACATCTGTCAAATTGAAGGATGGTTTTGACCTACCACTTAGCAAAGGGGATCAAGTAGGGACATTAACCATTAAAGATGGAGATAAGGTTTTATCAAAAACGCCATTGACCATTGATAAGAATGTGCAACCTGCGTCATTTTTAACCTTATTCAAACGCTCCATCAACGAAATGGTAAAATACCGCTAAAAGAAAGTAATCGAATAGCAGGGTAAGGGCGCTTGCGCTTTTGTCTTTTTTGCTCTAGTTTCGTCGAATTATTTCTTCTTTTGTCAACGTGCAGGAATTGGCCCACTTTATCTTGAAATAGACTGTACAACGGATTGTGAGGAGGAAAAACAAAAATGGGTCTTAGTACGATGTTTGATGTGAAAGAAGATGTCTTAATTGTACGATTGTCCGGTGAATTAGATCACCACGAATCGGAAAGTTTGCGAAATGAGTGGAAGGAAATGATGTATAAAAACGCAGTGAAACATGTTGTACTCAATCTTGAATCCGTATCATTTATGGACAGTTCAGGTCTTGGGGTGATCTTAGGGCGTTATAAAGAAGTTTTGCAATTGGGTGGTGAAATGGTTGTTTGCTCCGTTTCACCAGCAGTTAACCGTTTGTTCGAAATGTCTGGGTTATTCAAAATTGTTCGTTTAGAGGAGAACGAGCAATTTGCTTTAGTAACGTTGGGGGTGGCTTCATGAATAATGAAATGGTTGTGGAATTTGCCAGTATTAGTGAAAATGAATCATTTGCACGTGTAACAGTAGCAGCATTTGTTTCACAGATTGATCCAACAATGGACGAACTGACGGAGATTAAAACCGTTGTATCAGAAGCGGTTACAAATGCAATTATTCATGGATACAACAATGAGTCAGATCAAAAGGTCTACATATCGTGTGTGCTACGCGATGATGAGCTGGAATTAACGATTAAAGATAATGGGATTGGAATTGGAGATGTGGAAGAGGCAAGACAGCCGTTATTCACATCAAAACCAGAATTAGAAAGATCGGGAATGGGATTTACGATCATTGAGAATTTTATGGATACAGTGAACGTCGTCTCCGTGGCTGGAGAGGGAACAACGGTACAAATGACAAAACAATTAACGAAAAATAAGACGGTTTGTAACTAGGGGATGCCTATGGATGTAAATGTAAAGCATTTGAATCGTAAAGATCCTTTAACCGATGAGCAAGTAAAGGAGTATATTTATAAAAGTCAGCAAGGCGATAAAGATGCTAGAGATTTACTCGTGGAAAAAAATATACGACTTGTCTGGTCTGTGGTCCAGCGTTTTATTAATCGTGGCTACGACCCAGACGATTTGTTTCAGATTGGTAGTATCGGTTTAATTAAATCCATTGACAAATTTGATCTTTCATATGACGTTCGTTTTTCAACGTATGCCGTTCCCATGATTATTGGCGAAATTCAGCGATTTATTCGTGATGATGGAAGCATTAAAGTAAGCCGTTCCTTAAAAGAAGTAGGGAATAAAATCCGTAAGAAGAAAGATGAATTAACCAAAAAATTTGGAAGGTCACCAACCATTCATGAAATAGCGGATGCCTTGGATATTCCAGCAGAAGATGTTGTCCATGCTGAAGATGCTGCAAAATCGCCACATTCGATTCATGAAACTGTATTTGAAAATGATGGTGATCCAATCACATTATTAGACCAAATAGCTGACCAGGACACGAAATGGTTTGATAAACTATCACTACAAGAAGCGATTCGGGGGTTAAATGAGCGTGAACGGTTAATTGTTTACTTGCGATACTACAAAGACAAAACCCAATCGGAAGTAGCAGACAGGCTAGGAATATCACAAGTACAAGTATCACGACTAGAGAAAAAAATATTACACGACATGAAAGCGCAAATGGGCTAGTTACATAGCGCAAATGCCTAAAAACAAATCATCACAATTACGTGGTGATTTGCTTTTTTTTATTATAAAATATCTCGTTTAACAAATACTATCCTTACGTCACAGATAATTGAGGTGATACATATGGTCGATATTGTTTATTTGCGGATGAAAAAAAATGTGGAAACAACAGATTTACAGACCGTGCATTTAAAAGATATTGCTTATTTGTCAACGTCTTCCGAACATAAAACCGAGATGGAAGAAACTGTCCTCTACAGGATTACGAAAAAAGATAAAAATATCGTTGTCATCGACAGCTTTTTAATCATTGACCATTTACGGAACATGTATCCAGATTTGGAATTTCAACTTTTGGGCCCAAATCAAACAATCATCCGAATTGTCAAACGAAAAAAAGCATCAAATCCTTTAATTGTTGCGTTTGTGTGGATATTACTGTTTATCGGGACAGCGATGACAATCATGAATTTCCATTATGATGTCAGCATGCAGGAGGTTCAACAACGGCTTCATTTTTTGTTAACTGGTGAGCATAATGACTATCCGTTATGGATTCAAATACCATATTCAATCGGACTTGGACTAGGCATGTTATTATTTTTCAATCATTGGTTTAAAAAACGGTTTAATGAGGAGCCAAGTCCACTTGAAGTGGAAATCTTTAATTATCAGCAAGATCTTGATCAATATGTCAGTTACAACGAAAATAAGTTAAATGATAAGTAACAGCTTGATTTATCTTACGGAAATAATTATTGGTTTTGCTGGAGGTCTTGCTGTTGGGGGTGGCTTTGTTGCCTTTTTAACCGTTTTAGGCATTATTCCTAGATTAATTCAGTTAAGTAAAACCGATCACTTAATACCTGTTTATGCTGCATGCGTGATCATTGGTATTTTAGTTGGAACTTATCTTTCGTTTACAGATATAACGTGGAATCAACCGCTGATTTTATTAATTCTTTGGGGGGGGTTCCATGGTATTTTCAACGGTATGTTGGCAGCGGCTTTGACAGAAGTATTAAATGTTTTTCCGCTTATTTCCAAACGAATTGGCATGGAACAGCAATTATTAGCATTTTTAATGGCAATTGTTTTTGGAAAAGTAGCTGGGTCTTTGTTTCAATGGCTCATTTTTGTAAAGTAATGTCAATTAGGAATGGAGTGTTTTAGCAACTATGACAGACACAAAGGATAAAAATCCAATTTCTCCAGACATCGATGATATCGAAGCTTTTATGAAAGAAAAAATCGGAATTGGCATCTCGTTTGATGTTGGATTTCGAGAAATGGTCGTACTTAAAAATAAGATCCAACTATATTACCTGAATGGCTTAGTTGACTCTTCTATAATCGTGCAAATCATGAAAGTCCTCGTTCAGATTAACGATAATGAAGGAAATCGCAAAAAAGTTCAAGAAATCATAGAGAATCGATTAGTCCATCAACAGGTTGAGCGAATTAAATCGTTGGATGAAGCGGTTGATCAAATTTTATCCGGTTTAGTCGTTATTTTTGTTGATGGAGAAGATGAGGCATTTGTCATTGATGTTCGTCATTATCCTGGTCGAACTCCGGAAGAACCGGATACGGAACATGTTGTGCGGGGTTCCAGAGACGGATATACAGAAAATGTAATTGAAAATACCGCATTAACGAGGAGAAGAATTCGTGATGAACGATTGCGTCACGAAATGTTGAAGGTAGGCGAACGTTCAAAAATGGACGTTTGTGTCTGCTATTTACACGATGTAGCAGATGAGGGATTGGTCAAATTAATTAAAAAGAAAATCCGGGAAGTTGAAATCGATGGCATGTCAATGGCGGATAAGACATTAGAGGAATTCATGATCAACAGTAAATGGAATCCTTATCCAATGGTCCGATACACGGAACGACCTGACGTCGCTGCCCACCATATTCTGGAGGGGCATGTCGTGATAATCGTTGATACATCACCAAGTGTCATTATCTTGCCGACTACTTTTTTCCATCATGTTCAACATGCGGAGGAATATCGGCAACGGCCTGCTGTTGGGTCATTTATTCGCTGGGCAAGATTTCTGGCAATTTTAGCATCCATCTTTCTTTTGCCAATGTGGCTGCTCTTTGCCATGGATCCGACATTATTGCCGAAGTCCTTATCCTTTATTGGTCCGAACGAAGAAGGAAATATCCCCATAACAGTACAAATTATATTAGGTATTTTAGGTGTGGAATTCCTGCGGATGGCGGCAATTCATACACCGACCCCGTTATCGACAGCCATGGGGTTAATTGCGGCAGTGTTGATTGGTCAAATTGCGATAGATGTCGGTATGCTTAGTCCAGAAGTTATTTTATATGTTTCCATCAGTGCGATTGGTTCTTATGTGACACCTAGTTATGAATTAAGTGTGGCCAACAAACTGGTCCGGTTATTCCTAGTCATTGTCACGGCTATATTTGGTGTGCTTGGTTTTGCAGTCGGATTTACCGCTTATCTTCTCTTTTTGGTAAGTTTAAAATCATTGCGTACACCTTATTTTTGGCCGTTTATTCCGTTCAACTTAAGGGCGATTACACATATTCTCTTTCGTATCCCTGTACCGTTTAATAATAAACGACCAAGTATCGTACATCCGCGAAACACCTATAGCCAACCATTAAAAAAAGATCTATAAAAAAGCATCCCTTTTCATTTCTGCTTCATTATGATAAAGTACTTTTATGATTCAACGTGAAGAGGATGGGGACAAATGATCAAAGATAATCATCCATTTTTAACGAACAATGGACATTTAATGGTAGGTGGTATTGATACAGTTGATTTAGCTGCAAAGTACGGTACACCTTTATATGTATATGACGTGAGCATGATTAGGAAGAACTGTCAGGCGTTTGTTCAAACTTTTGAACGGTTAAACGTGAAAGCGCAAGTTGCATATGCAAGCAAAGCATTTTCTTCCATTGCGATGCTGCAAGTGATGAAACAAGAAAATTTAAGCCTTGATGTTGTTTCGGAGGGGGAATTATATACCGCATTACAAGCCAATTTCCCTGTAGAGAGAATCCATTTACACGGAAATAACAAAAGTATTTACGAAATGGAAATGGCCATTGAGCATAATATTGGTTGCATCGTGGTTGATAATTTTCATGATATCGACCTTTTGGAGGCATTACTCGAAGAACATCAAAAACAAATGGATGTGTTAATGCGAGTAACACCTGGAATCGAATCAAACACCCACCAATATATTATGACGGGCAATGAAGACTCCAAGTTTGGTTTTAATTTGCATAATGGACAGGCTGACGAAGCATTTGTGCGTTTACACAACCACAAACGTATAAATTTCAAGGGTTTGCATTGCCATATCGGCTCACAAATATTTGAAACAGACCGGTTTTTAATGGCAACGGAGCGATTGTTTGAAGAAATTGCCAAATGGAAAGAACAATCCGGCTATGTACCAGAAGTATTGAATCTTGGTGGAGGTTTTGGAATCCGTTACACAGCAACGGATAACCCGATTGACTTAAACATATACGTGGAAGCCCTTGTCAAAGCGGTTGAACAACATGCTGCAACATTATCTATACCTTTACCAGAAATTTGGATTGAACCAGGTCGGGCAATAGCTGGAAATGCTGGAATAACGTTATATACAGTTGGTTCCATGAAACAAATCCCGGGAATTCGCAACTACATTTCAATTGATGGTGGAATGACGGACAATCTACGTCCAGCACTATATCAAGCTAAATATGACGGGGTTATCGCGAATAAGGTGGATCAAGAACCTGTTCAAACGGTATCGATTGCTGGTAAATGTTGTGAATCCGGCGATATGCTCATTTGGGATTTGCCTGTTCCAGAAGTGAAAGATGGCGATATTCTAGCTGTTTTCTCAACGGGAGCCTATGGATATTCAATGGCCAGCCACTATAACCGGCTTCCAAACCCTGCTGTCGTCTTTGTTGAAGATGGGCAGGACAAGTTAGTCGTTGCAAGAGAAACCTATCAAGATGTTGTAAGGAACGATTTATCATATGAAAAATGAGCGTATCATTGAATACGCTTATTTTTCTTTTAATAAAACGAATTAAATGGTAAGATAAACTTGATCGATTTGGAAACTACATAAAGGGGATAGAACAATGGCTAAAAAAGGATATATTGTAATGGAAAATGGTAATAAAATCGAATTTGATCTTTTTCCAGAGGAAGCACCAAATACAGTAGCTAATTTTGAAAAGCTTGCGAATGACAATTTTTATGACGGGTTAACATTCCACCGGGTGATTGATGGCTTTGTCAGTCAAGGAGGTTGCCCAAACGGGAATGGAACAGGCAATGCCGGCTATACAATTAAATGTGAAACAGAAGGAAACCCACATAAACATGTGGAAGGATCATTATCGATGGCACATGCTGGCAAAGATACTGGTAGCTGTCAATTTTTCATTGTTCATGAAGCACAGCCACATCTAGATGATGTTCATACTGTTTTTGGACAAGTTACATCAGGAGTGGAATATGCAAAAGCAATGCAGAATGGTGATGTAATGACAGAAGTGAAGGTTTTTGAAGCGTAAGGATTCAGCCTGTACATGTAGGAAGTGATGTATGGATATTTATGTACTGGTCTGGCTATTACTTTTCATTGCTCCTTTTAGTACAATTTTACATGAATGTGGACATATGCTTGGAGCAAGATTGGTAAAAGCCGATCAGATAACACTAGCAGTTGGGATCGGGAAAAGAATGTATCATTTCTCATACAAACAATATCGTGTTTCTATTCATGCATTGTTCTTTTTGGGTGGTCTTGCATATAGTGAAAGAAACATTCCTTATAAACCATTGGAAGTCATTTGGATTACCATCTGTGGCCCGCTTAGTAATGGAATCGCTGCATGTTTAGTCTATGTTCTATTTGGTTTTGCCAATGGAAACGTTCAATTATTCATACTATTTAACATATGGCTTGCCATCGTTAATATTATTCCATTTAAACGAAAAGAAAAACATTCAGATGGTTATACAATCGTAAAAACAGTTTCAGAGGCCTACACACATTTTAAGGAATGGAATAGATAAATAGTATACTTTTAGAGAAACTGTCAATGCTGAATAAAGGATGGAAGTCTCTTGAGTCAACGTAAAAAGAATTGGATTTTATTTGCCATATTGCTCTCCATCGGCATGATTTGGGGAATTATATATTGGACAGTGTTTGTTTTTTAGACATTTCAATTTGACAATTCTGCCGTATTAGGGCATAAATAGAATATACAACTCCTTTAGGGGATGATTTCGAAATGACAAATGGAGCAAAACAAGATAAAATATTGTTTTGGGTGTAGGATTTATTTTCCTTCTCTCCATGGTTGGTAAGTTATTTTCATAATGAGGGGTATCTATGCTAATTCGTTATAAAAAAAATATGGAAAAGATTGCAATGGGATTACTGTCTTTTATGCCTGAAGGAAAAGATGTAAAAAAATTGCAGCAAACAATTAAAGAATATGAATCGAATCCAAATTGGCATCTTTTTCTATGGAAAGAAGACGATGATGTTTTGGGTGCAATTGGATTAAGAATAGAGGACGACCTTAATGCGGTTGTTCAACATATCTCTGTTAATCCGTCACACCGAAACGCAGGCATTGGTAAGAAAATGGTTCATGCAATAAACAATATGTACCAGGATAAATATGCCGTATGTGCTAATGAGCTTACCCAACAATTTTACAATAAATGTAATGATGAAAATGATGAAAAAGAAGAAAACTAAAACAAAGAGCCAACCCTTTATGATTGGGTTGGCTCTTTGTACCCGTTCATTCATTTCGTCTCTTGATTAATCAATCATCTTGTAATCGTTAATGTGACGAGACGATGATTCTATAACCACGCAGCACCAACGATAATTAGAAGAATGAACAATACGACGATTAACGCAAATCCACCGCCATAACCTGCACCCATAATGAAATTCCTCCTTTTTCGACTTAAGAATAAATGTCTTCTTGAGAACATTTATCTTACGTTAATAACGTATGTAGGAAAAAGATAAAATGTATAGGCGTTTATGACAGGTTTGTTATTTTTTCGTTTGATTCGTCTATATGGTTTAAACAGAAAGGAAGTAACACGATATGAATCAAGCATATCAAGTAAAAATAGATTCTTTTGAAGGACCGCTTGATTTATTATTACATTTAATTAATCGGTATGAGATTGATATATACGATATTCCAGTTGCGCAAATCACAAGACAATATATGGAATACATACATACGATGCAAAAGTTGGAATTAAATATCGCCAGCGAGTATCTCGTTATGGCATCAACATTGCTTGCATTAAAAAGTCAGATGCTCCTGCCGAAACAGGAATTCGAAACGGAAGAGGACGAATTTGAGGAAGATCCCAGGGAAGAGCTAATGGGGCGGCTAATTGAATACCGGAAATATAAAAAAGCCGCTGAAAACCTGCAGGAAAAAGAATTGGATGCAAACCAAATTTTCACACGATCTCCTGTCCATTTTGACAATGTTGACGTGGAACAACCTGTTGTACAAGGCGATATTTCCATTTATGATATGTTAGGTGCACTAGGGAAAATGTTAGAGCGGAAAAAGTGGAAAGAACCATTAGAAACAAAGATTGAACGAATCGAAATTTCTATTGAAGAACGGATGAAGGAAGTCAGACAGGTCGTAAAAGCATCCGGACAGGGAGTTTCGTTTGATAATTTGTTTACCTATCAATCCCGCTCCCATATTGTTGTTACCTTTATGGCATTATTAGAGTTAATGAAAGAGAAAGAAGTATATTGTGTTCAAGAAAAACAATTGGATACACTATATGTTTTTTATATGGAGGAACAATCGTGAAGACTACAGATTTAAAAGCTATTGTGGAAGGGTTGTTGTTTGCCAGTGGTGATCAAGGAGTTACGGTTAAACAGATTTCAAAGATACTGGGAGTAAACGCATCAACAGTTACCCATTTGCTTGAGGAACTAAAATATGATTATGAGCATACAGATCGCGGCATTATGATGATGCAATCACATGATGTGTATCATTTAACAACGAAACCCGAACATAGTGCTTATTTTAAAAAACTTTTGGAAACACCACAAACGTCTAGAATGTCACAGGCTGCCTTAGAAACGCTGGCAATTATCGCCTATCAGCAACCGATCACCAGAACGGAAATTGAAGATATTCGTGGTGTCAAAAGTGATCGACCTGTTCAGACACTACTTGCTAGGTCATTAATTGAAGAAGTGGGTCGGCGTGAAGGTGTCGGTAGACCAATTTTATTTGGCACTAGTACAGATTTCTTAACATATTTTGGATTAACCTCACTGGATGAATTACCACCATTACCAGATAATGTTGATCAGGATGATGTGGAACATGAAGCAGACTTGTTTTTCGAAAAATTTAATATGGAAATGGGTCAGTCAAACTGATGCTTAATCCCCTTGCTTGATTAATATAGCAAGGGGTTATTTTTTATCCATAGGCCGTTTTCTAAATGATTGTTGTTTTTGAAGAAATTCAACTTTCGCAGCGTGAAATGGACAAATAAGCCTTGATAGAATGAGGAAGGATGAATATTCACTGCTCAAGTTGACTTTGGATTAATCGCATTTGATAGAAAATGCGACATAACTTAAAATCTTGTTCGGTTCCCTTCGACCACTCGGAAAAAACACTACGCGCACTTTAGGGCTCGCGCTGGGCCTCCTCGCTCGCAACGAACTCTCACTGCGGGGTCTCATCGTCTTCGCTGCCGCTTGCGTCTCCATGTTTTTCATTCGCAGTTTACTACCATAACTGTTGTGGTAAGTGTTCTATAAAGTCGCATCCTACCACTTCACTAGTCCGGGTGAGTGGAGGGTGGTGACTCCTGCGGGAACAGCACGTGTCCGAAGACCCCGCAGAGTGGTTTTCTCGAGGAGGCTGAGGCCGTGCCCGCGGAAAGCATCCACCCGGAGTGATCCCGGACGGCGGGAAATGCACGTACTTATAGAAAAGAGCCCAACAGTTACGTTGCAGGTTTATGTCTTTTGGGTATAAAACAACAAATGTCTTCGATGGGGCGAGTAATTGCAGTCCCAATCTTTTAAAAAACAGCCTATCCATAAAACAATTCAAAGGAGCTTTTTTATTCATATCCGATCTTGTCCCGCATAAAATATACAGACACAAAAACTGCGGGAGGAAGCCCACTATGCGTTCTGTTTATTTAACAATCACGTTTTTTTTGTTGCTGAGTCTCTTTTTTCCGATGATAGGACAAGCAAAACCAGGAACATCAGCAAATAATGCTGTTTTAATGGAACAATCAACAGGAAGGGTGTTGTATGAGAAAAATGCGCATGAACAAAGGCCAATCGCAAGTATAACGAAGATCATGACAGCGATTATCGCCATTGAATCCGGAAAAATGAACGAGATGGTCACGACAAGTAGACGAGCCGTATACACTGGTGGTTCATCCATCTATTTAGAGCAGGGAGAAAAGATGAAACTAAAAGATCTTGTGTATGGATTGATGCTTCGTTCCGGTAATGATGCAGCAGTTGCGATTGCAGAGCATGTCGGTGGTAGTGTGGAAGGGTTTAACTACTTAATGAACGAAAAGGCGCAATGGCTCGGAATGACGAACACTCATTTTGAAAACCCACATGGACTGCATGCTGAACAACATTATTCAACGGCATACGATATGGCCTTATTGATGCGGTATGCCATGTCAAATGATGTTTTTAAAAAGATTACTGGTACTACTTCCTATAAAGCTAGTACACGAGAATATGCATGGGGAAATAAAAACAAGCTATTAACCTCGTTATACGATTATTGCATAGGTGGGAAAACGGGTTTTACCAAAATAGCTGGACGAACATTGGTTTCAGCGGCTCATAAAGATAAGATGGATCTTATTGCGGTGACACTAAACGCACCTGATGACTGGAAGGATCATATTGGAATGTATGAATGGGCGTTTGATACATACGACATGACTTCCGTACTTGATAAAGGAGTCCAAACCTATCATGTAAACGGTTCGGATGATATCACTACTGGCTATGTTAAACATGACCTCCATTATCCATTACGGAAAGATGAAGTAGGGAATATCCAGAAAAAATCATTCCTATTACATGATTCTACCAAAGCAGACGGCGAGATTATTGGGAAAACAGTTTTTTACCTTGATGATAAACCGATAAGTGAAGTTCCGATATTTAGCAAAGGACAACAAGAAACAGTCCGTAACAGTTTGTTGACGGACACGATGTCAATGTTAAGACAAATGGTTGGGATGGATTAACATGGTTAATATTATTTGGGCATCCATGGCAATAATTGGGATATTATATGCGATGTTTAATGGAACGATGGAAGATGTAAACAAAGCAGTTTTTGAAAGTGCAGATGAAGCTGTTACGATTTCGATTGGTTTAATTAGTATTCTCGTATTTTGGCTCGGTATTATGAAGATTGCTGAAAAAGCAGGTATTTTACAATTCCTTGCAAAACTGTTTCGCCCTGTTGTAGTGAAATTGTTTCCAGAGGTACCAAAAGACCATCCAGCAATCGGCTATATCTTGTCCAACTTCACAGCTAATATGTTTGGATTAGGCAATGCAGCAACACCAATGGGGATCAAAGCAATGGAGCAAATGAAGCAAATAAGTGGTACAGATACCGCTTCAAGATCAATGATTACCTTTTTAGCTTTGAATACATCAAGCCTGACCATCATTCCGACAACCGTTATTGCAATCCGCATGCATTATAACTCGACATCACCAACTGAAATTGTCGGCACTACCATCATTGCGACGGTCGTGTCATCCTTAAGCGCAATAATGGTTGATCGCTTCTACTATTATCGGAGTCTAAGGAGGGGGTAGTTTTGGCTGCGATCACAGCTGTTAGTACATGGCTCATCCCATGTTTTATTATGATCGTCCTAATTGTCGCAACCTGGAAACGCGTTCCTGCATATGAATTGTTTGTTGAAGGAGGAAAGGAAGGTGTCAAGATGGCATTTTCTTTGCTTCCTTTTTTAGTAGGAATGATCGTTTCCATCGCAATCCTGAGAGCATCAGGCGCGCTAGATGCATTTATTGGCCTTTTATCACCAGTTTTAAGTTTTCTAGGTGTGCCGCCAGATATCGTTCCACTAGCACTTGTAAGACCTATTTCCGGAACTGCTGCATTAGGTGTCACAACCGAATTAATTGATACACACGGTCCAGACTCCTTCATCGGACAATTGGCCTCCACCATGCAAGGCAGTACAGATACGACCTTATACATTCTCACGATCTATTTTGGAGCAGTCGGAATTAAAAAAATGCGTTACGCCCTAAAGGTTGGACTCATTGCCGACCTAATTGGTATAATAGCCTCGATCATCATCGTAACACTCGTATTTGGATAAACCTTTAAA
The DNA here is from genome assembly GCF_054048505.1 of Virgibacillus sp. FSP13. Lineage (NCBI taxonomy): Bacteria > Bacillati > Bacillota > Bacilli > Caryophanales > Bacillaceae > Virgibacillus > Virgibacillus sp. FSP13. Next base: position 289,142 of record NZ_JBSVKG010000002.1, on the reverse strand, counting down.
GTAGCGTTAACCTAAAGTTAACGCTATTATTGTGTTGGGAAACAAAATACAAAGCGACATGTAGAAAAAAAGCTGCAGGGCAGAAAGCAACAAACAATGCGGAAACAGCCATACAAAAAGAGCCAAAAATAGAACAAAAAAGGAAATTGGTGATATAACATGACAAACACATTAGAACGACTACAAAAGGTTATCGCTAAAAGCGGCATTACTTCAAGAAGAAAGGCAGAACAGTTAATCGTTGATGGCAATGTAAAAGTAAACGGCAAGGTAACAACGGAATTAGGTACTAAAGTATCCAACAATGACGAGATCGAAGTAAATGGGGTGCCATTACAAAAAGAGACACCAGTTTATTTCATGCTCTATAAACCGCGAGGCGTTATATCAAGTGTTAAAGATGACAAGAATAGAAAGGTAGTTACAGATTTTTTTCCAGATGTAAAAGAGCGGATTTTTCCGATTGGACGATTGGATTATGATTCTTCCGGCATCATCATCCTGACCAATGATGGTGAATTTGCAAATCTTTTAATGCATCCAAGATACGGCGTTGACAAAGTTTACGTTGCAAAAATAAAGGGAATTCCCCGTAAGAATGAATTAAACATCTTAAGAAAAGGGGTTAAAGCAGACAAAGATTTATTAAAAGCGGTCCATTATAACGTTTTGTCAACGGATAAAGATAGCCAAACATCGATCATCGAAATTACTTTACATGAGGGTAAAAATCGTCATATTAGAAGGATGATGGAACAAATAGGCTATCCTGTCGTGAAACTGAAAAGAGAACAATACGGGATGTTGAACTTAAAAGGCTTAAAACCTGGTGAATTTAGAGCCTTAACCCCCCATGAGGTTAAGAAGATGCGCCAGGAAGCTAGCAAAATTGTTGAATAATAGTCAAATTTACCAATATGTTTACATGCTATAATGACATGGGGAGTGAGTAGTATTGACGACAAAAAATATTAGCCCGGCCAAAAAAAAGAAGAAACGAAATCGTCTCGTGTTTCGATCGGTCATATTAGCAATATTACTAGTTGCAGTTGTTTATGCCTTAGTATCTAACTTAACAAAAGATAAAACAAATGTTGATGTTGGTGACAAAGCACCAGACTTTAAATTAGAACAAATCAACAAAAATAATGAACTTGAAACAGTTCAGCTTAGTGATTTAGAAGGAAAAGGGGTTATGCTTAATTTCTGGGCCACCTATTGTAAACCATGTGAAGCAGAGATGCCTTTCATGGAAAAATTGTATCCCGAATACAAGAAAAAAGGTGTAGAAATTGTTGCTGTTAATTTAGATTCCACAGAACTTGTGATTAATCGATTTATTGACAAATATGATTTAACATTTCCAGTTCCACACGATGCAAAAGGGACAGCAATGGATAAATACAGTGTCGGTCCAATTCCTAGTACATTTTTTATTAATCCAGAGGGAGAAGTAGTGGAAATTGTCGAAGGAGCATTAACACTGGATCGAATCGAAGGCTACTTACAGCAAATTGAACCGAAATAAACACGATTAATGTGAGGGATATGTATGAGTATTAACGAAATAAAATGTGAATGTGGCCATGTTAATCCAGAGGGTACCGTCTTATGTGAGGCCTGTGGGAAGCCAATTGAAAAAAACCAGCACATTGACGGAAATGATAAACGTAAATTATTAAATATGCGTTACGATGGAAGTGCACGTAGATCACAAACCTATAACAAGTCAATTGTCGACAAAATATGGAGCTTTTTTTCATCTGTCAAGGTTGGGGTCTGGCTGATTGTCATTGCCTTGGTTGCCTCAGCAATCGGCACTATTTTCCCACAAGAAGAATACATACCACCTGAAGCAGTATCGCGTGACCCTGCTGTCTATTATGAATCGACGTTTGGTGTGTTTGGAAAAATCTATTACCAACTAGGTTTTCACCACTTGTATAGTTCATGGTGGTACATGATACTAATCGCACTTATCGGTATTTCACTAGTTATTTGCAGTATTGATCGTTTTGTTCCATTGTACAAGGCATTAAAACGACAAAAAGCAAAACGCCATGAAACATTTTTGAACAGACAACGACTTTATAGTGAAACAGAAGAAGTCACAACAGAAGAAAAAGAAAAGATTAAGGATGCCCTGAAGAAACAACGCTATAAAGTTCGCGAAGAAAATGGACATATTTTAGCGGAAAAAAGGCGATTTTCTCGGTGGGGTCCTTATGTCAACCACATTGGCTTAATCATCATTCTGCTAGCCGCAATTTTAAGGATGACGCCACTGTTATACTTAGATGACTATGTTTGGGTACGTGAAGGACAACAAACGGTAATTCCATCAACGGATGGAGAATACTACATTAAAAATAAGGACTTTATTTTAGAAACATACGACGAAGAAGATGGAGATGGTCGATTTAAAGAAGCGCTCGATCAAGAGGGAATGGTTGCCAAAAACTATCAAACGAACGCAGTTATCTATAAAAAGACGGAAGCATCTGTTGCGGGCGCAGATCCGGAACTGGAAAAAGTTACTGATGGTGAACTTCGCATGAATCAGCCACTTAAATTTGATGGTTACACCTTGTATCAAGCAGGTTATCAATTAAATGAGTTTTCCAGTATGTCGTTTAACATTGAATCGTTAGTGGAATTTAAAAATTTACAGTTTAACCTTAATCAAGTAAGTGATGAGGATGAAAAAGGAGATACACTCGAATCATTTACAATCGACTTAAATTCTCCTAAAAATGAATACCAGCTTGATAACGGATTTCGCGTTGTTGTAAATCAATATTATCCAGATTATTACCTAGATAATGGTGAACCAAAATCGGATTCAGATGTCCCGCGGAATCCTGCGTTTGTCTTTTTCGTTTATCCACCTGACAGTGACGAGCCTGAGGTGAGTTTTGTGGGATTGGGCAGAAATATTGACGCAACAGGGGAAAATCAATATAAACTAGCGATTGATGACTTCGAATTGCGTAATGAAAAAGCACTTGATGAACATAAAAATGGTCTAGGGACATTTACCATTGACCTTGATTCACCAAAACCAGAATACAAACTGGATAACGGTACACGTGTTGTGGTGGAGCAATATTATCCTGAATATTACTCGGATGATGGTGAACCGAGATCAGAATCGAAATATCCTAGAAATCCTGCTTTTGAGTTATCAATCTATCCTCCTGGCAGTGACAAGGCTGAAACCAGCTTTGTTGGAGTGGGAGTAAATAACCCGATGACAAAAGGAAATCAGTATAAGCTTGGATTAGCCGACTATGAGCTTCAAGATGTTAGTGGGATAACCGTACGAAAAGACTATACACTTCCATTCTTTATTCTGGGTGCGATTATCTTTATGATTGGGGTTATCCAAGGTATGTACTGGCATCATCGACGGATCTGGATCCATCCAAAAGATAACGGACTACTTGTTGCTGCACATACGAATAAAAACTGGTTTGGAATCAAGAAGGATATTGAAAAAGTTATTGAAGGTACAAACGTTAACATGGTAGTGGATCAGCAAGAATTGGAAGATTAAGTGAAATTACGTCTATAAGAGGTTGTTCAAAAAGTCACCAAATGATAAGCGGCGAAATCTCTTCGTTGGCCTGTCTTTCCGGTCCTTAAGACTACAGCCGCCTCGACTTTCGACGCACAGGACGTGCTAGTGTCGGCGTTGTCACAGGACGTGACGAACTTAGCCGACCTTGCTTCTAATTTGGCAACTTTTTGAACACGCACTATAAGAGGAGGATATTGATGGATTATCTTAGTATTAGTGAAACGACACTATATATCGCATTTTTTCTTTATTTGATCGCCACCGCTTTCTTCGGAGCGACAATCAGGCAAAAAAACGATAAAAATAAAAAAGGTGTTGCCGGAAAAATCGGTATAACCATAACAATCATTGGTTTTCTTTCACAGCTTGTTTATTTTGTCACAAGATGGATAGCGAGCGGACATGCACCAGTTAGTAATATGTTTGAATTTATGACTTTCTTTGGTATGGGCTTGGTATTTGCGTTTATTATCATTTACTTTATTTACCGCTTAAGTATTTTAGGTTTATTCGCATTGCCAATTGCTTTAATTGTTATTGCTTTTGCAAGTATGTTTCCAACTGAAGTTTCGCCATTAGTGCCTTCACTACAAAGTCATTGGTTATACATTCATGTAACGACAGTGTCACTTGCCGAAGCAATCCTATCGATTAGCTTTGTGGCCGGATTAATCTTTTTAATTCGCCAAATCGACCAATCTGTACGAAGCAGTCGAACAACTTGGCTGGAAATTATTTTATTCGCGCTGTTCATATTTGTTGGGTTCAGTGTCATAACTGTTATTTTCAACTCAATGGACTATCATGCTCAATTCCAGTACGGACCAGAAGATGAGCAGATGACAACAGACTATCACATGCCAGCAATCGCTGCACCGAATGATAGCACATTGATTTCTGAAGGAGTCATGGAACCTTGGTTCGAAACACCATCATGGATGCATGGGGCCGACGCAGGACGGAAGCTTAATACCGTTATTTGGTCTGTCTTTACGGGACTAATTATTTACATCCTTGTCCGGTTAATTGTTAGAAAAAGGATTGGTGCTGCGATACAGCCATTGCTAAGAAAAGCGAAACCAGATTTATTAGATGAAATTTCGTATCGTGCTGTCGCAATCGGATTTCCAGTTTTCACCCTTGGTGGCTTGATTTTTGCTGCAATCTGGGCGCAAATAGCTTGGGACCGCTTCTGGGGCTGGGATCCAAAAGAAGTGTGGGCACTTGTAACATGGTTCTTCTATGCAGCATTTTTACATTTACGTCTTTCCCGAGGATGGCATGGGGAAAAATCAGCCTGGTTAGCTGTTGGAGGATTTGCCATCATCATGTTTAACCTTATCGCTGTTAACTTAATACTTGCAGGGCTACACTCGTACGCCTAGTCAATTCGTTCCTATAAGAAAAGCGCAGTTTAGCGTTTTTCTTATACTTTAACTTAGGATAAAAGGGGGAGTTCTACATGGATGCTAATGCGAAAATTTTGGTTGTTGATGATGAAGATAGAATCAGAAGATTAATCAAAATGTATCTAGAACGTGAAGACTTCATTGTCGAGGAAGCAGGCAATGGCAATGACGCATTACAGTTAGCTTTGGAAAATAATTATGATGTCATCTTACTGGATCTAATGATGCCGGAGATGGATGGAATCGAAGTTTGTCAGAGACTAAGAAAAGAAAAAGATACCCCTGTGATTATGTTAACGGCTAAAGGAGAAGAAGCCAATCGTGTCCAAGGGTTTGAAGTCGGTACCGATGACTATATTGTAAAACCTTTTAGCCCAAGAGAAGTCGTATTACGCGTAAAAGCCCTGTTACGTCGTACGTCTACTAATGTAAAAGAAACAGAGGAACCAATAGAGCAAAAAAACATGATCATGTTCCCACATCTAACGATCGATTATGATGCACATACAGTGACCGCAGATGGAGGGGATGTAAGTTTAACACCGAAGGAATACGAATTGTTATGCTTTCTAGCAAAAGCTCCCAATAAAGTGTTTAACCGGGAACAACTTTTAAAAGAGGTATGGCAATACGAATTCTTTGGTGATTTACGCACCGTTGACACCCATGTAAAACGATTACGCGAAAAATTAAATTATGTATCCAAAGAAGCCTCTAAGATGATCGTAACAGTTTGGGGTGTAGGATATAAATTTGAGGTAGATGATGTATAATGTTTTGGCGTAGCGTAGTAGGGAAACTAGCAGTAACCATATTATTGCTAGTTTCTTTTGTATTATTTATCTTAACGATTTTATTACTGGAGTTTTTTGAAAACCTGCACATTGACGAGGCGGAAAATGATTTAATGCAAACGGCAACGAAAGTATCGGAAATGATCGACCAATACGATGAGAAGGATTTGCTTCATGAAACGACTAACCGAGTGAAAGATCCATCAAGCAAAGTGGCCATCGTATCCAAAGGCGATCAATTGTGGGTGTCACCAAGCAACAATAATCAATTGTCCAAGTTAACGGAAAACTGGTTAAAAAATGACCAGGAATTATCGGATGTGTTGATGAAAAATGATAAAGTGAAGAAACAAACAGTAATACCGGGGACAGATGTTGAAATCATGATTGTCGGTATTCCTGTTCCTGCTAAACATGAGGCTGTTTACGTTTATCAATCACTAGATGTCATCAATCAAACAAAGGCAGAAACAACAAAAATAATATTCCTTGCTGCTGGAATTGCAATTATCCTTACAACGATTTTTGCCTTTTTCTTATCAACCAGAATCACGTCACCACTTATTAAAATGAGGGAGGCTGCTTTCGATTTAACGAGAGGCGAGTTTAATACAAAAGTACCAATTCTGACTCATGATGAAATTGGTGAATTAGCAATGGCGTTTAATCGAATGGGGAGACAGTTGAAATTTCATATTAATGCATTAAGGCAAGAGAAAGAACAGCTTTCAAGTATCGTAAATTCCATGGCAGATGGTGTCATTACATTAAGTCGAAATGGTGAGATGATGGTAACTAATCCACCTGCAGAACGATTTATTCAGGATTGGTACTTTGAAAACAATCTACCAATAAACGAAAAGGAAAAAAAGCTGCCTAGTGAATTAAATCAGGTCTTACAGGAAGTTGTCCAAGGGGAAAAGGAAGTTTTAGAAGAAATTATTTTACAAGGCAGAAATTGGGTAATGATCATGACCCCTTTATACGATCAGAAATATGTGCGCGGAGCAGTTGCTGTTATCCGGGACATGACCGAGGAACGACGGCTAGATAAATTACGGAAAGATTTTATCGCCAATGTATCCCATGAATTGCGAACACCAATTTCTTTATTACAAGGGTATAGTGAGGCAATTGTCGATAATGTTGCGGAAAGTACGGAAGAAAAAAATGAGTTAGCGCAAATTATTCACGAAGAATCACAGCGGATGGGGCGACTTGTTAGTGAATTGTTAGACTTGGCACGGATGGAAGCAGGTCATATTCAGTTGAATTTAGAAACCGTTCAGGTGGAATCCTTTGTTGAACGGATCCTCAAAAAATTCAAAGGTACTGCTGACGATAACGAAATTACGTTACATCTAAAAAAAGAAATAACAAACAGAACACTGAACTGTGACCCTGATCGAATAGAACAAGTGTTTACAAATCTGATTGACAATGCGATTCGTCATACTGCTGTCCATGGTTTCGTAAACGTTACGGTTGCATCATCATCTGAAGATTTTTCCGTTACGATTGAAGATAATGGAAGTGGTATACCGGAAGAAGATTTGCCATTTATTTTTGAACGCTTCTATAAGGCGGATAAATCTAGAACACGGAACAAAAAGAAAAAAGGAACTGGATTAGGTCTGGCAATTGCCAAGAACATTATTGATGCACACCATGGGACTATTTCCGTTCAAAGTAAACAAAACCAGGGGACAACCTTTATCTTTAAGGTCCCAATAAATTTAAAAGATACGTAAAATATGTTCATTTTTGTCGTTTTATGGATTTAACAAGGAGGAAAAGAAAGTGCGTAAAAGTTTATTCACTTTAGCATCATTGATCATTATTATCGGTTTATTAAGTGGGTGCGGCGCTAGCGATGATCAAGAGGAACAAGCTACATCGAACGACAATCAAACCGAGCAACAAAGCAATAATGAGGGTGAAGAAAGCGAAGATACTGTCACGATTACAATATCAAAAGATAAAGAAACGGAATATATCGATGAAAAACAGATTACTATTGAAGATGGTGCAAGTTTAATGGATGTAATGGAAGAAAACTTTACGATTGAAACCGATTTTGACGGCGCTTATATTACATCAATTGAAGGGGTAGCACAGAATCAGGACGAACAAACTGCGTGGATGTTTTTTGTGAATGGAGAAACAGCAATGGAGGGAGCAAAAGATATTGAATTATCTCCTGGAGATGAAGTTTCGTTTGATTTACAAAAATGGGAATGATAGGAAGTGAATACATATAAATTAACCTTACTTGCATTGCTGGCAGCCCTTGCTGTTGTGGGGAGATATGCATTCGCTTTCATGCCTAATGTACAACCCGTTACATCGCTAATTATTATCTGTGGATTATTTTTAGGTCCAGTAGCAGCGATTTGTTTAGCGTTGCTAACGACATTTTTATCAAACATGATGTTGGGAATGGGGATCTGGACGATTTGGCAAGTTATCTCGTGGGCAATAATTGGCTTTATGAGTGGGATGCTTGGGAAGCTGTCAAAGCGAATTCCATTAAGCATTATTGTTGTGTTTGCTATATTTAGCGGGTATTTTTATGGGTTGATTATTTCCTTGACAAACTACTCCATCACGGGAAAGTTTATTCCATATTATCTAGCAGGACTACCATTTGACACGTATCACGCGATTGGAAATGCGTTATTTATGATTCTACTATATCCAGTCATCTCATTCTTTTTCAAGCGTTACATGGAAAAACGATTGTAACGATTAAAATACCATTTCTTTGTTAGGGATGGTATTTTTAAAGAGGAAAGAAAGTATAAAATTTGGCTCTAATTTGTTTTCGGCATAATGAGCCACGTCCAGCTCCAGCGCCCAGCGACTAGCGCGACTTCCCTCACCTCCGTACGATAAGTCAACATCGGTTCGCTTCCGCTCACCGTGTTTCCTTTATCTCCTACGGCTCAGTCCAGTCCGTACGTCGCTAAACGGGCTCTTGCGCTTTTGTTCTTTTTAGCTTTGACTTTTCTAATCGAGCGAATTATGATAGATAGGAAGGTATGGAAACTGTAATAGGAATGGTGTCTACAATGGATCAGAAATCGATCATACACTCCCTTTCAGCTAAAATCAAATTAATCCGTGTTGAGAATGATTATACACAAGACCGGATGGCAGCTGTTTTAGGCATTTCTAAGAAAACACTTGTACAAATTGAAAAGAAGCGAACTTGTGCAAATTGGACAACGATTGTCGCATTGTGCGCACTTTTTCCAGATAGTGAAATCATTCAATTCACATTGGGTAAGAACGTATTGGATGTGGTGAAGGTCGCTGCACATAAATAGGCTGATTTCAACCGCATAAGGGAAACCAGCCTGTCTATCATATTATATTTCATCATCATATTTTAAAGGATCACCGTCAAATGGGTTATCCGCAATTTTAATCGAATCTGTCGGACATCCATCATGCGCATCGAACATATCCTCTTCTAACACTTCCGGGACTTCAGCAGTTCCTTTATTGTTGTCCAAGATTACATAGGATAGACCTTCATCATCGTAATCATATATATCAGGTGCAGCAACTCCACATGCCCCACACGCTATGCAAGTTTCTTTATCTACAATTGTATACTTTGGCATACAGCATATCTCCTAACATGATAAACAAGTTCTCATTTATTGTAAAACTGTTTCCGATACTTTTCAATAATCGATCATCCGTTTCAAGGAGAATTCCAATTTATGTGTCAAAAAGCGGACAAATAATTTATTAGAGGTGTTACATAATGTTACTGGAAGGTGTTATTCTAACGTGTGCTCAACACATCAAAACGAAAAGGACCACCTCAGCTATTTATCACTTGTTAACAGGAAAAAGATCCATTCAAACGGTTCAGGATGCCCATCTATATGATCTCCAACCTTTTTATGGGATCAGTAAATCCTTACATAAAAAAACGTTTGATGCAATCATTCACCAACTGGAACAAAAGGCGCTTTTATCCATTGATGAAGCATCTGGTTTCAAGCTCACAGAACAAGGGGAACGGTGGTTAATAGAACATGCGGGAAAACTATCATTCGAACACTTTCACGGTATGCACTATCATACATTGGCAGATATTTTTTCCGATCGGCTACTGTTGTTTATTCAAACGTTAACAAATAGCAGCAAGGGCAATTTCTCATTTATTCCCGTAATAGATAAAATGCCCGTTCAAGCCTGGGTAAAACAATTTTATCGAAAAAATAAGACGGATGAAGCAGCACTTTTACATGCACTTTATAACGAGTTACATAGAATATTAAGCACATGCCAAACAGTAGAAGCTAGCCTATTTGTTGATCGGCTAACAGTCTATAAAAACTATGGAAAAAGCAGGCAACAATTAGCATACCACTATCAAATTCCGGTAACAGATGTACCATTGTTGTGGACAAGAATCATTCATCGGATGGTAAGCATCGTTAAACGCGATCAACATGAATTTCCAACCTTATCTGCCATGATCGATGATACGACAGAACAGACTTTCATTACGGATTCAGCCAATCGAACATACCAAATGCTCAAGCGTCATTATACTGTGGAAGCAATTGCTGATCGACGCCGGTTAAAGGTTAATACCATCTATGACCATATTGTTGAAATTGCCTTGTATAATCCGACATTCCCAGTAACACCATTTATTTCAAATGAACAATATGCACAAATTGTTGATGCCGTGAAGCAAATAAATTCATTTTCTTTAAAACAATTAAAACAAGCGTTACCAGACGAAATCAGCTATTTTCAAATCCGTCTCGTCTTAGCCACTGTTAAAAATCTATCAATCAAATAAAGGTGAGTTGTATGATAAACCAACAACAAGATACATTGGAACAAACGTTATATGATCATTTTGGCTATTCAGCGTTCCGACCGGGCCAAAAAGAAATTATCCAGGAAGTCATGGAAAGAAATGATGTCCTAGGTATCTTGCCTACTGGTTCTGGAAAATCATTATGCTATCAGCTACCGGCAAAACTTTTGCAAGGAACCACGATTGTCGTTTCACCACTAATATCGTTGATGATTGATCAAGTAAAACAATTAAAAGCGATGAAATTCAAATCGGTTGTCGCATTGAATAGTTTTATGCATCCGAATGAACGAAGACAGGTATACCGTCAATTACAGTCCTATGATCTAATTTATGTCTCACCGGAATTATTGCAACAGCAAGACCTGCTTGATCGTTTAAGAGGAATTAATGTTTGTTTATTTGTAATTGATGAGGCGCATTGTATTTCACAATGGGGACATGAGTTTCGCCCAGATTATTTAAAGCTTGGTAACATTATTCAGGCGTTACACAATCCAACAATTATGGCCTTGAGTGCCACAGCGACAAAAGACGTGCAACAAGATATTGTAAAATTTCTCGACCGTCCAAACATGGTGAAGCGGATTTTTCCGATGGACCGGGAAAACATTATTTTTTCCATACAAGAAGTAAATGACAACCAAGAAAAAATGGATGTTTTAATAAAACTGTTCCAACGATATAAAATTCCAGCAATTATCTATTTCTCTAGTAGACAGTCGGCAGAAACAACCGCAAGTATATTACGATTAAAACTGCCGAATCAACGAGTTGCCTTTTATCATGGTGGGATGGAGCAAACCGATCGTGTTGCCATCCAGCAGCAATTTATGAATGATCAATTGGACATTATTTGTTGTACAAGTGCCTTTGGAATGGGAATCGATAAAAGCAACATTCGTTTAGTGATCCATTACCATTTTCCATCACAGATTGAATCGTATATCCAAGAGGTTGGTAGGGCAGGAAGGGATGGGGAGTTGAGCGTTGGATTACTCCTCTATTCACAAACGGATCGATTTATTCCTGACAACTTAATTAAGAAAGAGCTTCCATCGGTCGAGCAATTGTCGACTGTCTTTGAAAAATTGGTGCAGTACTACCATGCTGGGGATTTACTTCCGTCTGATACGGAAGAGGTAGCACGCGATTTTGAGCTAAGTGAAATTCAATGGCGATTTTTGCACTATCAATTCGAAAAACATGGTATGATAGTAGAAAATAAGATCATCTATGATATTGAAAATTGGCAACAGGCGTTTGTGAGAATCCAGTATTTTATCGAGGAGCGGACAACGATAAAAGAAAGAAAGCTAACGGAAATGATTGATTGGATTCATGAACAAGGGTGCTTACGAGAACAGTTATACAAAGGCTTTCAAGATTCTTATACGAAGCCAAAACACGCATGCTGTAGTAACTGCGGTTTTTCATTTTCGGCGTGGGTCCCACAACAGGAAACTTCTATCGAACAAGAGACGACTTGGCAGGAGAAGTTACATCATTTATTGATTGCGGGAGATCACAATGGCTAGTCAACGTGACATAATCCAACAAATGTCTGACAAAGAGTTGGGTAAACAATTGATCGTGTCCCAGACGCTTTTGTTTATCCTTAGTTTCGTGCTAAGTCTATTCTTTTTTGACCACATGGCACAATGGCTTGACTATTTTCAACTAGATATGCAGGAAATCGTTTGGTATGGAGTTATTCCTGGATTGGTCATCGTATTGAGTGATTTATTGCTTATGTATGTTTTTCCGAAGCGTTATTACGATGATGGTGGTATTAATAATAAGATTTTCCAGAATCGTTCCATTGGGAGTATCTTTCTGATCGTTTTGCTCGTTGCCGTTTCAGAAGAATTGCTGTTTCGCGGTGTGCTGCAAACCACTTTTGGTTATATTCTGACGAGTTCAATTTTCGCACTTGTCCATATTCGCTATATAACGAAGCCAGTATTGCTGATTTCTGTCTTGTTCGTCAGTTTTTATATCGGGTATATGTTTGAACTAACAGGAAATTTGTTTACAACGATTACGTCCCATTTTATTGTCGATTTTTTATTAGGATTAATCATCCGGTTTCAAAAAAGAGGTGCTAGCTAATGGAGAACCAGACGAAAGAACGTGAGGATCAAGCAACAGAATTGAGGAAATTAGTGAATGAAGTTCAGGAAGGGCAAGCAAACACCTCGTTCGATAATCATTCTAGTGCAGAAGAGTCTACAGATGATTTGGAGCAAATCGACTGGGGAGTTGATATTCTCAATTTGCCGCCAAGAAAAGAAGTACACGCAAAAGATGATCAGCGAACACATATGAAAATAAGTCGTCCATTCATCAGATTGTTGTTGGTCATCATTATTACTCTCGGTATCCTTGTCGGACTCTATTATGTATGGGGAGATGAACTGCTTCACTTACCAACCGAGTAAATTTTTAACCACCTAATGACAGGTAACTGTTGTCAGGTGGTTTTTTTATATGCTGTTCTCTAAAAAATCGTTGTTTTACGCATTAGATATAAAATGCGACGTAACAGCAACGTGATTTCCGCTGCGGGCAGTCGCTTTCCACGGGCACGGCTTCAGCCTCCTTGCCCTGGCGAGGGGTATGTCGACGTTGTCCGCAAAGGACGGTTTTAGTCGACCCTCCTTTTCCGACCACTTCCTGCGGGGTCTTCAGACACGTGCTGTTCCCGCAGGAGTCGACTGCCCTCCGCTCCAATCACCTATCTTATTCGTATTTATATCCCATTACACATGGTAGTCGAAAAGGTAAAAAAAGCGGAGGAAATACACGTAGACTCCTGGGGGAGGAAAGGCATCGGTGAGACCCCGCAGTGCGTTAGCACGAGGAGGCTCAACAGCCGCCCCTGGAAAGCGAAGTGTATTTCCGGAGCGGTAATTAGTTCGCTTTCTATATAACTATTGTTTCAAAAACAACAATTTATAAGAAACAACCTTAATAAAGTGCAATTATGAAGTCCACTCACAGGATAAATTTAAATTCAAAAGTCTGAAAGCTAAGAATTTAATTGTTTATTACAGATTATAAAGGAAAGTGCCGATATTGATATTGGAAGAAATAAACGTCTGACATTAGACAACATAGAAAGGAGAATCGAATTGAGGCGTCTATTTTTAGTTGCGCTAGTTTTCTTATGCGCTTGTTCTACAGGCACCGCAAAACAAGAAACAAATGATGTAACAAGTGTTGGATTACTTGTTTCCGATGGTGGGCTTGGAGACGGATCATTCAGTGATTCGGCATTTCAGGGATTAGAGAAAGCTCGTGATGAACTCGGAATCGTGTTTGATTATCGGGAGCCATTAGAAAATGATTTCAAAGAAAAATTAGAAGAACTTATCAAAGCAGGACATGATGTTGTTATAGGGCTCGGCTTTAACGCTGCACCAGCTGTAGATGAACTGGCGGAAAAATATCCTGAACAGCAATTTATCCTAGTTGATGCAGTTTCAGACAAAAAGAATGTAACCTCCATCACATTTAAAGAAAATGAGGGTGGGTATCTGATTGGGTTAATCGCAGGAATGAAAACAAAATCAGATACTGTCGGATTTATTGGTGGTGAAAATGCACCGGTCATTCAAAACTTTGAAAAAGGTTTTAAAAAAGGTGTCAAAGAAGTTAACAAAGACGCAAAAGTTTTAGTTGACTATGCGAACACGTTTAATGATGATCAAAAGGGTGCAGAGCTTGCTCAGAAACAAATTGAAGCAGGTGCTGATTATATTTTCCCATCTGCTGGTTTTACAGGAACCGGTGTCTTAAAAACAGGACAAGAAGAAGGCATTTATACATTTGGTGTTGATAGTGACCAATTTTTCCTAGCCGAAAAAACAGTTGTCACCTCGATGCTTAAAAATGTCGATGTCGCGTTATATGACATCATTAAGAAGATAGTCGATGGTAAAACGTTAAATGGGGAAAACCTAACATTTGGCTTAAAAGAAAATGGTGTGGGCTTGGCACCGATCCGCTTAATTAAATTGACGGATGAAGAACAAGCCATTATCGATCAAGCAACTGAAGTAGAGGAGTGAGTGTATGTCTATTAAAAAACGACTGTTTATACTGTCCTTAATTCCTTTACTTCTTAGTTTGGCTCTGATTGCAATGATTATCATGCAAATGAATAGTTTACAAAACGAATCGAAAAATGATGTTCAGCTTTTATTAGAAGTAAAGGGATTAAACAGTGAATTTATTTCCGTTCAACAAGCATTAAGTAATTATGCTTACAATCCATCAGCAGGGACAAAAGCTGAAATTACGACACAGTTAACAACAATTAAAGATGTGCTAGATGAATTAAAGGGCGAACTAAAAACTTCCGAACATCAACAATGGTATCAACGCGTACAGACTAAATATGAAGCATTACAACCTGTTGTTAAAACAGCCCTTGCTGATACAGATACAAATGAGATCAAACGGCAGGCTGCCAAAACTTCCGGCATTTTAAATGATGTTTATATGCTGCAAAGAAGTTCCAATCAATGGTATGATCAGACTGTTTCGGATAGAGGTAAACAAATTGGAAATATCATCACAGTCACAATCATTGCAAGTATTGTATTGATTATCGTCTCCATTTTTGCGATTATCCGTTTAACAACCAAAACAGCACGACCAATCCAGCATTTGGCGGAATACGCAAACAAGGTTGCAGATGGTGATTTGACGGTAGAAATTGTCGTTAATGAACAAGAGAAAAACGAGATCGGTCAATTGGCAAATGCGTTTAAACAGATGATTGCCAATCTAAAAACAACCATTCAATCGGTTGAAAAAATTGGCACGGAAGTACAGAGCTTCAGTAGTAAATTAACCAATAATATGCAACAGTTAACAGAAAGTTCTAGTCAAGTTGCAACATCAACCGATGAATTATCACAAGGAAGCCAGTCCATCTCTGAGGAAATTCAAGATGCTGCTTATCATATGGATAAAATGAATGAAAACGTTGAAGCAAATTTGCAAACAAGTGAATTATCAAGACAGAGGAGCAAAGAAACCTTAACATCGGTGGACAAAGGACAGGAATCAATAAAGAAACAGCGATCCATTATGGAAAAAAGTATTGACTCAACAAAATCAATCGAAACTTCCGTAAAATCCTTTGTTACCTATACAACAGAAATTGAGGATACGGCTAAACTCGTGAACGACATTGCTGATCAGACCAATCTGTTAGCATTAAACGCCGCCATTGAAGCTGCCCGTGCTGGTGAGCAAGGAAAAGGCTTTGCGGTAGTTGCCCAAGAAGTTCGAAAATTGGCAGATGAGTCAGCAAAAGCAACAAGCCAAATTTTTAAGATGGTACAAAATATCCAAGCGGGAATCAAAACAATTGAGGACGTTACTGAGCAAACAACTGCGCTATCGCAGGAACAATCTCTGTCGATGGAAGAGACAGTTGTATCTTTCTCAACTATTCACGAAAATGTTGACGGTATATCAAGTCAGCTTCAACAATTAACCGGAGATTTGAAGGATTCAAGTGATATGAGTTCAACAATTGTATCGTCTATCCAAAATATTAGTGCTGTAACAGAGGAAACAGCTGCAGGTACAGAAGAAATTGCCGCATCTGTTGAAGAACAACAACGCTCATTCCAGCAAGTTCATCAACAAGTTAGCCAGCTTGAAGATATGATCGATGAACTGGACAAGGAATTAAATCAATTTAAGCTTTAACAGATTAAAAAAGTGTCGTATATAAAATGCGGCACTTTTTTACTGTGCTTTAAAGGATCTTTTCTGTATTTCTACAATCTCGAGTAAAAAACACCAATCAATAGCTTAAATTTCCCCCGTCAACTAATAAAGTGATTTGTCCTATTTCAGATAAAAAAACATAAATATGATTAAGTAGTTCAAATTTTTGAATAAAATCATAAATAACAAATAAGTGCAAAATAGCAATGGTTTTAGTAGTATATTTTTGGTTGATATATAATCTTTACCAACGAAGGCAGAGGCTGTTCTCACAGGAGTCGACTGCCAGCAGCGGAAATCAACCATCTCATTCGTATTTTAATTACATTATTAAATAGATAGTCGAAAAGGTAAAACAGTGGAGAAATACACGTAGACTCCGGCGGGAGGAAAGGCCTAGGTGAGACCCCGCAGAGCGCCAGCTCGAGGAGGCTCAGCAGCCGCCCGCGGAAAGCGTAGTGTATTTCCGGAACGGCGGGAGAGCAACTTCTTAGTTACGTCGCACTTTATTTCAATACCAACAAACTGTGTATAAAGAACTTTTCTTAGAACAAAACACCATACCGATTGATATGCTGTTTATTGTGTATTTTGTATGTTTCTTTACATTATCTGAACCGCTTAAAATATGATATGATCGGATACAAATGGAAAGGATGCGGATAGATGATATATTTGCTTTTTTTAGTTATCCTGTTACTATTGGTTTTCATTATGTATATGGTTTATCAAGCACATCATGATACAATCAATTATCAAACGATTCATGACACTTCACTACCAATCGGGTTTGACAACTACCGGATCTTTTTCATATCAGATATTCATCGACGAATAATCCGTGACGATACACTACAATCCATAACAGAAAAAATGGATATTGTGATTATCGGTGGAGATCTTACGGAAAAGGGTGTCCCACTTGAGCGAACAAGAACCAATATAAAAAAATTAAAACGCTGGAATGCACCGATTTATTTTGTATGGGGAAATAATGATTATGAGGCAGATCCTCCGGCTATTGCTAAACTGTTATCAGAAGAAGGCGTAATCATTTTGGCGAACACTCACACTGACATAACAGCCGAAAATGGGGATATGCTGAGCATTTTAGGCTTGGATTGCAGTTACTATCGTGAAGCGCGAATGGACCTTGCGATGGAACATGCAAACGGTGATTTCTACATATTAGCAACTCATGCACCACGCACGTTTTATGACTTAGAAGCAGAAGAACAGCAGAAAGCCAACCTCGTATTAGCTGGACATACCCATGGAGGGCAAATTCGCATAGCTGGATTTGGGCCGTATCAGAGGGGCGGTTTACAGAAACATCATCATTCTAATGTGATCGTTAGTGAAGGTTATGGCTATACCAGATTGCCATTTCGCTTAGGTACAAACGCTGAATGTCACGTACTAACTTTGAAAAAACAGACAAAATGATCCTTTTCAAATAGTTCAACAATTGCTCCCTATGCATATAGTATAGTAAGAGCACAAAAATTTAGGATCTAAATTAGACTATATTGCTAAGTAAAGGAGGATGCTACATGCGTATTGAACGGGTATCCGATAGTCAATTTACCATATTCTTAACGTTTGATGATTTAGTTGAACGTGGTTTTACAAAAGATGATTTATGGGAAGATGTTACTGGGGTTAGAAATTTGTTTAGCGATATGATGTATGAAGCAAGTAGTGAATTAGGGTTTGAGTTAGAAGGAATGTTGCTTGTACAAGTTCATTTAATGCAGGCACAAGGCATGCATGTGGTTGTTACACAAAAAATAGAAAATATAAACTGGGATGAGGATTTTATTGAAATGAAAGTTACCTTGGATGAAAGCAAAGAGTTGATTTTTTCTTTTGATGAATTCGAGGATATTATACAAGTATCTTCTTACTTATTAGCACAGTCTATTACTGGTGGCCAAATTTATCATATGAATGAACGTTATTATATGCTACTGGAAGATGTCGATTTAAATAAAAACAATAGAGAGCATGTTATTGCAATCATGTCTGAGTTTTCATCACCAAGCATTATTACCTCAACAAGATTAATGGAATATGGCAAAGTTATCATGGAAACAAATGCAGTAAAGACAATTATTGACACGTTTTATTGATCCGGTTATGATTGGCCTGGTGTGTTTAGGAGAAATAAATATGCGATCAAGATTATACGTAGCTGTCACTTCATTTCCTGAAAAAGTAAAGGCGGAAAAGTATAAAAAATAGTCATTTACACCACGCAAAAACTTCTTTAAACAGGGTGCAGGGAAATCGCTTTCATTAACTGTTAAAATAAATAGATAAAATGGCTTTATTTTATTGCATATTTACGATGAAGGTGTATACTAATCTCTGAGTACAGCTATTATATAAAATATTTATGGATATTCTAGGAGGTAAATTCATGGTAGCCGATAAAGCAGCAGATTCTACCAAAGAAAAAAGTAATCAAAAAATGGATGTATTAAGTTCAACACGTACTGTTGTAAAAAATGCGTTGGATAAATTGGGTTACCCTGATGAAGTATTTGAATTATTAAAAGACCCGATTCGCATGATGACTGTAAGAATCCCTGTCAGAATGGATGATGGTTCCATCAAAATTTTCACAGGTTATCGTGCTCAACATAACGATGCAGTCGGTCCAACTAAAGGTGGCGTTCGGTTCCATCCGGATGTAACTGAAACAGAAGTCAAAGCATTATCCATCTGGATGAGTTTGAAAGCTGGTATCGTTGATTTGCCTTACGGTGGAGGTAAAGGCGGAATTATTTGTGATCCACGTGAAATGTCATTCCGTGAATTGGAAGGCTTGAGTCGTGGGTATGTTCGTGCAATTAGTCAAATTGTTGGTCCAAACAAAGACATTCCTGCACCAGATGTATTTACAAATTCACAAATCATGGCATGGATGATGGATGAATACAGTCGTATTGATGAATTTAATAGTCCAGGATTTATTACTGGTAAACCGATCGTGCTTGGTGGTTCGCACGGGAGAGAATCTGCAACTGCAAAAGGTGTTACAATTGTTATTAATGAAGCAGCAAAGAAAAAAGGAATCGATGTAAAAGGGGCAAGGGTAGTTGTCCAAGGCTTCGGAAACGCTGGAAGCTTTTTATCTAAATTCTTACATGATGCAGGCGCTAAAGTAGTCGGTATTTCTGATGCTTATGGTGCGCTTCATGATCCAAATGGCCTTGATATTGATTATTTATTAGACAGAAGAGATAGCTTCGGTACCGTTACAAAACTATTCAACAATACGATAACAAATGAAGAATTACTTGAATTGGACTGTGACATTCTAGTACCCGCAGCAGTAGAAAATCAAATTACTGAACAAAATGCTAATAACATTAAAGCAAGTATTGTCGTTGAGGCTGCAAACGGTCCGACAACACTCGAAGCAACAAAAATATTAACGGAACGTGGTATCTTACTTGTTCCCGATGTACTTTCATCTGCAGGCGGTGTAACCGTTTCTTATTTCGAATGGGTGCAAAATAATCAAGGGTATTACTGGCCTGAAGAAGAAATTGAAGAAAAACTGCAAAACATTATGGTTAAATCGTTTAATGCGATTTATAATACCGCAGAAACAAGACGTGTTGATATGCGCTTAGCAGCATATATGATTGGTGTTCGTAAAATGGCCGAAGCCGCAAGATTCCGTGGCTGGGTTTAATCCTTGAAACAAAAAGACTGAATGCGGCAAGAGGTCTTAAATTCTCAAACTGAATAAATGACGGAAAAACTCTTATCATGTATAGTTAGATAAGAGTTTTTTTGTACTTATAAAGGAATTAGGCTAGAAGTTAAAAAAAGGAAGTGCGTACGATGCAGAAGGAAGATACGATTATTATCGGTGGGGGTCCATGTGGTCTATCATGTGCAATTGAACTGCAAAACCGTGGTATCACCCCATTAATTATTGAAAAAGAAAATGTAGTGAATACCATTTATCAGTTTCCAACCCACCAAACTTTTTTCAGTTCAAGTGATAGACTGGAAATAGGCGGGAACTTGTTCATTACAGAAAAACAAAAACCAGTTCGAGTTCAGGCCTTAACCTATTACCGTGCTGTTGCCGAACGGGAAAATATACGAATAAATGCGTTTGAAAAAGTCATTGATATTAAAAAATCAACAAGTGGCTTTGATGTAACAACAGAAAAAGATAATAAAGAGACTTGTTCCTATCAAGCAAATCACGTTATTATTGCAACTGGTTATTATGATCAGCCGAATGCAATGAATATCCCTGGTGAAAACCTTAACAAGGTCATGCATTATTTTAAAGAAGCACACCCGTATTTCAACAAGGATATAGTCGTGATCGGTGGGAAAAATTCTGCTGTTGACGCAACATTAGAGTTGCATAAGGCTGGAGCCCGTGTAACGGTTTTATATCGAGGTGGTACGTATTCAAAAAGTATAAAACCATGGATCTTACCAGAATTTGATTCGTTAGTCCGCAAAGACATCGTCCATATGGATTTTAATGCATGCATTACAGAGATTACAGAGGATGCTGTTTATTATATGGTAGATGGGGAAACGAAAAAAGTTGACAATGACTATGTATTTGCTATGACCGGTTATAAACCAGACCACCAACTTTTGAAAAGTAGTGGTATCACGGTAAATGAAACAAATGGAAAACCACAATTTAATCCTGACACGATGGAAACGAATATCCCAGGAATTTATGTAGCAGGTGTAGTAGCTGCTGGCTATAACAATAATGAAATTTTCATTGAAAATGGCAGGTTCCACGGTGAAATGATAGCTAATTCGATTATAAATAAACGATAATAGCACTAACAATAATAGGATGGACAGGTTGCTTATTGCAACCTGTTCATCCTATTTCATACAACGGTAATTCATTCATCAAATATGTCCGTTAATGTATGATGATCATGTTGCTGTTGCTCTAAAGCAATTAATAATTTAATGCGTGCTTTTGGTCCAGTAAGGCCATTGGCTAAGATAACACCCATTTCTTTTAATTGCTTGCCACCACCATCATAGCCATATGTTGGTTGGACAATACCTTGATAACACCTGGAAACAAGAATCACGGGGATTTGTTGCTTTATCAATGCTTGAATAGGTGCAATGGTGTCTTTAGGTAAATTTCCTTGGCCAAGCCCCTCTATAACAAGTCCATCTGGGTTTGTTTGCTGCACTGCTTCTAGTAGTTGCCCATCCATTCCGGCAAAGGCTTTTAGTAAAAATACATTTTTCGCCACGTTTTTAATTGGATACGTATGTCTAGCAATAATGGTATGATGAAAAATAATTGCATCCTTCGTTATAATTCCGATTGGGCCGTACTGTGGGCTTTGAAACGTTGCAACATTACTTGTCGATGTCTTTGTTACATTTGTTGCAGTATGGATCTCATCGTTCATGACGACAAGTACTCCTTTTTTCGCAGCAGCATCCTCCACCGCAACCCTCAATGAACTGATTAAGTTATACAGTGCATCAGAACCAATTTCATTACTGGAACGCATCGCACCAGTCAGAATAACAGGTTTATCTGTTTGAACAACAAGATCAAGAAAATAAGCGGTTTCTTCCAATGTGTCTGTACCATGTGTAACAACAATTCCGTCATATACAGCACTTTTTTGATCGATGATCGTTGCTAGTTCCAGCATATGTTTTGGTCTGATTTGTGGAGAAGGAAGTTTAAAGGCAATAATTTCATCTACATTGGCATAGGATTTGAAATGGTATGCTATGTTTGATAATGGATGTTTATTTGTTGTGGTGACTTCGCCTGTTTCTTTATTTTCCAGCATAGAGATGGTTCCACCTGTATGGATAATTAAAATATTTTTCAACTACATCACGTCCTCTGTCCGTTTGTTTAATGTAAACTTCCTAACCCACTGTTGAATTTGCTATTTTCATTCATGCTACTTAATGATACGATAAAACTATTATAATTGGAAAGAGGTCTTTCGTAATGTTTGCGATACTTTCCGCCGGTATAGCGCCTGCTTTTGCTTTAATGGCTTTCTTTTACTTAAAAGATCGTTTTACAGAACCTTTAGGATTAATCATGCGAATTTTCACTTATGGAGCGTTACTTGTTTTTCCGATTATGTTTTTACAATACGCGTTTCAGGCCGAGGGGATCGTGACAAATCCAGTCATCAATTCCTTTATTTTGAGTGGATTAATAGAAGAATTTTTCAAATGGTTTATTTTCATATATGTGATCTATCATCATACCGAGTTTGATGCCCATTATGATGGAATCGTTTACGCTGTTGCCATAAGTCTTGGTTTTGCAACGGTTGAAAACTTATTATATTTGCTGACAAATGGGATTGGTTACGCTTTTACCAGAGCTTTGTTTCCTGTTTCTTCTCATGCCTTATTCGCTGTCAGTATGGGATATTACTTTGGTAAAGCAAAATTAAATCAGCAGCACCGCAAACGAAATATTATGTTCGCCTTAGTTGTCCCATTTCTACTACATGGTACGTATAACTATATTTTAAAGATGATTACAAGTGATTGGTTATTTTTATTGATTCCATTTATGATTGTGTTATGGATATATAGTTTGCGTAAGGTTAAGATAGCAAATCAACTACCAACAAAAAAAACTCTTATACAAGATAAACAACGTGCATAGAATTCCTCTGCAATCATACTTGCGGAGGATTTTTTATGTCCTCGAGCATAAGCTATTTTATATACATGAATAAAAAGGACATTTAATCAAAAAATAGATATCAATAATGGAAGAGTAGGAGGAAGAAGTATGACCTTTAAAAAAATGTCCCTTTTATTTATTATTATATGTTTTTTCACAATCGGCCTGCAAACATCCCAGAACCCTAATGTTGTACATGCTTTTAGTAATCAAGTTATTCAGCATGGGGCGTCCGGTGAAGATGTAATTGAATTGCAGGCAAGGTTGCAATATCTGGGATTTTACAATGGAAATATTGACGGTGTGTTTGGCTGGGGGACATATTGGGCATTACGGAATTTTCAATATGAGTTTGGAATGGATATTGATGGATTAGCAGGGGAAACAACGAAACAAAAACTGGTAAAGGCAAGTGAGTACGATAAACAATATGTACATGAACAAATTAATAAAGGAAATGACTTTACCAATTATGGTGGAGTGGACAAAGAGAAGCAAACAAAACCAAAAGCAAAACCGAAACCGAATCAGTCAGCAAATCAACCTAATACCAATGCAAATCAGACATCAACGACTGCAGTAAATGTACCACAAGGGTATTCGCAAAATGATATTAAATTATTGGCTAATGCCGTACACGGGGAATCGCGCGGGGAGCCATACATCGGTCAAGTTGCGGTCGCTGCCGTTATATTAAATCGAGTAGAAAGTCCAACTTTTCCTGATACCGTCTCAGGTGTAATTTTTGAACCGAGGGCATTTACAGCAGTTGCTGATGGCCAAATCTGGTTAACACCAAATGAAACAGCTAAACAAGCCGTTCTTGATGCTCTTAATGGTTGGGATCCTACAGGCAATGCGTTGTATTATTTTAATCCAAATACCGCAACATCAGCTTGGATTTGGTCACGACCACAAATTAAAAAAATCGGCAAGCATATATTTTGTAAATAGGAAGGTGTGATAGAATTGTTTCGATGGATTATAATTACTGTACTAACGATCGGGCTTATTGGTGTTGCGTTTTGGGGATACCAGGAACATCAGGAGAAAAACGCCGTACTGATTCAGGCTGAAAACACGTATCAACGATCATTTCATGAACTTTCTTACCATATGGATTTATTAAATGACAAAATTGGTACGGCACTGGCAATGAATTCTCGAGATACATTATCACCTCAATTGGTAGAAATTTGGCGAATTACGTCAGATGCGTTATCCGATGTCGGCCAATTACCACTCTCGTTGCTGCCATTTAATAAGACAGAAGAATTTTTATCGAATATCGGGGATTTCACCTATAAAACTGCTGTTCGGGATCTAGGAAAAGAACCGCTATCTGATGAAGAAACAAAGACATTAGAATCATTATATAAACAATCAGGCGACATCACGAAAGAATTACGCCAAGTCCAGCATGTTGTTCTTGATAATAATTTGCGCTGGATGGATGTTGAACTTGCCTTGGCATCCGATGAAGCGCAATCAGATAACACAATTATTGATGGTTTGAAAACGGTTGAGAAAAAAGTAGAAGGTTTTCCAGAAAGTAATGTAAATGCAACATCATCAGAGGAACATAACTTCAAATTTTTATCAGGCGAAAAAATAAACCAAAAGGAAGCCTTGAAGCAAAGTAAAGATTTATTTAATGTGAACAATACAGACAACCTTACCATAACAAAAAGTGGAAAAGGTGCGGACGTCCCTTTATACAGTGTTTCTTATCAAGATGGAGATAAAAATGGGTATATGGACATAGCTCAGAAAGGCGGGAAACCAATTTCACTTATTGTTGACCGTCCCATCGGTGAGAAAAAAATCAGTTTACATGAAGGATTGAACAAGGCAGAGAAGTATTTACAAAAATATGATTTCGATAATATGAAGATTTTCCAAAGTAATCAATTTGATAATATCGGTGTCTATTCGTTCCTTTATAATGATGATGGTGTACGGATTTATTCGGATTCAATTGAGGTAAAAGTAGGGCTTGATAAAGGTGATGTACTAGGCTTTACAGCAAGAAACTATTACATGAATCACGCTGATAGGGATATCCCTGAACCGAAAATATCGGAGGAAGAAGCGAAGAAAAAAGTAAATCCAGACGTAAAGATTAACGAAGAACATTTAGCGGTTATTGATAATGATATTGGTGAAGAGGTTTTAACATACGAATTTCTAGGTGTTCTCGGCAATGACACGTATCGTATCTTTGTTAATGCAATGAATGGGACGGAAGAAAAGGTGGAGAAATTAGGCGGTACAGAATTAAAATTTGCAGGAAACTTTTAGAGGTTGTTCAAAAAGTCACCAACTGATAAGCGGCGAATCTCTTCGTTGGCGGCAAAGGAACTTCTACTAAACCCGCCCACGTCAATAGCCGACGCAGAAGTCAGCACGTCCTGTGCAAGTCCGGTCCTCATGTAGATTTTGCCTACATTCCGGTCCTTAAGACTACGCCGTGTCGACGTTGGCTATTGACGTGACGTACTTAGTCGACCTTGCTTCTAATTTGGCAACTTTTTGAGCACGTACTTATAGGGATTGGCAAACGCCTTTCCCTTTTTTACTTAAGGATAGCATAAAGCTTTATTTGTTGCTAGGCAGATCGAATCACGGGCGCTTGCACTTTTAATCGCTTTTCTGTGATAATAGGTATATCATATTATAAACATCGATAATTTGGGGGATAAAAGTATGAATATAGGAACAGTACTCATCTTGGAAACGAAAGAACCTATTACAAATAAAACTCGAAAACTCCGATGTAAAGTAATTGAGAAAAATGAGCATTACATTTTTATTGATTATCCCATTGATGAACAAACAAAAAAATCAACCTTTTTACCTAAAAAAACACCTTTCACCGTAACATATATCGGTAGTGATCAATCGGTTTATTCCTTCCGTTCTGAAATTGTGGATAAGGTGAAATTAAATATCCCGGGACTAATAATCAATACACCAGAACCCGATAAAATCAAGCGTATTCAACGAAGAGAGTACGTCCGAATAGATGTTGCGGTTGATGTATCGATTCACAGCACAGAAGATTCTTTTGAAGCCTTTTCAACTGTTACTGCTGATATTAGTGGTGGAGGATTATCCATCATTTTACCCAGGGGGACTACTATAACAGAGCAGGAAGATGTGGATGTATGGTTTGTATTACCTATGCAAACCGGTGACTATCAATACTTATATGCACAATCCGAGGTGATTCGCGTCATTACTGCCGATAATTCAGTGCGAACAGTATCATTGAAATTCACATCTATCTCTACACAAGACCGACAGCAAATTATCCGTTTTTGTTTTGAAAAACAACGAGAAGCTAGAAATAAAGAACTAACTTAAGAAAATCACTACTTGAAAGAAACTAGGAACAACTTCCGCTATTGTTTTTGATATGTTATTATTTTTATATTACGTTTTACCATGAAATTTGGTTGTTCCAAATTTTTTAGCTATTAGTAATGGAGAATGAGAGGAATGAACAGCACCAATGGATAATAAGGCAATTCGAATCGCAATTGACGGACCGGCTGCTGCAGGAAAAAGTACGGTAGCAAAAATCGTTGCTAGTGAACTATCATCAATTTATATCGATACGGGTGCAATGTACCGCGCGTTAACCCTTAAAGCATTGAATAAAAAAATTCAACTAGATGATGAAAGTCGTCTCACTGATTTATTAATACATACAGATATCGAACTTGTACAAGGGGAAAACGGACAACGAGTGTTAGTTGATGGGGAGGATGTTACATTGGAAATTCGCTCGCTACAAGTTACAAATAATGTTTCCCATGTGGCAAAACATCCTAGTATTCGCAAGGACATGGTCAAAAGACAACAAACACTTGCAGCTAAACATGGTGTTGTCATGGACGGCCGGGACATTGGTACACACGTCTTACCGGATGCAGAAGTGAAAATATTTCTACATGCAACAGTTGAAGAACGCGCAAAACGCCGATACGCGGAAAACAGTAAAAAAGGATTTACGTCAGATTTGGCAGAATTAAAAAAAGAGATAGAACAACGGGATCAAATTGATTCCGAACGGGCAGCAGCACCCTTAGTAAAAGCTGACGATGCAATCGAAATCGATACAACCTCATTAACAATTTCAGACGTTGCAAATCGCATTTTACAAGAAGCTGCCAAAGTAAAGGGCAAGTAAGTACATTCAAGAACTAAAAAGAGTTTTTAGATTGTAGCCCAAATAGTTACGAATAGAAGCTTTACAGAAACCGATCATGAAACTACTTTACTTGACAAATAATTATAACTATTAGAAGTTATAAAAAAGAATATTTTTTTGTTTTGTTGTTTGTATCTTAAGGAGGGTTATGTGATGAGTGAGATTAATCATGAATTAACAGAAATTGCAATTGGGGATGTTGTGACTGGAACGGTTGTGAAAGTAGAAGATAAACAAGTGCTAGTTGACATCGGATATAAAACAGAAGGGATCGTTCCAATTAGTGAATTATCCAATCTTCACGTTGAAACTACGGCAGAAGTAGTTAACGTAGGTAATAAACTAACATTAAAAGTAAAAAAAGTGGAAGATGATGAAATTGTTTTATCAAAACGAGCAATTGACGCTGATGAAGCATGGAATTCACTTGAAGAGAAATATCAAAATGGTGATATTTTCGAAACAGAAGTAAAAGAAATTGTAAAAGGTGGACTAGTAGTTGATGTAGGACTAAGAGGATTTATTCCAGCATCACTCGTTGAAACATTTTACGTAGAAGATTTTTCTGATTATCTGAACAAACGCTTAACGGTTAAAATTGCTGACTTGGATCGAGAGCAAAATCGTGTAATATTGTCACATCGTGCTGTCGAAGAGGAAGAATTAGCCGCACAAAAACAACGATTATTACAATCATTAGAAGAAGGACAAGTATTAGAAGGTACTGTTCAACGCATTACTGGCTTCGGTGTCTTTGTAGATCTTGGTGGCATTGACGGACTTGTGCATATTTCGCAGCTTTCCCATGAACATGTTGAAAAAGCTTCGGATGTCGTTTCAGAAGGCCAAACGATAAAAGTTGAAGTATTGGCAGTGGATCGTGATAATGAACGCATTTCTCTTTCCCATAAAAAAACACTTCCTGGACCATGGGAAAATATTGAAGATCGTGTTGCTAAAGGTGATGTCCTTGAGGGAACAGTTAAACGTCTTGTAAACTTTGGTGCTTTCGTCGAAGTGTTACCAGGTGTAGAGGGATTGGTTCATATTTCTCAAATAGCTAATCGCCACATTGGGACACCACAGGAAGTATTAGAAGAAGGGCAAACCGTTCAAGTAAAAGTGTTGGACGTTAATGAGGACGAAGAACGTATCTCATTAAGTATTAAAGAACTAGAACAGCAACAAGCAGAAGCTGACTACAAACAATACGAAAAAGATGACGATCAATCTAGTTTTCAGCTTGGTGATATGATTGGTGATAAGCTTAATAAATATAAATAAATGGCAAAAGCGGTTCTCTAATTAGGAGAACCGCTTTTTTTAGCTATTATCTAAAGGATTGTTGTTTTACGCATTAGATATAAAATGCGACGTTATCTGAGATGATGATTGGTGTTCTTCCACCGCTACGGATATACACTTCGCTTTTTTTACCTTTTCGACTACCATGTGTAATGGGATATAAATACGAATAAGATAGGTGATTGGAGCGGAGGGCAGTCGACTCCTGCGGGAACAGCACGTGTCTGAAGACCCCGCAGGAAGTGGTCTTCTTCCGAGGAGGCTGAAGCCGTGCCCGCGGAAAGCGACTGCCCGCAGCGGAAATCACGTTGCTGTTACGTCGCATTTTATATCAAATACGAAATGATTAAGCAGCAAACATTACGAAAACAGCCTTTGTTTAAAAATGTTCATTGTTAGCTATAATGCTAATGGTGGTGAGTATATTGACTGATGGAATGTTATTTTTATGGTTTGCTTGGTTACTATGGATAGTCGTTACCTTTTTGATGAAAAAAGGGAAAAGGCGCACGTATTTTGCTTGTTTTCTATTGCTGTTAATCGCTTGTTCCAACGTGACACTTGAAATTGGTGGCTATTTTATCCAATTATCGTTTATTGTTCTTATAGTCGGGTTACTTTTTTTTCATGCGATTGCCAGGTCATTCTATTTACTGTTTGCTTCGTTTACGATATGTTTAGGGTACACTGCTATCCTCTTTTGGGAACAGATTACGCCTATTTGGATTTTTTTACCTCGATCTCTCTTGATTCCTATCGCGATTGTTGTACTAACGATTATCATTACAAAACAATTTGAGTCTAGATTGGCAATTGGTCTCATTGGCCTAACGTGTGGCGAAATGTATCATAGTTTTATATTATCTAGTTATGCCATACAAGAGGGTATTGGTGATAAACAGTATTTTGATATGCTATTAACATTCGTCTTATTTGTGACGCTTCTTGAAGTAATACAGCAGGGAAAAATGGCAATCTATGCACTCTCACAAGACTTCAAGCAATCAATAAGGAAACAAAAGGGACTAACACAGCAGACTAAAAACGGCTAGCAAGGCAGAAGGGCATAGTTGAGATAGGAAAAACATTGTGATAAACACGTTCTTTTGCTAGAATTAATAAAAGTTATATCGGATAATATTTATTTTAGCCGAAAAAAGAGAAAGAGTAGAAAGGATGTTCCTTTTTATGAGGAAATCTGTAGTTGCAATTGTCGGGAGACCAAATGTAGGTAAGTCGACTATTTTTAATCGTTTAGTTGGAGAGAGAATATCAATAGTGGAAGATATCCCTGGCGTGACGAGGGATCGAATTTATGCTCAGAGTGAATGGTTAACATCAACATTCAATGTCATTGATACTGGTGGAATTGAAATTGGAGACGAACCATTATTAGTAAAAATGCGAGAACAGGCTGAAGTGGCCGTTGATGAGGCGGATGTTATCATCTTTTTAGTAAACGGAAGAGAAGGGATAACAGCAGCTGATGAGGAAGTAGCTAAATTATTATACAAATCAAATAAGCCTGTCGTTCTTGCTGTCAATAAAATAGACAATCCGGAAATGCGCGAAAAAATTTATGAGTTTTATTCGCTAGGTTTCGGGGAACCATATCCAATTTCCGGTTCTCATGGTCTTGGCCTTGGTGATCTACTAGATGCAGTGGTAGATCTCTTTCCAGAACAGGAATCGAATGATGTAGAAGAAGACACTATCTATTTCAGTTTGATTGGCAGACCAAATGTTGGAAAATCATCATTGGTTAATGCCATTTTGAATGAAGAACGGGTGATTGTAAGTGAAATAGAGGGAACAACAAGAGAGGCAATTGATACCCATTTACATAAAGATGATCAGGATTATGTCATCATCGACACCGCTGGAATGCGTAAACGGGGAAAGGTGTACGAAACAACAGAAAAATATAGTGTATTACGTGCACTAAAGGCAATTGAACGCTCAGACGTTGTGCTCGTTTTAATTGATGCGGAAACAGGAATTCGTGAGCAGGATAAAAAAATTGCCGGATATGCACATGAGGCAGGACGAGCTGTCATCATTGTTGTGAACAAATGGGATGCCGTTGAGACCAATGAGAAAACAATGAAAGAATTTGAAACGAAACTACGCGCTCATTTTCAATTTCTGGATTATGCACCAATTGTCTTTTTATCAGCAAAAACCAAAAAACGATTACACACGTTAACACCTGCAATTAACCTGGCAAGTGAAAATCATGCGAAACGGGTACCGACAAATGTTTTGAATGACGTGATTATGGATGCATTAGCAATGAATCCAACACCAACTGTTAAAGGAAGACGGCTAAAAGTATTGTACGCAACACAAGTCGCAAGTAAGCCACCGAGTTTTGTTGTCTTTGTAAATGACCCGGATTTAATGCATTTCTCGTATAAACGTTTCCTGGAAAACAAAATTAGGGATGCATTTGGTTTCGTTGGTACACCAATCAAGATATTTGCAAGAAAACGGCAGTAAGGAGGAGATTGATTTGGCTAAAGTAGCTGTATTAGGGGCTGGCAGCTGGGGAACAGCCTTAAGTATTGTCCTGGCAGATAATGGACATGACGTTAAATTGTGGTCCCACCGCAAGGAACAGGTTGAGGCAATCAATACGACCCATAAAAATGAAAAATACTTGGAAATTATGATCCCAAAAGAAATAAAAGCGTACAATGATTTAAGTGTAGCAGTAGAGGATGTAACCGCGATTGTACTTGTCGTTCCAACGAAAGCGATTCGGGAAGTTTGTGGCCAACTAAACGACTTACCTCTGGGTAATGCAACATTAATCCATGCGTCAAAAGGAATTGAACCGGAGTCATTAAAACGTGTTTCGGAAATGATTACTGAAGAGATGGATCAATATAACCACGAAGATATTGTTGTATTATCTGGACCAAGTCATGCAGAAGAAGTAGGAAAACGACAACCAACAACCGTGACCGTTTCATCAAGTAATGAGACAAATGCAAAAATCGCTCAGGATTTATTTATTAATGAATTTTTCCGTGTGTATACAAGTCCAGATGTTATTGGGGTGGAGCTTGGTGGGGCACTAAAAAATATTATTGCCCTAGGTGCAGGTATTTCTGATGGGCTGGGCTATGGTGATAATGCGAAAGCAGCACTCATAACAAGAGGATTAGCTGAGATCGCTCGACTGGGAACATCGCTTGGTGCCAACCCATTGACATTTTTAGGACTTCCAGGTGTCGGTGACTTGATTGTAACCTGCACAAGTGTACACAGCAGGAACTGGCGTGCCGGCAACCTATTAGGAAAAGGAAATAAATTGGACCAAGTGTTGGAGCAAATGGGCATGGTTGTAGAAGGTGTTCGAACAACAAAAGCAGCACATCAATTTGCAACAAAGCAACAAATAGAAATGCCAATAACAAACGGAATCCACAAAATCCTTTTTGAGGAAGCAAAACCGAAAGATGTCGTTGATCAATTAATGAATCGGAATAAGCGTGAAGAAATGGATGACCTTGCTGCACTGCTAAGCAATAGGTATTCCTAATAACACTTATATCGCCCCCTTGCATATACTATGGTGAAGTAAACATTGCAAGGAGGCGAGCAAGTGAGTAATTTTCAAAAAAACCTTTTTGATAAAATAAACCAAAAAGCAAACATTGATCCAAATGACGTCTATAGTGTAGCAGATTCTGTAAAAAACGCTGATTTCACAGATGAAAAAACTGTAAGAAATCTAGTGCGAAGACTGTCAAAATTAGCAAATAAGCCTTTGTCAAAACAAAAAGAAGATAAAATTGTTAAGTCTATTACGAGCGGCAATATGCCAATGGACGGCAATTCGTTAAATCAACTATTTAAGAAATAGCGTAAACTGGGCAAATGAGGATACAAAAACATAATAGCTCGCATAAAATAAATCGCACAAGCATTCATGGATAGAGTTGTTGTGGGTGTTATTTAGTCAAACAGAGATGAAGTTAGCCCCCTTCATCTCGACACATACAATTAGACGATTAGTACCTTTAATGCCTAATAGAGGTTGTTCAAAAAGTCCGATAAAAATGACACATCGAATTTCTTCGTTGGCTTGCTTTTCCGTTCCTCACGAGGTTAAAGAACTTTTGCTAAAACCGCCCACGTCCTGTGGGCAACGCAGAAGTCACCACGTCCTGTGGAAGCCCGTTCCGGTACTCAAAGCTACGTCGCCTCGAACTTCTCGGTCTTTTTTATCCTCCTTTTTGAACACGCACTAATAGTGTATTAAAGGTCTTTTCGTGCTATATTTTCATTCTCTATGTTATAATACGTTGTCAGATACAATAGCGTTATGTGTTTAGGGGTGAGTTAGATGTCAGTATCAATGATCGCAATGTGGGTATCGCTTATAGGGATGGCTTTGTTAATTATAGCCATTGGTCTGATTTACTTAAGCAGGTACAAGCTAAAAGGATTTCTTAGTGGAATTGTAGCCACTTTAGCTTACATTTGTTTCATTATAGGTAGTATTATTATATTTTATATTGTATTTAGTGGGCCAACCAGGTAAAAGGTTTAGGAGGTCTTTTTTA
This sequence comes from Virgibacillus sp. FSP13, assembly GCF_054048505.1. Taxonomy (NCBI): domain Bacteria; kingdom Bacillati; phylum Bacillota; class Bacilli; order Caryophanales; family Bacillaceae; genus Virgibacillus; species Virgibacillus sp. FSP13. Next base: position 255,961 of record NZ_JBSVKG010000002.1, on the reverse strand, counting down.
GTGAAATTTACATATATACGTGCGTGTGGTGCAATGCTGCTATTGACGATGTTGTTAAGTGGCTGTTTATACCCAAATGATGAGTTAGAAAAAAACCAAATACCGAATGAAGATCAGTTAGAATTAGTCCAAAAATCTGTTGATGACTATCGTGAAAAAACGAATGGTTTAGTCCCAATCAAGACGAAGGAAGAAGATACACCAATTTTCCAAAAATACTTAGTCGATTTCACCGCATTAAAGGCGAAACATTTAATAACAGAAATTCCTGGAAATGCTTATGAAAATGGTGGGGTCTATCAGTATACATTGATAACACCAGAGGATAATCCACGGGTGAAATTAATTGATTTACGTATGACTGAAAAAATTCGCGAGGTCCGTGTAAAATTAGAAATTTATCGTAATGAACATTTATATCCCCCATACGGAGAAGAAATTGTGAACGGGATATATAAACTGAATTATAAAAAACTAGGATTTGACAGCGAACCGTACGTTGTAAGTCCATATTCTCAAAAAAACTTGCCAATTATAATGGATACGGATGGTCAAATATTTGTTGATTATCGGATGGATTTATACGAAGCATTGCAAAAGAATGATCACGATTATAAAGAGGGAGAAGACATTCGCTATCTATTAGCAGAGAACTCGCCGTTTGTTCCCGCATACTCCCTTCCATATACAGTTCGTGATGGAGAACCTGTCTTTTTAAAAAAGTAAGGAAGTATCAAAGGATTAAGGTATAAGTAAATAAATAACGCATAATCATTCCCTTGTAACATATATTGTTGCAAGGGAATTTATTTATATCTGAATGGACAATGGCAACGCATGCGTCAACAGCTAAATGGCGGTCCTTTCGAAATAGAACAGGTGTATACGTCATTAGAAATAGGCTAATAGTGTACCCGCAATTATTGTTTTTTACTTTTTGCACACTTTTAAGTCATATTTTGATAGGACAACATCATAGACTTGTAATGTCAATTATTCGTAGTTTGTTCATTAGTAAAGGTTTAGTGAGATCGGGAGGGGATCGTTTGGAGAGAGTAGATATTTTTAAAGATATTTCGAAACGCACGAATGGAGATATTTACTTAGGCATTGTTGGAGCTGTTCGAACAGGTAAATCAACGTTTATCAAAAAATTTATGGAATCCGTTGTTTTACCGGACATTGAAGACGAAAGTGAACGAAGCAGGGCGCATGATGAATTGCCGCAAAGCGCGGCTGGAAAAACAATTATGACAACAGAACCTAAATTTGTACCAAATCAAGCTGTATCCGTTCATGTTGATGAAGGGTTAGACGTTAATGTGAGGCTAGTGGATTGTGTTGGATATGCAGTTGAAGGTGCGAAAGGGTTTGAAGATGAGAATGGACCAAGAATGATTCACACACCATGGTATGAGGAACCAATTCCATTTCATGATGCTGCCGAAATCGGAACGCGAAAAGTAATTCAGGAACATTCTACGATAGGTGTCGTTGTTACAACAGATGGAACAATTGGGGAAATACCGCGCAGTGATTACGTTGATGCAGAAGCAAAAGTCGTTGATGAATTAAAAGAAGTTGGCAAGCCATTCATCATGGTTGTTAACTCTGTGAGACCGTCAAGTCAAGAAACGGAATTGTTGCGCCAGGAATTAGCTGAAACGTACGATATCCCTGTATTGGCAATGAGCATTGAGTCCATGACGGAACATGACGTATATAACTTATTACGTGAAGCGTTATATGAATTCCCAGTGTTAGAAGTAAATGTTAACCTGCCAAGCTGGGTGATGGTATTACGAGAAAACCATTGGCTCAGAGAGAACTATCAGGATGCCATCCAAACAACGGTAAAAGACATTAAGCGATTACGTGATGTCGATCAAATTGTTGGACACTTCGTTGATTATGATTATATTGATCAGGCGAATATTGCTGGGATGGAGATGGGGGACGGGGTTGCTGAGATTGATCTACACGCACCGGACCACTTATATGATCAAGTTTTAAAAGAAATAGTCGGGGAAGAAATTCGCGGAAAGGACCATTTACTTGAATTGATGCAAGATTTTGCACATGCAAAACGAGAGTATGATCAAGTATCAGGTGCATTGCAAATGGTGAAACAAACCGGATATGGCATTGCAGCACCTAGTCTAGAAGATATGGAATTGGATGAGCCGGAAATTATTCGCCAAGGTTCTAGATTCGGTGTACGACTTAAGGCAGTTGCACCATCCATCCATATGATCAAGGTTGAAGTAGAGTCAGAATTCTCACCAATTATTGGAACAGAGAAGCAAAGTGAGGAACTAGTACGATACCTCATGCAGGATTTTGAAGAGGATCCGTTATCAATTTGGGAATCAGACATTTTCGGTCGCTCATTAAGTTCAATTGTCAGGGAAGGCATACAAGCGAAAATTGCAATGATGCCGGAAAATGCCAGATATAAATTAAAGGACACGCTTGAACGGATTATTAATGAAGGATCAGGCGGTTTAATCGCAATTATTTTATAGCAGCTTACATAGCTGCTATTTTTTTTGCCTTTTTTAAAACTTTTTTGTGGTGACAGCAGGAAATCACCCTTTTTTGTCGTATAGATATAGTATTAGCAAGTAATGACGGGCCACGCATACATTTTCCATAAATAGGGAAAAATGATGGCGAAAGGTAATTAAAATTCAACAATAACCTAAAAAATACGATCTTATTGTTGAATTTTGTTGCAAACTCCGTTATTATAAGCCTTGTCATCCTTGAAAAAGATGGCATTTAAGTATAAAAAAAGGCTAATTGGTCAACAAATGAAACAAGATTAATTATTTGTTCCAATGTCGATTGAAACTTTTGGGAGGAGGTGAATGTCATGAATAAAACAGACTTAGTAAATGCAGTTGCTGAAAAAAGCGAGCTTTCTAAGAAAGATGCTACAAAAGCTGTCGATGCAGTTTTTGAATCTGTCATGGATTCACTTAAAAACGGTGAAAAAGTACAGCTAATTGGATTCGGAAACTTTGAAGTGCGTGAGCGTTCAGCTCGTAAAGGACGTAATCCACAAACTGGGGAAGAAATTGAAATTCCAGCAAGCAAAGTTCCTGCGTTTAAACCAGGTAAGGCCCTAAAAGATACAGTAAAATAATTGATTTACATAGGGCGAAAGAGGGTGCGTTTATAACGCACCCTCTTTCTGTTTACTCTATTGATTGGCTCACATACTCAATTCTTGATATAGTGTAGAAGTATAGGTTAGGAGGAGTTCAAATGGATAATGCAAACACGGATTTTTTTGTAATAAAGGCGTTAGAGGATGGTGTTAACGTAATTGGGTTAACAAGAGGAACAGATACGCGCTTTCACCATGCGGAAAAACTAGATAAAGACGAAGTAATGATCGCCCAGTTTACAGAACATACATCAGCCGTAAAAGTTAGGGGAAAAGCGATCATCCAAACAAGCCATGGACAATTGGACAATGATTAACATTTTCACTTTATTGTTCGTCTGTTCATGATTTGTCGATAAAATTATGCTATAATGACAGATGGAAAAATTCACAGGTGAAAATATCCGTCTAACAGGTGTTGACAAAATCCGGCATCTAAAAAGCTGGGGTTTGTTTTTACGGAAGAAAGGGCTTAGGTGATGGCGTTTTGAGTACATCAGGTATGGAACTTGAAAACATAAAAACTTTGATCGAAACCAAAATCCAACATACATATCTTGAAAAATACATTAAAAAGCCCGTGATTGATGACGAGAAATTAATGGTTTTAATATCCGTTATCGATAATACTACATTATCAGATGCAAAAAAAAAGCAATATATCGTGACAACCATGCTAGTTCAGATTGCACTTGATACACATGATCAAGTAATAAAAGTAACACAACCAGATGAAGGTAAAGAACAGAAACAGCAAAAACAACTGACTGTTTTGGCCGGTGATTATTATAGTGGGTTGTACTATTCCCTACTTGCTGAAGTGGGGGACTATGATATGATTCATGTCCTTGCATCTGCGATTAAAGAGATCAACGAATATAAAATGAAACTATATTATTTAGAAACAAACTCATTTCTGTCATTTATCAAGTTGATCCAAAAAGTAGAATCCCTCTTGTTTGTTCATGTTACTGAATATGTAAAGGAATTCGCGGTTAAAAATGTAATAGAAGAATGGTTATTAGCTAGTAAATTGCTGCAGGAAATAGAACATGTTGATAAGGAAGGATATTCCCCTTTACTTGATCTATGGTTTAGTCAATCTCGTACTTACACCTATTCGATGATGGTCAAAACTGTTAAGACGATTTTCAACCGTACTTTACAGCAAATGGAGCAGACATTACCGCAGCTTCCTGACAATCATACCCGCTTAAAAAACCATATTTTCAATCAAATCAAGGAGAATTTGAACAAACAAACTACAAAAGTGGAAGAAGGGTAAATGATGCCACAACTATCGAAGGAAGAACGCGTCCATCACGTTTTTGAAAAAATATACGATAACTATGACTCCATGAATTCAGTTATTTCCTTTCAGCGTCATAAGGCATGGCGGAAAGATGTCATGAATCAAATGCAGGTCAAAAGGGGTACGAAAGCACTTGATGTCTGCTGCGGTACAGGGGATTGGTCCATTTCACTGGCCAAAAAAATCGGGCCAGATGGAGAAGTTATCGGGCTTGATTTTAGCGAAAACATGCTTGCAGTAGCTAAAGAAAAGCAAAAGAAAACCTTTCCGATGAAGCAGCTCAGCTTTATGCATGGAAACGCCATGGATCTTCCGTTTGCTGATGATTCATTTGACTATGTAACGATTGGATTCGGTTTACGAAATGTACCAGATTATATGACTGTACTAAAAGAATTGTATCGTGTTGTTAAACCACATGGCAAAGTGGTATGCTTGGAAACGTCCCAGCCGACATTGATGGGATTTAGACAAGGCTATTATTTTTATTTTCGTTTTATCATGCCTTTCATTGGTCGACTCTTCGCAAAAAGCTACCAAGAGTATGCGTGGCTACACGAATCAGCAAAAGGTTTTCCGGGCAAAAAAGAATTAAAGCATATGTTTCAAGAAGCAGGATTTTCTCATGTCCAAGTGAAGAGCTATACGGGTGGTGTAGCAGCAATGCATATGGGATATAAAGAAGGAACAAAAGCGTAAGCGCCTACGGGAGGCGGGAGAAGTCTCGCTGGGCGCTGAAGTTGGCTATGCTATCATTTTAGCGGCCAACATGCTATACTTTCATAGCTTTCAACAAAACAATAGTACGAGAATTTAAAGGTGACATGCATGAAAATAGCTAAAATATATGGATATTTAAAAAAAGATTTAGACCGAATTGAAGTGGCGTTAAATAGCGTTATACAAGCTGAACATCCTGTATTGCGAAAAGCTTCAACCCAATTACTGGAAGCAGGTGGGAAACGAATACGCCCTGTCTTTGTTCTGCTGTCAGGACAATTTGGTAACTATGATATGGAACGGATGAAGACGGTAGCTGTCTCTCTTGAATTAATTCACATGGCTACACTTGTTCATGATGATGTAATTGATGATGCAGAATTGCGGCGGGGTAAGCCAACAATTAGGCAAATGTATGATAATCGAGTCGCTATGTATGCAGGTGATTACATATTAGCCCGATCTTTAGAGAGCATTACGTCTTTACGCAAACCAAACGCACATCTCGTGCTATCGAAAACAATTGTCGAAGTGTGTATTGGAGAAATTGAACAAATTAAGGATAAATACGATTGGAACCAGCAACTGCGTGATTATTTACGCAGAATCAAGCGAAAGACAGCTCTGTTAATCGCAACAAGCTGCAAATTAGGCGCGATTGCTGCCGATGTACCAGAAGAAATTGCGAACAAATTATACAGGTATGGATATTATATCGGAATGTCCTATCAAATAATTGATGACATTCTTGATTTCACATCATCAGCTACCGAACTTGGTAAACCAGCAGGACACGATTTATTTCAAGGGAATATTACCTTACCCGTCTTATATGCAATGAAAGACGAAGCATTTCACGCCCAATTAAAAGAAGCGTTTGCTAGTCCGGATGCGGTAAAAGAAACACACATGCATGACCTTGTTCAGGCTTTAAATCAGACAGACGCCATATCTATCTCGTATCAGTTAAGTGATCTTTATTTGAAAAAGGCTTTAGCCATAGTGGAACAGTTACCGAATACGAAAGCAAAAAACACATTACGCGACATTGCAAAATACATTGGGAAAAGGCGTTCATAAGTCGTTGTCATGTTTACAAAAATTTGTTAGAATTTAAAAGGCTGTACTAATCATACATACTAGAAGAGGTGGAAAGATGGAAAAAACATTTTTAATGGTAAAACCAGACGGCGTTCAACGCAATTTAATTGGAGATATTGTTAGTCGATTTGAACGAAAAGGCTTTCAATTATCCGGTGCTAAGCTAATGACTATTTCTAAAGATTTGGCTGAAAACCATTATGGGGAACATAAAGAACGTCCTTTCTTTGGTGAGTTAGTTGATTTCATTACTTCCGGACCTGTATTTGCAATGGTTTGGGAAGGAGAAAATGTTATTGCAACAGCACGTGAAATGATGGGAAAAACAAACCCACAAGAAGCTGCACCTGGAACAATTCGTGGTGACTTCGGTGTAACTGTTGGTAAAAACGTTATTCATGGTTCAGACTCACCAGAAAGTGCTGAACGTGAAATTGGTCTATTCTTTGATGAAAGCGATGTTCTAACCTATTCGAAACAAGATAGTGCATGGATCTATTAAACAATAACCTCCGTTTAAAACGGAGGTTTTCCTTTAAAATAGAGGAGAAGAGAAATGGCAGAGGACTACATAAATTTTATTTCACGTATCAGACAAAAACTTGGAATTGATTTAAGGTTGTATAAAGAGGCGCAAATGAAACGCCGACTCACATCACTAAGAAACAAACGTGGGTATACTGATTTTGATAACTATTATCAAGCATTAAACAATGACGAACAATTATTACAGGAATTCGTTGATAGACTGACAATTAATGTTTCTGAATTCTATCGTAATCCGAAGCGTTGGGAGGTACTACAGAAAAAAATCTTCCCACTGATGCTTGAAAAAAAACAGAAATTATCCATCTGGAGTGCTGCGTGTTCAACAGGTGAAGAGCCCTATAGCATCGCTTTAATGGCAAACGAGTATTTTCCCGATGCGGATGTACAAATTCTCGCAACAGATATCGATGATACGGTATTGGAAAAAGCTAAACAAGGTATTTACCCAGCGCAAGCATTAAAAGATTTACCGAAGCAGATGAGGAAAAAGTACTTTACAGAAGAACATGGGCTATATCACATCGATAAACATGTTAAACAACAGATTACGTTCAAACGACATAACCTGCTTTCCGACGGTTATCCCAGCGGAAATGACCTGATTGTCTGTCGCAATGTGCTAATATATTTTACGGATCAGGCGAAGGAATCGATCTATAAAAATTTTAGCCATGCGTTAGTTGAAAATGGTGTGTTGTTTGTTGGCAGTACTGAACAAATTTTCAGTCCGAACAAATACGGTTTAACTTTACAGGATACTTTTTTTTACCAAAAAGAATAAACACGAATTACTCTTGCCGAATCATGTCAAGAGTATTTTTTATATGTTTCCTTTGTATAAGGCTCTTTTCGCCATGTTTGTTGCTTCTTTATTTAGCAGTTGATATAAAATGCGAACTAACAGAAATACTATTTCGAGATATTTCACTCGCTCTTTCTAATAATTATTTGTGCTGGAACTCGCTATGGCAGAATACTTCGCTTTCCATGGGCACGGCCTTTCTTTTTCAACCACCACTAAGGGGGCTTCGGACACGTGCTGTTCCCATAGGAGTCTTCGTATTCTTGCTCCGCTATTTGAGCTTTTCTGGTTAATGGGTAGTGGTAATCTATAAAAGCAACGTTTCATATGAGGTTTTTCATCTACTTCAGTCCAATTCGGTGCTATAAAGAAGTTAAAAAGCACAACACCAGTGAAGGAAATACACGGAGACTCCTGCGGGAAATGGGAGATCGGTGAGACCCCACAGGGCGTCAGCCCGAGGAGGCTCACCACTCCCCCGCGGAAAGCGAAGTGTATTTCCGGAACGGCAGTCCATCATCTTAATCTCTACATCGGATTCTATATCCACTGTGTAAAAAACAAACAGCCTTTAGATTCAAACTCCTAATTTATTGAATTGATATATAGTAAGACCCCACTTAACGAAGGTCTAACTATTAAATAATGTGGAATGAATAAAATTTTTCATAAAATAATGTCACATTTAGAATATGATATGGTATAGTAATACAAAATTGTTTTGATGGAGGATGAAATATGCGCTACTTAACTGCAGGAGAATCTCATGGCAAACAATTAACTACAATCATCGAAGGGATTCCTTCCAATATGCCGTTGGTTAAAGAAGATATTAATGCCTCATTACTACGCAGGCAAAAAGGCCACGGTCGTGGAAAACGAATGCAAATTGAGAAAGATTTAGTAGAAATTACGAGTGGTGTACGACATGGGTACACATTAGGTTCACCTATTTCTTTAATAATACATAATGACGATTTTAAGCATTGGATGGACATTATGGGGGAGGATCCGGTTGATGAAGATGCAAAAATTAGGCGTACCGTATCCCGTCCACGTCCAGGTCATGCCGACTTAAATGGTGCGTTGAAATACGGACATCGAGATATGCGTAACGTACTTGAACGCTCCTCGGCAAGAGAAACAGCTGCTAGAGTTGCTGCTGGAGCTGTGGCCAAAGCATTATTAAAACAGCTTGGGATTGAAATAATCGGCTACGTAAAAGAAATTGCTGGAATCCAAGCACAAGATGATCCATCACTTTCAATGGAAGAACGAATTGAAAAGCAAGAAGCATCACCTGTAAGAACACTGGATAAAACGGTGGAAAAGCAAATGATGGACGCGATTGATCAGGCAAAAAAAGATGGTGACTCCATTGGTGGTGTTGTAGAAGTTTATGTGGAAGGAATGCCTGCTGGTGTAGGTTCATACGTACACTATGACCGAAAACTTGATGGTAGAATTGCTGGTAGTGTGGCAAGCATTAATGCCTTTAAAGGAGTCGAGTTTGGCATTGGGTTTGAAGCAGCACGCAAAAATGGTAGTGAGGTACATGATGAAATCGCCTGGACTAAACAAGATGGTTACTATCGTAAAACCAATCGTCTAGGTGGCTTTGAGGGTGGAATGACAACTGGAATGCCAATTGTTGTAAAAGGGGTAATGAAACCAATTCCTACGTTATATAAACCATTGCAAAGCGTAGATATTGAAACAAAAGAGCCTTTTAATGCCAGCATTGAACGGTCTGACTCTTGTGCTGTTCCGGCTGCATCCGTCGTTATGGAACATGTTGTTGCATTTGAAATAGCACGAACATTGCTGGAACAATTTCCAAATGATCAGTTTACGAAGTTGCAAAAAGCCGTGGAGGACTACCGCGAAGAAATAAGGTGTTTTTGATGAACAAATTACTGATTAAAACGAGTACACATCCTTACTTTATTTATACGGGTGAAGATATTCGCTTTTCTTTACAGGATTTACTACCAAAAACGTATTCATCTTTTTTTATTATTACGGATGATCATGTATCCAAATTATACCTCGATGATATACGAGATAATTTATCTGGTGAGCAGTGTGTGTTTCACTCGATTGTTCAACATGGCGAACAGTCGAAAAGTATGGAAACCTATCATGAGTTGCTGACAGATGCCTTAACCTATGGGCTTGATAGACAGTCATTAATTATCGCCCTAGGTGGTGGTGTTGTTGGGGACATTGCAGGTTTTGTTGCTGCAACCTATATGCGTGGTATTGATTACATTCAAGTTCCAACAACCATATTAGCACATGACAGTAGTGTTGGCGGGAAAGTTGCGATTAATCATGAATTAGGGAAAAATTTAATCGGCAGTTTCTATCCACCAAAAGTAGTGATCTATGATACAACCACTTTACAAACGCTAAACCCACGTGAAGTGCGATCCGGATATGCGGAATTGGTCAAAGAGGCACTACTTAGTGATGAACAATTTTTCCACGATATAACGAAGACAAACCTTAATGCTTTATCAGAGAAACAATTGGAAAGTCATTTACAAAAAGGGATACACATCAAAGCAGGTATTGTGGAATCCGATGAAAAAGAAGCCGGCATCAGGAAATATTTAAATCTTGGCCACACACTTGGCCACGCATTGGAAGCGGAATTAGGATATGGAAAGTTAACACATGGGGAAGCTGTAGCAATTGGTACGTTATTTGCACTAAGGGTTAGTGAAATTCTATTTTCTAGTAATCTTCCTTATGACGATTTATATAAATGGTTACAAAAAAATGATTACCCATTATTACTGGAAGAAGTAAATACGAATGCATTGATAGCAAAAATGAAATCAGATAAAAAAGTTGTTCATGATAAAGTGCAGATGGTGTTATTGAAACAGACTGGTAACCCAACTGTAGCTGAAATCAATGATCATGATCTTCAAGTATTTTTAGAATCATTTTTAAGGGAGCTGGTTGATAAATGATACGTGGTGTTCGAGGGGCAACGACAGTCCAAGCTAATGAAGAGAATCAAATCGTAACAAATACTAAAAGTCTCGTTGAAGATATGGTTCTTAAAAATAATATAGAGGTTGATTCTATCTCACATGTTTTGATTTCTGTATCAGGCGATTTGAATGCTACCTTTCCAGCTAAATCACTCCGGCAAATACCTGGTTGGGTCTATGTTCCTGTCATGTGCATGCAAGAAATCGATGTGCCAAATAGTTTAAGTTACTGTATACGTATCATGATGGTCATCAATACGACGGTCAGACAAGAGGAAATAAAACACATTTTTCATCATGAAGCAAAGCAATTACGACCGGATTTAATGCAAAGGTTAGGTGAGTAATACAATGGACGGTAAGCAGATATTAAATAAAATGGCACCATATAAACAGGGAAAACAAATGGATGATGTAAAAAAAGAGTTTGGGTTAACACGAATTGTCAAACTAGCATCAAATGAAAATCCATTCGGTCATTCACGGAAGTTGCAGGATCAATTGCCTGAAATGCTGCAGCAATTTGAATTTTATCCTGATGGGCATGCAGCAGTAATACGAACACAACTAGCTGCAAAATTAAATGTGGATGAAAGCCAGCTTGTATTTGGGAGTGGATCAGATGAATTGGTTCAAATCATTTGTCGAACATTCCTCCACCCAAATGTGAACACAGTTATGGCTATACCAACATTTCCACAATATAGTCATCATGCATTAATTGAAGGTGCACAAGTTAAAGAAATTCCAACCCAAAACGGCTACCATGATTTGGAAGCAATGCTTGATGCGATTGATGCAAACACAAAAGTTGTATGGCTTTGCTCACCAAACAATCCAACAGGGAGTTTAATTCCAGAAAATGCGTTTTATTCCTTTATGGAGCATTGCCCTAAAGATGTCTTAGTCGTTTTAGATGAAGCATATTTTGAGTACATTGATCATGAACGTAAACCTGCTATTCTAGATAATCTTAATAGCTATCCAAATCTACTTGTGTTACGTACGTTTTCGAAAGCTTACGGACTAGCTGGATTACGGATTGGGTATGGGATTGGAAATGAGGATTTAATTGCAAAATTGAATATTGTCAGGGGACCGTTTAACACATCTACCTTGGCACAAAAAGCTGCAGTGATAGCATTAGACGATCAGCAATTTATTGAAGAAACATATCAAATGAATAAACAAATACGTACTAACTTTCAACGTGCTTTAGATAATCTTGGTTGGTCTTATGACGATTCACAAACAAATTTCTTACTTGTTCATCTCCCTGTATCTGGTGATAAGATGTTTCAATATTTATTACAACACGGATATATTGTCAGACCTGGTGAGGGAATTGGTTGCCCAAATGCAGTCCGAATAACGATTGGAAAAAAACAGGATATGGAAGAGCTGCAAACAATTTTAACAGCATTTTCACAACAGGGGGATTAAATGAAAAAACAAAAAGTACTTGTTATCGGACTCGGTTTGATTGGAGGATCTTTAGCTAAAAACATGGCACGGTCTGATGAAAACTACATAGTCGGTTATGATACCAATCAGCAAACGATTGAATTTGCTCAAATCAATGGAATTATTGATGAAGTTTGCACATCTATTTCAGATAGTGTGAAGCAAGTTGATTTTGTTATATTGGGAACACCTATTTCAGAAACCCTTGCACTAATCGAGCAACTGGATCAAATAGAGCTTTCACATCCGGTTGTTATCACTGATGTTTCCTCCGTTAAGCGTCCTGTAATGTTAGCGGCAAATCAAATAACCAACCCTTATTTAACCTTTATCGGGGGTCATCCGATGGCAGGATCACATAAAAAAGGAATCATTGCTGCGAAAGATCACTTGTTTGAAAATGCTATTTATGTGTTAACACCTATGCGGAATTGTACCAATGAACACCTTGACTCACTCAAAAAGCTTTTGCAAAGTACCAAAAGTAACTTCATCACATTGGATCCGGATGAACATGATGAAATGACAGGGGTGATCTCTCATTTTCCACATTTGATTGCCTCGTCACTCGTACATCAGGCGAAAAAGTGGGAGTATACACATACATTCATTCCAAAACTTGCTGCAGGTGGATTTCGGGATATTACGAGAATTGCTTCAAGCAATCCGGAAATGTGGCAGGACATTTTCTATCATAATCGAAATAAAATGTCCCGGCTATTAACGGATTGGATAGCAGAAATGACAGAATTGAAACATTTCCTTGATTATAATGACAAAAAACAGATGATTGACTACTTGAAACAAGCTAAAAATTATCGGGATGGATTAGGGAAAGAAGACAAAGGTGCAATTCCTGCTTTTCATGATCTATATGTTGATATTCCAGATCAGACAGGGGCTGTTGCTTCCGTTGTCCAAATCCTTGCTGCTAAAAATATCGGAATAAAGAATATTGAAATACTAGAAATCAGGGACAGTATTACCGGTGTTTTGCGGTTAAGTTTTACAACCGAATCAGTCCAATTGAAATGCTGTCAAATTCTACAGAAAAAAGGGTATGAAGTTGTAATAGATAAATAAAAATTACCGATAAATGATACTTTTATGTAAGACTGTTTTCTCCAGCCACCCTAGAATACGCGAAGTGTAAGCAGACCGCGGGTCAGATAGCAACAATCTATGCAAAACAACCTTATGTAAAATGTTTACTTCTAAATTTTGTTAAAAGGGGATACTTTAATGGGAAAAAGAGAATTAAAGCCATACCGAAAACCGTTGACAGGTGTGATAGAAGTCCCTGGAGATAAATCAATTTCCCATCGCGCAGTCATATTAGGGTCACTGGCTGCTGGTACAACAAAGGTCCGTAATTTTTTAGATGGTGAAGATTGCATGCGAACGGTAACTATTTTTCAATCACTAGGGGTGAAAATTGAAAAAGATAAGAATACGTTGCTAATTCATGGAGAAGGGATAAAGACCTTAACCGAACCGAAAGCTCCTCTTTACTTTGGAAATTCCGGTACGACTGCCAGATTAATGATTGGTGTCCTTGCTGGATTGCCGTTTTTCTCTACTGTTTATGGGGATCCATCACTAACGAAACGACCAATGGACCGTGTCGTTACACCGATGCAACAGATGGGAGCTAATTTTGACGGGCGAGAAAACAGCTCCCATTTGCCATTGGCGATTAGGGGCGGAGAACTAACGGGAATATCCTATCAACTTCCGGTAAAAAGCGCTCAAGTCAAATCAGCCGTATTATTAGCAGGAATTCTTGCGGAGGGATTGACTGAGGTTGTCGAACAAGCGGAAACACGTGACCATACGGAAAAAATGTTGCAAGCTTTTGGAGCCAATGTAAAAAAAGATAAGAATACGATTATCGTCAAAGGAAAACAAGAATTACAAGCAACGAACGTCTATGTACCTGGGGACATCTCATCGGCCGCATTCTTTTTGGCAGCTGCGTCCATTGTACCTGGAAGTAATTTAACGTTAAAAAATGTCGGTCTTAACGGAACTCGAACGGGTATTATCGATGTATTACAAATAATGAGCGTACCGATAACGATTGCCAATCAACAAATAATCAGCGGAGAAAAGATTGGTGATATAACGATCTCGAAAGCAAACTTGACCAGTTCAACCATTGAAGGTGACCTTGTTCCAAAGCTGATTGACGAAATTCCAATTATTGCATTATTGGCTACGCAAGCAGAGGGAACAACTATTATTCGTGATGCAGCTGAATTACGTGTTAAAGAAACCGATCGAATTGCAGCTGTTGTCGATGTTTTATCCACGTTAGGAGCAAATATTGAAGCGACTGATGATGGCATGATTATCCATGGCAAGACGCCATTAACAGGTGGATACGTGCGGGCTTATGATGATCATCGAATTGCGATGATGATTGCGATCGCCTCGTTGATTGCCAATGAGAGTGTCTTTCTTGATGATGATGCAAGTATTGCAATTTCCTATCCCGACTTTTTTGCTGATCTGGAAATTGCTCAAGATGAATAAAAGAATCCACTTCATGTGGATTCTTTTTCAATCTATGATAAAATTTAAATGAGTTTTATATTGAAAGGATGTACGGTTTGGAAACTATAATGGAAGCTGTTCGTTTAATGGAAAGCAAAAAAAGTAATGAAGCTATTGCACTATTAGAAGATTATTTACCAATGGCGGATGAAGAGGAAAGGTTTACCATCGCTGAATTATTTATTCAATGGGGATTTTTACAAGAGGCTAGTACTATTTTACAGGAATTGATGCAACAATACCCTCGGGAAAGTGAAATAAAAATAATGCTTGCTGATATATATGTCGAGCTTGAAAATGATGAAGAAGCCATTAATTTGTTGAATAATATAAAAGAAGATGATGAATCATACCTAGAATCGTTAATTCAGCTTGCTGACTTATATCAGGCACAAGGGCTTTTTGAAGTTGCCGAACAGAAATTATTATCTGCCAAACAATTAAATCCAACTGAACCAATTATTGATTTTGCATTAGGGGAATTGTTGTTTTCGACTGGAGAGTATAAAAAGGCGATTACCCATTATGAAAAGGTTATTGAGGTTACAAGTGAAATTGCGAATGTGCCGATTCATGTCCGTTTAGCAGAATGTTACGCAGGTACCGGTGAATATGAAGAAGCATTGACCATTTATCAAGACGTCGATAACGAGGATTCTGATACGTTATTTAAATATGGACTTACTGCCTATCAAGCAGGAAGAAGAGATATTTCCATTAAAGCATGGGAACAAGTCATTGAAATTGATCCATATTACCATACCGTTTATTATCAACTGGCAAAAGCATACGAAGAGGAAGAAATGCCAATCGAAGCATACAATACCGCAAAAAAAGGATTACAGGTTGATGAATTTAATAAGGAACTTTTCTTTTACGCAGGATCTTTGGCACATCAGGTAAATGAAGATGGGGAAAGTGAAAAGTGGATTCGGGAAGCGATTGCACTTGACCCGGATTATAAAGAGGCCATTTTATTTCTCGTTGAATTCTTTAAGACAAAAGAAAACCATTCAGCAATTGTTGAATTATTGGAGCAAATTAAAAAATCTGGGGCAGATGATCCGTTGTATGAGTGGGAATTAGCGCGGGCTTATGAAAAAACAGAATCGTATAATGATGCATTAAATCACTATCAAGAAGCATATAATAACCTAAATCAAGATAGTGAATTTTTAAAAGAATATGCCTATTTCTTAACTGAAGAAGGGAGGATTGCTGAAGCACTGCCGATATTCAAGGCCTATTTAACCCAACAACCAGAGGATTATGAGGTTGAGGAATTTTTCCACAGATTAAACCAATAGACAACTAGATAAAGTATTACTGGATTAAAAAGGAGGAAAGATACGTGCAGACTCCTGTTTCCGTACAAGATAAAAAAAGCTTTATCCAATGGTTTTTGAACAATTATCAATTAAAAAAACGAGAAAGTGTCTGGATTCTTAATTATTTAGTAAATCATGATGACTTATTAGCAAATGTTCACTTCATCAGAGAAGCGAGATTTTGTCCACGTGCAATAATTATGAGCAGCCATTGTTCGGATGATGTCCCATTTCGTTTTTATAAAAGTCAATTGGTTACAACTGATGCAGAAAAATCTTTTCACGATATACGTTTAAATCAGAAAGAAGCTCTTTATATTCAATTGAATTTTAAAAATGCAAAACAAAATTCGCTTTATGTAGCTGTTTTGGAGGATAATCCGTTTGTTCCGGAAGACTACTTCATCACAAAAAAAGATCAAGATCTAGCGCAGCAATTATTAGATAAAACAATTTTTGATTACCAAAAAAAGATCATCCAAGCAGAAATCGACCGAGCATTGGATGAAAAAAATCAGCGAAACTTTGAAAAATATGTGAAAAAGCTACATAAGCTTGAATCTAATCATCCACATCAACCTAAATTGCTAAAGCAATAGGTTGATTTTTTTTGTGTGGATAGATAAGATTTATACGAACCGTAATATTTTGCTTATATTTTTCATCATTTTGTAAAAGAATAGAGAGAAAGGTTGATTATTCATGCAATGGCTCAAACAAGATTTGCAGCAGTACATACAGGCCAAGGAATATGTTGATACCGTAATCATTCCATTAATTCCATTCCAGTTGTCACAAGACGCCAATTTAGCAAAAAGTGCATTTCAAGGTGAAGTACTGACTATTTTTGCCAAAGAAATTGAAAAGGGGTTGACTGGCAGGATTTTATTAACACCAAACTATTATTATTTGAATTCAGTATCCAAGGAAATGGAAATAAACAGGTTAAACGCTTGGGCTGAAAATATCTTCACACAGCCATTTAAACACTTATTTTTTGTGACATTTGATGCATCATGGAAAAAGAATGAACAGGCATTGGATGGAACACTGCTATGGTTACCTGGTATCCAATCAGGTGATATCCAATCAAAAGAAATGCATTCATTTATTCATGATCAAGTTAATCAGATTAGTGAATTGATTAAGTCGTACTGGGCTTAGTTCTTGTACGATATCCTTAAAAGGTAAATCTTTTGCCTGCAATAATGATTATATATTGACCGGACAAACAGTTTGCGCTATCATGGTAATGTCCTAGTAATCTGATCTAATAAAAAATGTCCGTGATTAACGAATAGAGGGGGGAAAATCATGAGTGAAAAGAAGCAACAAGTATCCCGTCGGCAATTTCTAAATTATACTTTAACGGGTGTAGGTGGATTTATGGCAGCAGGTATGCTTGTCCCGATGTTACGTATGGCCGTTGACCCAGTTTTACAGCCATCTAAATCAGGGGAGTTAGTGAATGTTAATATTTCTGTCGATGATCTTACAAATGAACCACAACGTATCGATTGGAAAATTGATCAAGTTGATGCATGGTACGAATCTAAAGTTGATAAGGCAGCTTGGGTTTACTTAGATGATAACGATGAGGTTGTAGCACTTTCCCCAATATGTAAGCACCTTGGTTGTTTTGTTTCCTGGGAAGGTAGTGAAGATTATCCAAACCAATTCTACTGCCCATGCCATGGAGGACGCTACACGAAAGATGGTGTAAACGTTCCACATACACCACCAACTGCTGGACTTGACATTTATGAAAGCAAAGTGGAAAACGGAATATTGTACCTTGGCGAAGCAAAACCAAGAGAGGAGGCGTAATACAATATGCTACAAAAAATGTATGACTGGATCGATGAACGCGTAGATATTACGCCTTTGTGGCGCGATATTGCGGATCACGAAGTTCCTGAACATGTTAATCCGGCACACCATTTCTCAGCATTTGTTTATTGTTTTGGTGGGTTAACATTTTTTGTAACGGTAATACAAATACTTTCAGGAATGTTTTTAACCATGTATTATGTACCAGATATTGAAAATGCATGGAAATCTGTTTACTACTTACAAACAGAAGTAGCTCATGGTCAAATTGTACGAGGCATGCACCATTGGGGCGCAAGTGTTGTTATTGTAATGCTCTTCTTACATACGTTGCGCGTGTTTTTCCAAGGCGCGTATAAGAAACCTCGTGAGCTTAACTGGATGGTAGGGGTATTATTATTCTTTTGTATGCTTGGACTAGGATTTACAGGCTACCTACTACCATGGGATAACAAAGCCTATTTCGCAACACAAGTTGGACTTGAAATAGCGGAAAGTGTTCCATTCATTGGTGAGTGGATAAAGATTCTTTTAGCTGGTGATGCAAGCATTGTAGGTGCACAGACACTGACAAGGTTCTTTGCGATCCATGTATTCTTCTTACCAGCAGGATTGTTTGCCTTAATGGCTGTTCACTTTTTACTAATACGTAAACAAGGTATTTCTGGACCACTATAAAATAAAAGGAGGGGAAAGCTGTGCATAAGGGTAAAGGAATGAAGTTTGTCGGCGATTCGCGAATTTCAGCCGACACGAAACCTAATATTCCCAAAGACTACTCTGAATATCCTGGAAGAACAGAAGCTTTTTGGCCTAACTTTTTATTAAAAGAATGGTTAGTTGGTGCTGTGTTCTTAATTGGATTTCTTTGTTTAACAATTGCTCATCCATCACCATTAGAAGGTATGGCTGATCCCACAAACGCGGGTTATATACCATTACCAGACTGGTATTTCTTATTCTTATATGAATTGTTAAAATACGACTTTGCTAGTGGACCGTACGTTCTATTTGGTATTCTTGTTATTCCTGGTCTTGCATTCGGTGGCCTATTATTAGCGCCGTTTTTGGATAAAGGACCTGGCAGAAGACCACATCAACGTCCAATTGCGGTTGGTATGATGTTACTTGGTGTAGCATCTGTTATTTGGTTAACATATGAGTCATCTGCACACGTTGATTGGGAAGCTCGTGCAGAAGCAAATAAACCAGTACCAACTTCAAATGTTGAAATTGATAAAGATAGTGCTGGTTACAAGGTATTCGAAAGCAATTGTATGACTTGTCACGGTGAAGATTTACAAGGTGGGGGAGCTGCTCCTTCTTTAATCGGCATTGATCATTCGAAAGAAGAAATTATGAAAATTGCTCAAGAAGGTATCGGTGATATGCCTCCTGGCGTATTTAAAGGTTCCGATGAGGAATTAAACGATTTAGCAGAATTTATTGTATCTGTTAATGAAGAAGCTAAATAAACGGGTATAAATCGAATTAGACACCTTTGCCATACTATAATGGTGAAGGTGTTTTTTTCCATCTTGTTTAATATGGAAAGGGTTTATTATGATACGATACATACTGCAAGACAGAAAATTTTTGTTATGCTTATTTATTATAAATCTACTCGGAACGATTTATGGGTACATATGGTACGAAGAACAATTGGAAATTACACCAACAATTTTTCTCATCTTTGTTCCTGACAGTCCGACAGCAACACTGTTTTTTACGATCGTTATCCTTTTTTTCTTATTTAAAAAACATGCTCCTTACCTGGAGGCACTTGCGATTATTACTTTATTTAAATATGGTATTTGGGCGGTCGTTATGAATTTATTAACGTTGTATGTTGATGGACATTTAGCTTGGCAAGGTTACATGTTAATTGCATCACACGGTGCAATGGCAATTCAAGGGTTACTTTATGCTCCCTTTTATAAAATTAAATTCAAACATTTGACAGTTGCTGCGATTTGGACGCTACATAATGATGTCATTGACTACGTATTTGAGATGATGCCAATGTATGGTTCATTAACTGAATATATGAATGAAATTGGCTATTTTACTTTCTGGCTTAGTATTGTATCTATTTTCATTGCATATTGGTTAACAACTAGAAAGTCAAATCAGCTGAATTACTAAGTTATCCGTTATAAATTTAAAGCCACACTCATATACATTAGTGTTAGAAGATGTATACGAGGTGATCTCTATGAAGCATCTGTTGGTTCGTTTTATATTTGTTCTGTTAATTTTAGGTGTTTTTATTTTTCCACTATATACTATCAATGCATATTCTTCACCACCATTTGCAACTGCTACCAATGCAGAAACAACCGGTGATATGACACCATTATATTGGATGATTGCTATTGTTGGTGGGTTAATTGCAGTTACATTAACGTATGTTAGTTGGAGAAAATATAAAGGCGAAGTAAAAAAACGATCAAAGAAAGGACCTAACAGTTGACTTATTGATTAATTTTGACTAAAATTGACCTTAAGCTAGTTTTAATAAAATAGTGGAGGAATGCAAATGTCACTTGGTGGATACATCATTTACTTTGTCCTCTTAATGGTTATTCCATTATTGGCACAATCAAAAGTGAAAAACACCTATAAAAAATATGCAAAAAAAGCTACATCATCACACATGACAGGTGCAGAAGTTGCTCAGAAAATTTTAAATGATAACGGGATTTTCAATGTAAGCGTTGAGGAAACAAGAGGATTTCTTTCCGATCACTACGATCCACGGAAAAAAGTTGTCCGACTTTCCAGTGATAATTATCATGGTCACTCAATGGCATCTTCAGCAATTGCAGCCCATGAAGTAGGACATGCTATTCAAGATGCAGAATCTTATGCATTTTTGCGTTTCAGACATGCATTAGTTCCTGTAGCTAATTTGGGTTCTAATATGTCCTTCATACTAATTTTAGCTGGGATTTTCATGGGTATGATGAACTTAGTACTGTTAGGAATTATCTTTATGTCTGCTGCAGTATTATTCCAATTGGTAACATTACCTGTTGAGTATAACGCATCAAGCCGCGCAATGGAACAATTGGTTTCTACCGGGGTCATCCGCAATAACGAAGAACGGGAAACGAAAAAAGTTTTAAACGCTGCGGCCCTGACATACGTTGCTGCTGCACTAGTTGCTGTAGCAGAACTGCTAAGATTTGTGTTAATGTTCGTAGGTGCGAATGAAGATTAATAGAAAGGGATGACATCAATTGTCATCCCTTTTTCTATAAGTAAGAAGGTATAAAGTTTGGCTCTAATTTGCTTTCGGCATGATGAGCCACGTCCAGCTCTAGCGCTAAAGCAGTTGCGAGACTTCCCTCACCTCCGTCGATAAGTCAACATCGATTCAAGAATAAAGGAAGGCCGAGTAAAACCGGCTTGCGCTTTTGTTCATAAATTAATCATCTAACGGGTTTTTGTTTTCATCGAGGGTAAAGCCTTCTCCAGCCACATCATGGACAGAACCAACGGCGACAAATGCGTGGGGATCAATACCCTCTATAATGCCTTTCAAACGTACGATTTCATTTCTGCCAACAACACAATAAAGTACATCCCGTGTTTCGCCTGTAAAACTACCTTTTCCTGCTAACACCGTAACACCACGATCCATATCAATGTTAATTTTTTTCGCTATTTCCTCACTACGACTGGAAATAATAGTTGCTCCGCGTCCCGAATAGGCACCTTCCTGAATAAAGTCAATTACTCGTGCGGCAATATAAACGGCAACAAGCGTATACATCCCTTCAACAAGGTTTAAATACACGATTACGGATGAGGTAATGACCATAAAATCAAATAAGAACATTGTCTTGCCCATGCTCCAACCTGCGTATTTATGAACAATCCGTGCGATGATATCAACCCCACCAGTTGTTCCACCATAACGAAAAATAATCCCGAGCCCAATACCAATAAAAACACCAGCAAACAGTGCTGCTAACGTCATATCAGATTCTAAGTGAACAGGGAACGGATGAATTTGAAAAACACTTAAAAATAATGATACGGCAACTGTTCCAATGATCGTATATAAAAAAGTATTACGGCTTAGAAACTTCCATCCGACGAAAAACACCGGAATATTAAGGACTAAATTTGTTATCGCAGGATCCCAATTCCATAGAAAATACATAAGCAGTGTAATCCCGGTAAATCCACCTTCACTCAAATTATTCTGCATATTAAAATGAACAATTCCAAATGAAAAAATAGCGGAACCTAAAAGGATAAACAAGATATTTTTTATTTTCAGACCAAAAATCAATTTCTTTACCTCCTCATCTATCTATAACGTTTGTTTAAAGTCGAAAGCTTACACTTTTATTATTATAGACAAATAATACCAACTGAACAATGTAAATAAGAAAATAAATAATTTGTCAAATCAGTACGTTTTAGCTAACATTAAGTAAGGTTAACCAATTAAAGGAGATTTCTGATGGATAAAAAGAAACCTATTTATAATACGGCAGACATCCAAAAACGTGTCGACTCGTACATATCACAGTTTAAAGAGGGATATTTCTCACCATTAAGTTTAATGGCACGACTGTCAGAAGAAGTTGGCGAAATGGCACGTGAAGTGAACCATTTCTATGGTGAGAAGCCTAAAAAAGCAAGTGAAGCAGAAAATACAGTAGAAGAAGAGCTTGGCGACATTATCTTTGTTCTGACATGTTTTGCGAATTCGCTTAATATCGATTTATCAGAGGCGTTTGATAAGTCGATCAGCAAAATTGAAACAAGAGATAAGGATCGCTGGACAAAAAAAGATTAATTACGATTTAAACTACTGGAGGAGGAAACATTCATGAGTATTAACGTCATTATCGCTGGACCAAGGGGTAAAATGGGGTCTGAGGCCATTCAAATGGTTACGAATGAACCTAGTTTTGAATTAGTTGCATGTGTAGATCGAATTAATAATGGTAAGACACTTCAAGACATCGACGGATTACCTGATTTAGCCGTACCAATTTTTGAGGATGTCGATGGATGCTTGGAAACAATACAAGCAGATGTTTTTATTGATTTGACTGTTCCAAAAGCAGCTTTTGAACATGCCAAGCAGGCACTAAATCATCAAGTGCGGCCTGTAATTGGTACATCTGGGCTTACAGATGTACAATTAGAGATATTGAAACAGATTGCTAAGGAAGTAAAAACAGGCTGTGTAATTGCTCCGAACTTTGCTGTTGGAGCCGTCTTGATGATGCAATTTGCGAAAATGGCAGCCAAACACTTCTCAGATGTAGAAATAATCGAAAAACACCATGACCAAAAACTTGATGCTCCATCAGGCTCTGCTGTCAAAACAGCGCAACTCATCAAAGAGACAAGAGAAGCCAAACATCAAGGACATCCTAATGAAGAGGAAACAATTGCTGGTGCAAGGGGGGCAGAAATGGATGGCATGCATATTCACAGTGTCCGCTTACCAGGATTAGTTGCACATCAAGAAGTATTGTTCGGTGGTTCCGGACAAACATTGACGATTAAGCATGATTCTTATAATCGGGAATCATTTATGGCTGGTATCAAATTTGCGATTAATAAAGTGATAAATTTGGACGAGTTCGTATATGGATTAGAAAATATTTTAGAGTAGGTGTAACAGATGAATATCGCACTAATTGCACATGACAAAAAGAAACAGGATATTATTGGATTTAGCGTAGCTTATAAACAAGTCCTTA
The DNA here is from genome assembly GCF_054048505.1 of Virgibacillus sp. FSP13. Taxonomy (NCBI): domain Bacteria; kingdom Bacillati; phylum Bacillota; class Bacilli; order Caryophanales; family Bacillaceae; genus Virgibacillus; species Virgibacillus sp. FSP13. The sequence continues at coordinate 232,387 of NZ_JBSVKG010000002.1, read as the reverse complement.
GCAAGCATAATCTATACGCCACAGGTACAACCGGGAAATTAATTAGCGAAGCAACAAATATGAGTGTTCACAGGTTTCAATCAGGCCCACTTGGCGGAGATCAGCAAATTGGGGCCATGATTGCAAACAATGAAATGGATATGGTGATTTTTTTCCGTGATCCATTAACCGCACAACCTCATGAGCCAGATGTTAGTGCTTTAATGCGTCTATGTGATGTTCATTTGATTCCATTAGCAACCAATCTTGCCGCTGCTGAAATTGCTATTCACGCTTTAAATCGTGGTGATTTTCAGTGGAGAGAAATCGCTAAAATGAAAAGAGATCGGTCATAATGAAAAAAATCGGCATTACATGTTACCCAACAGTTGGTGGATCAGGTGTCATTGCTACTGAACTAGGTAAAAAACTTGCTGAGCTTGGAAATGAAATCCATTTTATTACATCGAGTTTACCTTTCCGTCTTGATCATGTTCATCCTTCTATTTATTATCATGAGGTAGAGTTGAATCATTATCCAGTATTTCAGTATCCACCATACGATCTAGCATTAGCCAGTAAAATGGCAGAAGTAATCGATCAAGAGGAATTAGATGTATTGCATGTCCATTATGCGATGCCCCATGCAATATGTGCCATCTTAGCCAAACAAATCGCCAACCGCGATGTTAAAATTGTGACAACATTGCATGGCACAGATATTACCGTGTTAGGCATTGATCGAACATTTAAAAAAATGATCAAACATGGAATCGAACAATCTGATGCTGTTACAGCAGTTTCCCATAGCCTAGTCAAGCAAACCGTTGACATGCTTGGTGTAAACAAGGAAATATCGGTAATTTATAATTTTGTTAATGAGAAAGAGTACCATAAAAAAGAATTATCAAATGTAAAAGAACAATACGGAATTAAGCCCGATGAAAAAGTAATTATTCATATATCCAATTTTCGCAAAGTAAAAAGGGTAGCCGATGTGATTCATACCTTTCAGATGATTAACAAAGATATTAAAGCAAAACTCCTTTTGGTTGGTGATGGACCAGAATATTCGGACTCCCGCCAGTTAGTTGATAAACTCGATCTTAACGACAATGTGCTTTTTCTTGGAAAACAAAAGAACGTTAGTGAATTATTATCAATTTCAGATTTAAAATTGCTACTCTCCGAAAAGGAAAGTTTCGGTCTAGTATTGCTTGAAGCAATGGCTTGTGGCGTACCCGGAATCGGAACAAATGTTGGTGGTATCCCGGAAGTAATCGATCATGATGAAACTGGATTTATTGTGGAGCTAGGACATGTTGAGGAAGCTGCAGCATATGCTGTACGCTTATTGCAGGATGATGCACTCTTAGAAAAGTTTTCTAAACAAGCGTTAAAACGTGCGAGAACTGAATTTCTTTCCGATAAAATTGTTGGCGAGTACATCCGTCTATATGATTGGGTATTAGCACAATAGAAATGGTGATAACGATGCAGGCAAACTTGTTCGAACAAGCAAGACCAATATTAGAGAAACTAGAAAAACATGGGTACCAAGCTTTTTATGTTGGGGGCTGTGTTCGAGATTTACTGCTTAACCGTTCAATTGGCGACATTGATATCGCAACTTCGGCACAACCTGACATGGTTCAAAAAATATTTGAAAAAGTGATCCCGGTTGGAATCGAACATGGAACGGTTATTGTCCGCCATCAGCATGAATCCTATGAAATTACAACATTTCGCCGAGACGGTAAATACAGTGACAGTAGACACCCGGATAGTGTGGCGTTTATCCAAAAGATTGAGGAAGATTTACAACGTCGGGATTTTACAATTAACGCGCTGGCAATGGATATAAATGAAAATATTATTGATTTATTTGCTGGTAAACAGGATTTACAGCAAAAACTAATTCGTACTGTCGGTGACGGCTATGAGCGATTCAGTGAGGACCCACTGAGAATTATTCGCGCATTGCGTTTCTCCGGTCAATTAGGATTCACCATAGCACCTGATACGCTTGACAACATGATTCGTCTGAAGCAACAGATTAGTGGGCTTGCAGTTGAACGAATGGCAACCGAAATCACGAAACTATTTGCAGGAGAATTTGTCAATATTGGCATCGACTATTTAATAAGCACAGAAATATATAAACAATTGCCAGTTATGATAGAATATCCGTATATCATTCATAGATTGCCACAACCACTTAACCCATTAAAGTCGTTTGGTGAAGTCATTGCGCTTTTTCATTTCCTTGAACCTAAAATCAATATCGCCTACTGGGTTAAAGAATGGAAGTGTTCAAATAAAATAAAACAAGAGGCTACGCAATTGGCCGACGCTCTATTTTATTATCAACGACATGGGTTGGATCAATGGCTTGTCTATCGTTTAGACACAAACCTCTATAATGGGTTTATCAGGCTAGGGAAGATTATATTTGACGCGTTTCCAGTTATCCTAGATAATCTCCAGCAAATGGAGGATAACCTGCTGATTCATAGCAAAAGGGATATAGCGTTAAATGGAATTGATCTCCATAAATTGTTTCCCGAATATGAAAAAGGCCCCTGGATAAAACGGTACTTAACAATACTTGAGAAAAAAGTTGTGTACGGAGAATTAGCAAATAACAAAAATGACTTAAAGGATTGGGTAAAATGGAATCCACCCGAAATAAATTAATAAAACTCTTGGCAAGCAGTGGTAATCACTACATTTCCGGTCAATTATTATCAGAAAAACTGGCTATTTCAAGAGCTGCCATTTGGAAACACATGAAAGAATTAGAGAAAGATGGCTACCGGATTGAAGGAAAGTCAAAGAAGGGCTACCGAATATTGAAATTCCCTGATAAAGTAAGTGAAAACACAATTTTATGGGGATTAGGTACACAATGGTTGGGTAAAACAGTCATACATAAAGAAGTAACAGCATCAACCCAACACATTGCCCATAAGTTAGCACAAGAAAACGCGGTACATGGAACAATTGTTGTGGCAGACGAACAAACAGAAGGAAAAGGTCGAATGAACCGCAAATGGCATTCAGCAAAACAGAAAGGCATTTGGATGAGTATCATTCTAAGACCTACTATATTGCCTTACCTTGCCCCACAATTAACATTGTTAACTGCTACTGTTCTGGCAGATGTTTTGACGAACGATACACAAACAAACCCTAAAATTAAATGGCCAAATGACATCTTGATCAACCACAGAAAGACAGCTGGGATCTTAACGGAAATGCAGGCAGAACAGGATCAAATTCAGTATGTTGTGATTGGAATAGGGATCAATGTAAACCAAACACGTGACGATATACCGACTGATATTGAAAAGAAAGCAACATCACTACAAATTGAAACCAACAAGGAATGGGATACGCAAACACTTATTCAGAATATTTTATTGGCATTCGAAAAAGCGTATGATGCATATATTACAAACGGATTTCCAGATGTTAAAAGCAAATGGGAAAGCTATGGATTTAAAATTGGTGAAACCATTCACATTAAAACGATGAGGGAACAATGGAAAGCAATATTTTTAGGAATTGCAGAAGACGGAGCACTATTAACAAAGACACCTGACGGGGAAATGAAGAAATTATACTCAGCTGAAATTGACTGGTATGAAAATGGAGGGGACGATTTTGCTAACTAAATTGAATTTGCAGAAGATGAAAGAGGCAAATGAAAAGATAACTATGATAACTGCCTATGACTATCCAGCAGCAAAATTAGCGGAACAGGCAGGAATAGACATGATTTTGGTAGGTGATTCACTTGGAATGGTTGTACTTGGCTATGATTCCACGATAAAAGTAACAGTCGATGATATGATTCACCATGCAAAAGCCGTTAAACGTGGGACAAGTGAAACGTTTGTTGTTGTTGATATGCCATTTATGTCTTATCATATCTCACTTGAGGAATCATTACGTAATGCTCAAAAAATATTCCAAGAAACAGATGCTCAAGCACTTAAAATAGAAGGTGCTTCTGATGAAATCCTTACCTTGACGCAAAGATTAACAGATGCTGGCATACCCGTTGTTGCCCATATTGGTCTAACACCACAATCCGTTAATGTTTTGGGTGGTTTTAAAGTTCAAGGAAAGGACCAGGAGGCAGGTACAAAGTTATTACGCGATGCCAAACAATTAGAAGCTCATGGTGCAATGGCAGTAGTTCTTGAATGTGTGCCAATGGAGCTGTCAAATATAATTACGGAACAATTGACCATCCCTACAATTGGAATTGGTGCTGGAGCAAGCTGTGATGGCCAAGTCCTTGTTTATCATGATATTATCCAATACGGTGTTGATCGTTTGCCAAAGTTTGTTAAATCATATACCGATGTTAATTCGACTATCAAACAAGCAATAACGGCGTATCGTAACGATGTAAAGCAAGAACAATTCCCAACCGAACAATACAGCTTTGCCATTAAAAATAAAGACTTTTTACCAAAAGAATAAAGTAGGTTGATACAAAATGGAAATCATTCGTGCCAAGTCAGACATGCAAAAGAAATCATTTGACGCTATCCGTGCTAATAAGACAATCGGTTTCGTTCCAACGATGGGATTTTTTCATGAAGGACACCTGGCTTTAATGGAACAGGCGAAACAAGATAATGATCTCGTCATCACCAGTATATTTGTTAATCCCTTACAATTTGGGCCTAACGAAGACTATGAGCAATACCCTAGAAATGAAGAGAATGATATTGCACTAGCAGAAAAAGTGGGTGTAGATATTGTTTTTATTCCAGATGCTAAGGATATGTATCCAACCAAAATGCTAATTTCTATGGCCATTGAAGAACGGGTAAATGTATTATGTGGACGTACACGGTCTGGCCATTTTGAAGGGGTTTTAACGGTATTATCCAAACTTTTCCATCTTACACAGCCAACAAAAGCATATTTTGGGATGAAAGATGCCCAACAGATTGCTGTTGTGGATGCTTTAATCAAGGATTTGGATTTTTCAGTCGAATTAATCGCTCTACCAACGATTCGAGAAAATGACGGCTTAGCAAAGAGCAGCCGAAATGTTAACCTTGATGAAAATGAACGGGAAGAAGCAGTGTTCTTATACAAAGCTTTGCAGCATGGCCGGGAATTAGTAGTTGACGGAGAAAAAAATCCTGCTATCATTGTAAAAGAGGTTATGGACATAATCGACAAAGAAACTAACGGAACGATTGATTATGTTGAATTATTGAATTACCCTGCATTACAGTCTGTTTCACTTATTGATCAACAAGTGATTTTAGCGACAGCAGTAAAGTTTAAACAATCTCGGTTAATCGATAACCTGATTTTTGATAAAAATGGAAATTTAGTCAGACGGATCGAGTAGGGGGAAGGATTTATGTTTCGTACCATGATGAAAGCGAAAATTCATCGTGCACGAGTAACAGAAGCAAATCTGAATTATGTTGGAAGTGTAACGATCGATCAAAATATTTTGGATCAAGTTGGTATTTTGCCGCACGAAAAAGTCCAAATCGTAAATAATAATAATGGAGCACGGCTGGAAACCTATGTTATACCAGGTGAAAGAGGATCTGGAGTTATCTGCTTAAATGGCGCCGCAGCACGGCTTGTTCAACCAGGTGATACAGTTATTATTGTATCATATGCAATGGTATCGGAAGAAGAGTTAGCAACATTTAAGCCAAAAGTTGCACTTATGAATGAAAACAATGACATCACCGATCTTATCGAACAAGAGCCACCAATGACAGAAATTCGTGATGGAAAAATGCCGATTCGCTAAGATGATGATGGATAAAGGTGTAAACTCTTATCATGGATGCTGATAAGAGTTTTGCTTTATCGAGAGGGCAATCGGTATGGATAGGGGGTGTAATGGATGTGTAAGTTTGTCGTTATTGATCTCGAAACGACAGGACATTCACCAGCAAACAAAGACAAAATTATTGAAGTGGGAATTGTGACGATCGAAAATAATGAAATAACGAATGAGTTTTCCACATTGCTAAATCCAGGGAAACCCATTCCACCTTTTATCGCAAATTTAACGGGAATAGCTGATCAAGATGTCATAGATGCCCCTACTTTTTCTGAAAAAGCTGATGAAATTGTTGAGATGTTTCAGGACAGTTATTTAATTGCCCATAATGTACCATTTGATTTAGGGTTTTTAAATGAAGAACTTGCATTTAATAACAAGAAAAAACTAACAAATCCAGTTGTTGATACGGTTGAACTTGCACGAATTCTTTATCCACAAGCTCCAGGTTTCAAACTTGGTCAATTGGCAGATTATATTCAAATTAAACACGATGATCCACATCGTGCATTGTCTGATGCCTTTGTTACGGCAAAATTATTATTGAAGTTAAAAGAAAAGCTAGAATCATTGCCGTATGAAACGATTGATCATCTTTTAAAACTAGAACCAATGTTAAAGTCAGATTTACACCAGCTACTAAATGCCAGACAGCAAGCTTTGGCATTTTCAACAGAAAACAACCAAGACATTGTTTCTTATCGTGGATTGGCTTTTAGAAAAATGGTGGAATATAAAAAGGCAAACACCAAATTAGATACTCCCTATGGCAATTACCTTGATGATATATACGAACATAATGGAACAATGGAGCAGCAAATGCGTTGTTATGAAAAAAGAAGTGGGCAACGAGAAATGTCTGAACATATTTATGATGCATTCCGCTTAAGTCATCATGGGTTAATAGAGGCAGAGACAGGTACCGGTAAATCATTGGCCTATTTACTGCCAGCTGTTTATGAAGCAGTTCAGGCAAACAAACGAATTGTAATTAGTACTTATACAACTCAATTACAATCACAGCTGCTTGATGAAGAAATTCCATTAATTCATAAATTAGTTTCATTTCCATTCCATGTTGCATTGTTAAAAGGAAAACAGCATTACATAAGCTTAGAAAAATTTGAACATGAATTATCATCCGAACAACAAGACAACTATGATATCGTCCTAACTAAAGCCATGCTACTTGTTTGGTTAACGGAAACAGAAACAGGGGATATTGATGAAATTCAATTGCCATCAAGTGGCTTTTTATTTTTTAAACGCATTTCAACAGATACAGAAGGATATGCTGATCCAACATCACCATGGTTCACTAGGTCATTTTACCAGCATGCCAAACGACAGGCACAAAAAGCTGATATCGTGATTACTAATCATGCATTATTATGTACAGATATGTTTAATGGATATCAATTTTTGCCTACTTACGACAAAGCAATCATTGATGAGGCTCATCATTTAGAAGAAACAGCCTCCAAACATTATGGATTGAAGCTTGATTACGCAACCATCCATTATAGGTTAAATCATATTGGTAGAACGGATGAAGGGAACTGGCTAGGAAAATTGGCAGCATCCTATTCGATTGAAAATACACCGATGGATAAGTGGAATGATATTTATGAAAAAGCGAAATATGAAGTTGATGATTTATTTCGCTATCTCTTTCAATATGTTGTTGATCAGCAAAAAATCAGAAAATCTTATAGTGATATTGGACGCATTCAATACCGATTTGAAAATGATCAGGAACATCCAGACAAGTGGAGTACAATAAAGGAAATGGCAACAAGGTTGACCTTTTATTTCCGTGATCTTATTCATATTTTGGCATATACAGAACAATATTTGGAAAAAAAAGATCTGCTTACGAAAAATGACAAGGATGAAATGGATATCACGATTGAATTACTGCAAACAATTATTGATCATGTCGAGCAACTATTTCTGATCGATGATGATGAGACTAGCCATGTCAAATGGATTGAAATCGAAGCATTCGGGGCAAAAAATGCTGTTTACATCTACAGTGAACCAATTAATATGTCTACATTATTAGCACATGACTTTTTCGAACAAAAACAAAGTGTTATATTAACAAGTGCCACGTTAACGATGAAAAATTCGTTTGCTTTTATTCAAAATCGTTTAGGATTAATGGATGATCGATTGATGACAGCGAAGATTAAATCTCCGTTTACATATCAAGATCAGGTTCAGTTAATGATTCCAAATGACTTTCCCGATATCAAGCATGGGAATTTGGACGATTATATTTATGCAACAAGTGAAGCAATATTATCATTGGCAGAGATTACAAAAGGCCGGATGTTAATCCTGTTTACATCGTATGACATGTTAAAGAAATCATACACGGTACTGAAGGAAGCACTGGATTTAACAAAATATGTTCTGATTGCCCAGGGAATTTCAAGTGGAAGTCGTGCAAGGTTAAAGAAAAACTTTATCAATTATGAACAAGCTATTTTACTTGGAACCAGCTCTTTTTGGGAAGGCGTCGATATACCTGGTGAGGATTTGTCATGTCTAGTCATTGTCCGCCTGCCTTTCCAGCCACCAGACCATCCCATATATGAAGCAAAGGCCAGTGATTTAAAACGTAATGGTAAAAATGCATTCATGGAACTTTCACTACCAAATGCTGTTATCCGGTTTAAACAAGGATTTGGACGGCTGATTCGTTCATCAAATGACAGGGGAATTGTGTTTGTGTGTGATGCACGATTAATGAAGGCTCGTTATGGTACCTATTTTACCGAATCAATTCCAAATGTTCCAACGACTTTTGATTCAACACAACGATTAATGGATAAGGCGGAACAATGGTTTTAGTAAAAATAAAAAAATACTGATGCACCAAATCGATGCATCAGTTATTATGGTATGGGGCTGGAAATTTTTTGTTGAAATAAATACAAAACATTATAAAGCTTGTTATACTGTATAGGGTCAAAAAATATTTATCTCAAGCGTACTATTAGTTTTCACCATGGTAAATGTACTATGTGTAGCAAAAATTGATAAAACAAGCAGCTTTTATGGAGGGATAACGATTGAACAATACTGAGACATTATCAACTTTAAAAATCCACTATTCCGCAGAATTGTACAAAATTGTCGATTGCTTAAATCGAACACTAAAAAAGGAAGATCTAATGTTTGGTTTAGCATTAGATAAAACTGATGAGAATCAAGCAATATTCACAATCTATCGTACCTAATTGGTTAAAATGGATTTTGTTGGTTATTTGTCTTGTCCTCATTTCTTGTTTGATCTATATTGGCTTTTTATACCATAGTATCCAGGAAAGTAAAAATGCTGGTTTTAGTGACACAAAAGAACGTGTATTGGAAAACACGGAACTAACCGAAATTGATCGCATTTCAAAATTTCAGGGTGAAAAAACATACCACATTTTATTTGGTAATACAAAGGATCAGGATGAAAAGATTGTTTTCGTTCCGATTCAGTCTAAATCAGAAAAGATAACAATCATCGATGCATCTGACATTTTACGTGAGCAGAATGTTATTAAACAATGGCAGGAACAATGTAATAAATGTGAACTTATCGACGTTACCCCAGCAATGGTTGATAACAAAGCCTTATGGGAAGTCACATATAAAGATAGTTCAGATCGTTATACATTTGATTATTTATCCATTTACGATGGTACACGGTTTCAGCAAATCCGATTAAAGAGTATGTTTAATTAAACAGGTAAACCAGAAGATTTCAATATGTTAAACAACCCTATAAGGAAGGTGATTTCATGGAATTAGCAAATAGAGTTAAAACATTAACACCATCTTCAACTCTCGCTATTACAGCTAAAGCGAAAGAATTAAAAGAGCAGGGCTATGATGTAATTGGATTGGGAGCAGGCGAACCAGATTTTAATACACCAAAATATATAATCGATGCAGCAGAAAAAGCGATGCGTGAAGGTATGACAAAATATACTCCATCCGGCGGAACAGTGGAACTGAAAAAGGCGATCATAAATAAGCTAGAAAACGATAATCACTTGTCTTATAACACAAATGAAATCATTGTGACAACCGGTGCAAAACATGCATTATACACATTATTCCAAGTACTGTTAAATCCAGTAGATGAGGTTATTATTCCAACACCATATTGGGTAAGCTATCCAGAGCAGGTTAAACTAGCCGGTGGTACACCTGTATTTGTTACAGCAGAAGAAGCGAACCACTTTAAATTAACACCTGAACAATTGGAGTCTGCTATTACAGCGAAAACAAAAGCATTTATTATCAATTCACCAAGCAACCCAACGGGAATGATGTATACTGAAAAAGAACTAGCTGCACTTGGAGATGTTTGCTTAAAACATAATATTATGATCATATCCGATGAAATTTATGAAAAACTAATTTATACCGAAGATGTGCATGTCTCAATAGCGCAAATTTCAGATGCCCTTAAAGAACAAACTGTTATTATTAATGGTGTATCTAAATCACACGCGATGACAGGCTGGAGGATTGGTTATGCAGCTGGAAATGAAAAAATCATAAAAGCAATGACTAACCTTGCATCCCATTCCACATCAAACCCGACGTCAATCGCACAGTATGCCGCACTTGCTGCATATTCAGCAAATGATGATGCTACGAATGAAATGAAACATGCATTTAAAGAACGTTTAGATCAGATGTATCACTTAATCAATGATATACCAGGCATAACTTGTATAAAGCCAAAGGGAGCCTTTTATTTGTTCCCTAATGTGCAGGAAGCAGCTAACTCAAATGGATTTACGAATGTCGATGAGTGGGTTACCGCATTATTAGAAGAGGAAAAAGTTGCCCTTGTTCCAGGATCCGGTTTTGGAGCAGAACATAATGTACGCCTATCTTATGCAACATCAATTGAATTATTAACAGAAGCAGCAAAACGAATAAAACGTTTTGTCTTAAACCATCAATCTTAGTTTTTGGAGGGAATTTTGTTGAAAACAACGATATCAGAAGTACCTAAACATGAAGGACAGCAAGTAACAATCGGCGCATGGCTTGCCAATAAACGTTCAAGTGGTAAAATTGCCTTTTTGCAATTGCGTGATGGAACAGGTTTCATTCAAGCTGTAGTTGCGAAAAATGATGTGAGTGAAGAGGATTTTCAACTTGCAAAAAACATGTCGCAAGAAACGTCTATGTACATAACGGGAACAATTGTTGAGGACAAGCGTTCACCATTTGGTTATGAAATGCAAGTACACCAGCTTGAATTAATTCATGAAGCCGTTGATTATCCAATCACACCAAAAGAGCATGGTACAGAATTTTTAATGGACCATCGTCATCTTTGGCTTCGTTCTAAGCGACAACATGCAGTAATGAAAATTCGGAATGAAATTATCAGGGCAACATACCAATTTTTTAATGAAAGTGGTTACGTTAAAATTGATCCGCCAATCTTAACGGGATCATCCGCTGAAGGAACTACTGAATTATTCCATACCCAGTATTTTGATGAAGAAGCCTATTTATCACAAAGTGGCCAACTATACATGGAAGCAGCGGCAATGGCATTCGGTAAGGTATTTTCTTTTGGCCCAACATTTCGCGCGGAAAAATCAAAGACGAGAAGACATCTCATTGAATTTTGGATGATTGAACCAGAAATGGCCTTTGTTGATCATGAGGAAAGTTTACAAATCCAAGAACAGTACGTGAGTTTTATTGTGCAATCCGTATTAAATAATTGTAAACTAGAACTTGATGTATTGGAACGTGATACAGCAAAACTTGAATTAATTAAGGCACCTTTCCCAAGAATTTCATATGACGATGCAGTCGAACTACTAAAAGAAAAGGGATTTACCGATATTGAATGGGGAGAAGATTTCGGAGCACCACATGAAACAGCAATTGCCGAAAGCTTCGACAAACCAGTGTTCATCACAAACTATCCGAAAGATATTAAGGCTTTTTACATGAAACCAGATCCAAACCGTGATGATGTTGTGTTATGTGCTGATTTAATTGCCCCAGAAGGTTATGGCGAAATCATTGGTGGCTCACAACGTATCGATGATTTAGAATTAATGAAACAACGTTATGAGGAACATAATTTGACCGGAGAGGCGTATCAGTGGTATTTGGAGCTTCGTCAGTATGGAAGTGTCCCACATTCCGGATTTGGACTCGGCCTTGAGCGAACGGTAGCATGGCTAGCAGGTGTTGAACATGTAAGGGAAACAATACCATTCCCTCGACTATTAAATAGACTATATCCTTGATTAATCGAACAGTTTCGTAATAAAAATCCCTTGTGTAAAAGCGAGGGATTTTAAACGTTATCAAAGCTTTTCCATGCTATACTAGGAATGAGGTGCATAAATTGCGTAAATCAATCCAAATTCAACAATTATTATTAAACCAATTGCAAGTCCCGTCAAGATTGTTAACGAATTATAAATCACTCGGACTAGATGAAAAGGACGTTATGTTGTTATTACAGATATATCGATTTATATTTGATGAAAATGAATTTCCGACTCCAGCCGAACTGGCATCGTTCCTAACAATAGATGAACAAGAGTGCTCAGCTATACTACGCAAGCTAATTCAGAAGGGGTTTTTGGCAATTGAGCAAACAAAAAATGAACAAAATCAGTGGAGTGAACTATACTCCTTAGAACCACTTTGGGATAAAATATTTTCGCCCGTCAAGCCTAAAGTAGAGCATGAAGATGGCTCCATTTTTATTCTATTTGAACAAGAATTTGGTAGGCCATTGTCACCATTTGAAATCGAAACCATTAACGTGTGGTTAGATGAAGACGAATTAGCACCGTCATTAATTAAAGCCGCATTAAGAGAATCGGTTTTAATGGGAAAACTTAATTTTAAATATATCGATCGAATTCTCCGGGACTGGAAGAAGAAGGGGATACAGACAGTCGAACAAGCGAGAGACGCAACCAAATCATTTCATCATAAACAAATTAGTAAACAAACAACACCAACCAAAAAGAGAGATACATCGTTTTACTATAACTGGTTAGAAGGGGAGGATTAAGCGGTGCTAACGAAAAAACAAGTCCAGTTCTGTTTGGATCGCATGCGTGAAATGTTCCCAGAAGCGGAATGTGAATTAAATCATGCCAATCCATTTGAATTAGTCATTGCTGTACTTTTATCAGCCCAATGTACAGATGTGTTGGTCAATAAGGTGACAAAGGAACTGTTTAAAAAATATCAAACACCTGAAGATTATTTAGCTGTCACATTAGAAGAATTACAGCAGGACATCCGATCAATTGGACTATATCGGAACAAAGCAAAAAACATTCGGAAACTTTGCCAAATGCTAATTGATGAATATGGTGGAGAAGTTCCGGAGACAAAAGACGAGCTCATGAAATTGGCAGGGGTTGGGCGAAAGACTGCCAATGTTGTTGCTTCAGTTGCTTTTCATGAACCAGCCATTGCGGTTGACACACATGTCGAACGTGTTGCGAAGCGATTAGGGATTTGCCGATGGAAGGATTCTGTTTTAGAAGTAGAACAAACACTAATGAGAAAAGTTCCCAAGAATGAATGGAGTGAAACACATCACCGAATGATTTTCTTTGGCAGATACCATTGCAAAGCTAAAAATCCAAATTGCCCTGAATGCCCTCTGTTAGAAGTTTGCAGGGAAGGTCAGAAACGAATGAAAAAGCGAAATGCTATTTAAAAAGACCGAGGCAGTTCATTTTAAAATGAGCTGCCTCGGTCTTTTTTATTTTTTATTCGTCGTTGTCTTGGTCTTCGTCATCTTCTTGATCATTTCCGTTCCCGTTTCCATGACCACCATTTCCATGACCTTCTCCTGGACCACTAGTTTCTTCATCTTCACCAGGTATTTGAATGGTTGTACTTTGCGATTCACCTCGAATACCGCTCGTTTCTCCATTTTTACCTATTGGTGTAACGGCAATCGTATAGGTGGTACCTGGTTGTGCATTGTCAATTTTAAGGCCGTTTGAATTAACTGTTTGTTGTTGAGGTGCACCACCACTTGGTGTTACGGTTACCTCAAACGTTGCCGCAGGGCCATTATATTTCCATGAAACATCAATTGTATTATTTTTATAGGTAGCATTTAATCCATTAACAGCTTCCATCTCACCATCATTCTCATCTTCGTCCTCATCTTCTTCATCTTCGCCGCCGGTTTTCACTTTCGTTGATTTTGCTTCACTCGTGTTTGCCTCATCATCATTACTAACAACAACGACTTGGATCGTATACTCGACACCTGGTTCGACACTTGTGATTTCCATTTCTGTATCATCTGTTGTTGATAATTCTTGCATCTGTCCGCCGTCAATACCAGCACTTACCTGGAAGGAAACGTCCTGATCTTCATCATAATCCCATTCCACATCAATTGTATTTTCATCCTCGTTAAAAGATGCTGTTAAATCACTGACAGGATCAAGTTTATCGAATTTCTCAGACGTTTTTGATGGTTCATTTCCTTTCACAAATAACTCCGAAACAATTTCCGAATCTGGTGTATAGTCACTTGGTAACCTCGCAGGATTTGATCCTTTTTCTACACCAATCTCCACAACCGAACTTGGTTTTGTGAAATCAGCTGTTTCCTTACCTTCAGAAATATAGGACATCGTATTTTTAAACAATGCGTGCGGAATTTTGGTATCAGGTAAAACCACTTTCTGATCATCGTATCCAGTCCAAATCGAAATGGTGTAATTCGTTGTATAACCACTGAACCAGGAATCAGGACTGCCATCTTTTTTTTCAAGATTTGTTGTTCCCGTTTTCCCAGCTACTGGAAGTCCAGGAATATTAGCTGATGTTCCTGTACCTTCAGTCATAACTGATTTTAGCATGTCGGTTATCATATATGCCGTATAGTCCGACATAACAGGCTCTGGTTTTGGCTTCAAATCAACCGTTTTACCATCAGGGAATTCTACTTTCGTAACAGAGTATGGATCATTCGATATCCCTTCATTACCAAATGCACGATATGCACCCGCAAGTTCTAATGGGGTAACTTCTAGTGAAGCCCCTCCAATAGTATCCAGAATGGTCATATTTTTATCACCAAAATCTATTCCTAAACCTTCAGCAAATTCCTGTGCTTTTCCTGTGCCGATTTTATCTGTTGTTTTTAGTGCTGGAACATTTAATGATTGGGCTAATGCATAACGCATTGACATCCAGCCTTGATATTTACCATTCCAGTTGCCTGCTTTTTTATTGGTACCCGCAATTCCAAAAGGTTTATCATCGTTTAGTTGATGATATGTTGACCATTTTTCATATTCAATAGCAGGACCATAAGCAGCGATCGGTTTCATAGTAGACCCGGCTTGACGGCCACCCTGAATGGCATAGTTGTAGCCACCGTTTTCAAGTCCTCCACGAGCACCGCCAATTGCACGTATTGCCCCATTTTTCGTATCTAATACAACCATTCCAGCTTGCATATCGACCATATTACCTTTCGTGTCTTCTACTTTATCTGGATACGGAATTGGATTATCATCGCTATCCGAAAATAGGAACTCAACATGGTCTTGCATGTCTGTGTCCAACGTTGTATATATTTTTAGTCCATCCGTATAAATATCAGCACCATCAAGTTTCTGTTCTACTTCTTTTTTAACCTGTTGTAAAAATCCTTCATATGGTGATGTATCAGGATGTGTATCTGTTAATAGTGATGGGATATCCACTTTTCGCGCTTCATTTGCTTTCTTTTCCGTTATCTTACCATGCATGACCATTAAATCTAATACTGTATCCATCCGTTCCTTTGTCAGCTCAGGATGGTTATACGGGTCATAACCAGTTGGTCGTTGCGGTAAACCTGCTAAAATGGCTGCCTCAGGCAATGTTAAGTCGTTCAAATCTGTTTTACCAAAATAATTTTGTGCGGCTTTAGCTACCCCATAGGCGCCACTGCCATAATAAACTTTATTCAAATACATCTCGAGTATTTCTTCTTTTGAGTAGTCCTGCTCTAATTGAAGTGCTAACCACATTTCCTGTACTTTTAGACTTATTTTTTTATCATGTTCTAGGAAGGCTTGTTCTACCACCTGTTGAGTTATGGTACTTGCACCTTGAGAACCAAAACCATCCGTAATATTAGCGATAATTGCACCGCCAATTCGTTTAGGGTCTATCCCGTGGTGTTTAAAGAACCGAGAGTCCTCTGTTGCAACAACCGCATCAATCAGGACTTGTGGTAAGTCATCATAACTAATTTTCGTTCGCTGTTCAGCGCCCAAATCAGCAAACAACTCCCCATCTTTATCATAAATTTTTGATGAAAATGGGTCTGTTAGTTTTGATGCATCAATATCAGGTGCAGTAGCGATATAATAGGTGAACAATGCTCCGACACCAATTGCTAAAGCTAAAATTATGATTCCAGTATAGAGAAAGATCCTTTTCCATAACGGTTTCTTTTTCGTCTTCTTTTGCTTTCTTCTTGCCATGCGAGATTGGCCGTTTTCTGCCATAGCTCCATTCCTCCGTCTCTAAAAATAAAGCTGATCAATTACCTGCAAATAATCCACTCTCTTTTGAAAATGAAAGGGGATCTGGTATCCATCCTGTTTAATTGTTTGATAGGGAATCGATTTACGACCACCATTTAGTTTGTTTTGCCAATATGGAAAAATCTTTTCAGCCGGCATGTAATAGGTCTCATTAAATGTGGCGAATCGAATTAACATAAAGCAAATCCCATCATGCTCCACAATGGATTGCATGTGTTTTATCTGATGATCGTGGATATTAGCTAATGGAAACAGTGTTTTATTTTTTGTTTCCTTTGCTTCAAAATCAACATATTTTCCACGGTATAATCCATTGTAATCCGTTGTTGAAGCTTGTTTAAAATAGCCTTCAGTAATCACAGCAGCACTTCTTCTAGGATAGTGAACCTTTACTATTTGTACAGGTGTTGGTTTCTTATGGATCACTGCTTTATTCATTTCCAAATAATACGTGTTCGTTTCATTAATATCTTCTTCTAATGTCATCCCCCGATTACTAAAGCTGTTTTTCGCTTGATTTCTATTATTTTGCGGGATTGTATGCTTTCTTCCATTCGGATAGTTCATCCAAATTCCCCCTTGCATATTACAGTATCATACCACAAAAAAAGCGGACTTGATAATAAACAAATGCATAAAATGTACTGTAAATACGAATTCTAATAGTTATCGTAATTCAAGTTATCTGGGAGCGTGTCACTATCCATGCTAAGGAACCAAGATTACCTCCATTATATAATAAAGAAGACAAAAGAACATAATCTCGATAACATTACCCGTACGAAAGCATATCAAAACTTTTACCTTTGCTTTCCGGAAATCAAGTGGGCCTTTGTTGCAAGCTTAGTTTCCAGAAATGCTGGATGGAACATGACAGATCTTTTTTTACCGCCATTTAAAAAACTTCTCAGTCATAAAAAACGTCAGCAGTTATTCATGACATATGAACGGGCGAATTGGTTGATTTTCTCCGATGCTTATCCTCAATTATTAGTCTATAAGTTATCGAAAAAACTGGATACACCATTGTTTGATTTGTTAACAGAACTACGTGTTACAACATACATGGTTCACGAATGGCATCATTTTTGGCATTATCATGATCAAGAAAGGTTAATGACTGCTTTGATCATTAATGAGCAAAATGTTATTCAACACCCAGTCTTGAAACAGACCTATTTTAAGTATCAGGTATTTTTCAGACTTCCATACCTCTTACAGGATTTTTTATTCATGAATGCAGTAATTTTGCCTACGCGATCTCCCAATTTATATGGTGCATTTGTACATGATTTCACCAATGTAACGAACAGGATAACATTAGGAAAACGTCTTGCTGCTATTATATACGATCCAACCATTTATCAAGATCTGCTTGATTTCGCCATTGCTACGGAGCACACTGGTTCTCGACGTGATTATGAACAATTCTTACAGTTACACTTGCCCAAAAGTCCACTTTTACGTGTAGTTTACCCTACAATATCCCATCAAGATACTATTCGTAAAGATTGGTACAAATTAGGGGGGATAAAATCTAAATGGTTGCAAGGTGTACAAATCGATTCGATAAATCCAAACGTTGGTTCATCTTTTTACAAAAAAAGGCATATGCTTTATGCATTTTATCACATTAAAAATATGTTCTTATGATAAGAAAAAAATCGGCTTGAAGGGCCGATTTTTTTATAAGATTACACATTTCCGTTTCTTAAGTTGAAGGTCGATCAGGGCCGTCTAATTTTTTATTGCCGTAACCCCGTACCTCTTTCTTTTGCTTTTCTTCAGTTTTTGGTTTCGTCTGTTTCTTCATACTCATGCCTCCTTTAATCTTAGCTTGTCTAATTTTAAGGAAAAAATGAGTGCTTGCACTTGTTTTGGCTCATTTTTTCTAGTTTTGTCGAACAAGAAGGTCGTTGCAAACTTTTGCCGAATTAGTTAGGTAAAATACTTTGATGAAGGGTGAGAAGTGTGACTATTTTAGCTCAAAAGTTATCGTATTCAGACGAGGGAATAGATAAGCAGACATTTGTGAATTCACTTCAAAATATGTCTGACCAATTAAGATGGATTGATCAAAAGCTAACAATGAAGGTTGATAATGAAATCATTCAATCGTTTTATTACCAGCAAAATACGATTAGAATAACACAGTCGACCGTAAATCGAATTAAAAGCCGTGCAAAGAAACCTTAATAGGTGATACAGTATAAGGAGACATAGAATAAAAGGCGGTTTTTGGATATGGAATTAACAGAGCAAACAAAAGAATTAAAACAACATCTAGATCAATTAACAGACAGATATGAAAATAACGATCCTCCTGAGGATAAACGGGATAAACAATTTTTTTTAACTGTGAAAGAAACAACGAATCCTATTTACCAGCTTTTAGCAGAATGGGAAGAAGCAGCACTGAAATCTATAAAAAATCGCGAAGTAAACGTTCACCCACAACAGATTACATCCACACGAGAAAACATGGAATTGTTGTTAATGCATAGCTTCTATATTGATGTGAAACGTAAACGCTACATGGAATTAAATAAATCAGTTCATTATGTTTTCGATCAGTTATTACGGGAATTACAATAATAAAGCCTTTACAATAACCATTTAATTCCGTATAATTGCCTTCCACCTAGTATGAAAGGGGAAGGCAAGATGAATAAAGAAAGTTTAATTAATGAGGCAAAAAAAATAATGGAGAAAGCCTATGTCCCATATTCAGAATTTCCGGTTGGTGCAGCCTTAACGACCAAATCGGGAAAAGTCTATACTGGTTGTAATATCGAGAATGCTGCATTTCCAGTTACCTGTTGTGCAGAACGAGTGGCTATTTTCAAAGCTATTGCAGACGGAGAAAGAGAATTTATTGAAATGGCTGTTGTCGCAGATACAGATAGGCCCGTACCACCATGCGGATCCTGCCGTCAAGTAATGAGTGAGTTTTTTAAACCAACAATGACGGTCCATTTAACAAATCTACATAACAACACAAAAACGGTTTCGGTGGAAGAGTTATTACCATTTTCCTTTCAACCGGATGACCTGCATAACAGAGAATAAAGAAGCTGGAATTCGCAGCTTCTTTTATTTATTTCATACAAACTTTTTCTAAACAAGCATATATACGTATATCAATAATACAATTAAAATTGACATTCCCTTGTTTATTTGAAAAAATATAGATGTACTCGTGAAGAATATGAGGTGATGATAACAATGAACGGAAGTAACATCCAACTCAGTGGAAAAGACATCCTTGAAAAAAATTTTAAAACCGCAATGCGCGGATATAATCAAGAAGAAGTAGATGAATTTTTAGACTCGATCATACAGGATTATGAGGCATTCCAACAAGAAATTGATAAACTACAACAAGAAAATGAACGATTACGAAAACAAACAGATCAATCAAGAACCCGATCTCAAGCACCAAATCATCAAGTGAACTACGACATTCTCAAGCGTTTGTCCAATTTGGAAAAAACCGTTTTCGGTAAAAAATATGCCGATTCCTAACGTCTTGCTTATTTTACCAATGCATTTATACAAAGTTTGTGGTATAATCTTCTGAGAATGATGTTGAATACTGACGTA
Source organism: Virgibacillus sp. FSP13 (assembly GCF_054048505.1). NCBI lineage: Bacteria > Bacillati > Bacillota > Bacilli > Caryophanales > Bacillaceae > Virgibacillus > Virgibacillus sp. FSP13. The sequence continues at coordinate 212,380 of NZ_JBSVKG010000002.1, read as the reverse complement.
ATCGCTGCATGAATAATGCAGAGGAAAGTCCATGCTCACACAGACTGAGATGTTTGTAGTGTTCGTGCTTGACGAAACCATAAGTCAAGGTAGCCGATTGGGTTAACGGCAGAAGGAATTCCTAAGTCTTTTGGATATGGAAAAAACTTCTTGAAGGTGCCACAGTGACGAAGTCTGAATGGAAACATCCAGAGTGGAACGAGGTAAACCCCACGAGTGAGCAACCCAAATAATGGTAGGGGCACCCTTAATTAGGGAATTAAACTGAAAAAGGGACAAGCTAATGCTTGCAGATAGATGATTACGACCAAAGTACAAGGTTGACCACCGTTTGGAGTACAATGGAACAGAACATGGCTTATGAAGTATTCAATGGTCCATACAATAAATTCAGACAAACCTTTCACATGGGATCGCCAAGTGAAAGGTTTTTTATTTTTTCATTAAAGTGGTAAACTAAACTTAATTTAGTTTTAAGTGTGTTCAAAAAGTGCCAAATTAGAAGCAAGAAGGTCGAGGCGGAGTAGTTTTGAGCACTAAGTAAAGCTTCCCCCGACTCTACATCGCACGCAGGAAAAGTGGCCTTCTTTTCCAAGGAGCGGAGAAACAAGCCAACGAAGAGATTCGCCGCTTATCATTTGTGCCTTTTTGAACAACCTATTTAAAGAAACGAGTGAAGATTATTATGAATCAACATGTAAAATTAATAGCAACAGCAGCGATGGGATTAGAATCAGTTGTTGCAAGTGAAGTAAAGGACCTTGGCTATGATGCGGAGGTGGAAAATGGAAAGGTCATTTTCACAGCACCAATAACAGCCATCCCTCGCTGTAACCTATGGCTTCGAACTGCAGATCGAGTTAAATTACTAATCGGTGAATTTAACGTAAAAACATTTGATGAACTATTTGAACACACAAAAGCATTACCATGGGAAAATTTTATTACAGAGGACGGCCAATTTCCCGTTTCTGGAAAATCAGTGAAATCCACATTGTATAGTGTCCCGGATTGTCAGGCTATTGTAAAAAAGTCAATTGCTGAGCGTTTAAAACTGAAATATGGACTAGCTTCAAAAATGCCGGAGTCGGGTGCATTGTACAAAGTAGAAGTGGCTATACATAAAGATATTGCCTCCCTGACATTAGATACGTCTGGCGCTGGTTTACATAAGCGTGGCTATCGAGTAGGGCAAGGTGAAGCACCATTAAAAGAAACAATGGCTGCAGCACTTGTTTTGTTGACAAATTGGAAGCCTGCATACACATTAGTAGATCCTTTTTGTGGTTCAGGCACAATACCAATTGAGGCTGCATTAATAGGACAAAATATCGCACCAGGATTTAATCGTGAATTCGCATCTGAAAATTGGGGCTTTATTAAAAACAGTTATTGGGAACAAGCTTTTGAAGAGGCAGAAGATCTAGCGAATTACGATCAACCACTCGATATCATTGGCTCAGATATTGATCACAATATGATAAAAATAGCGAAAGACAATGCAACAGAAGCGGGCTTGGGTGATTTACTCGAATGGAAACAAATGCAAGTGAAAGATCTATTCATTCGTAAAGAAAATGGGTATATCATAGGAAATCCACCATACGGACAACGACTTGGAGACAAAAAAACGATTGCGAGTCTCTATCAAGATCTTGGCAACATCATGAAGGAACATCCAAGCTGGAGTGTTTATATCCTAACTGCTTTTGAAAATTTTGAGAAGCAGTATGGGCAAAAAGCAACGAAAAAGCGAAAACTTTTTAATGGATTCATTCGTACTGATTATTATCAGTACTTTGGAAAGAAATAGAGAGGGGAGATCAAAATGAAGGGTAATACAGAAGCTTTAGAGAAAGACTTTCAAGAATTACTTCAAGAACAAAATGCATACCGAGAAGCAATTACGCTTACACAATGGGATATGCGGACAAAAATCCCCAAAAAAGGTGTGGGACAACGCTCAGAGGTAGTAGGGTTACTATCTGAAAAGCTACATCAATTGGAAACATCTGAAAAAATGAAATACATTACTGATATGTTAATGGAATCAACAGAGGATAAGATAATTAGAAAAACCGCTGAAAATTGTCAAGAAACATATAAGCGTAATAAAAAAATTCCTCATGATGAATTCAAAGAATATGTGATGCTCCAATCAAAATCTGAAGCGATATGGCAGGAAGCAAGAGAGAAAGCTGATTTTTCATTGTTTCAACCTTATTTGGAAAAACTCGTGGATTATAATAAAAGGTTTGCTAACTATTGGGGATATGAAGCAAACATCTATGATGCACTTTTACATAATTATGAGCCTGGAGTTACAACCAAGACATTAGACAACGTGTTTCCCAACCTTCGAAAGCCTTTAAGTTCATTAGTTGATAATATTAGTCGAAGTAATGCAAAACCTGATCCTACTATATTAACAGGGCATTTTCCAAAACAAGACCAACGAGCATTTACGTTAGAAGTTCTAAAGCAGATGGGGTATGACTTTGATTCCGGTCGACTTGATGAAACGATTCATCCATTTGCAATTGGAATAAACTTGAATGATGTCAGGATAACAACAAGATACGATGAAGAGGATTTCCGTATGGCTGTATTTGGCACGATTCATGAAGGCGGACATGCATTATATGAGCAAAACATCAGTCATCAACTTGCTGGAACACCACTAGCAACAGGAACTTCAATGGGTATTCATGAATCACAGTCATTGTTCTGGGAAAATTTTATTGGTCGTAGTGAAGCCTTTTGGCAATCACACTATGATCTATTCAAATCATTTGCACCACAACAATTTCATAATGTTCCGTTGGATGATTTTTATCGTGCCGTAAATGAGGTTAAGCCATCATTCATCCGTATAGAAGCAGATGAATTAACGTATCCTCTTCATATTATGATCAGATATGAACTAGAGAAGGCATTAATCAACGATGAAATAAGCGTTCGTGATTTACCACATTTATGGAATGAAAAAATGGTAGATTATCTAGGAATTGAACCTCCGACGGACCGAGAAGGAGTCTTACAGGATATCCATTGGGCTGGAGGAGATTTTGGTTATTTCCCATCCTATGCACTTGGCTACATGTATGCAGCACAATTTCAGCATACCATGGCAAAAGAGTTGAACTTGGATGACATAATTGCAAAAGGTAATTTTGATCCAATCAGACAATGGTTAACAAGTCACATTCACCAATATGGAAAAATGAAAAAACCGTTGGAAATTATTCAAGACGTCACAAATGAATCGTTAAATCCTGATTATTTAGTACAATATTTAACGAATAAATACGCGGATATTTATAAGGTGTAAAAAACAGGGGCTGCACTCAGCCCCTGTTTTTTACATTACGATTGTCAGTTAGAAATTTTTTTCATATTTTAATTCAAACAACACAAACTACCTTTAAAAAGGTGAATCTAATGACATATATTTGTTCTACAGGTGTTGGCATTCCAAAATATGAAATGAACCAACAAGAAATTAAAGAAATGGTTGGAGCGTTATTTCCGTATACAGAAAAACAATTGGCAAGATTGTTACCGGTATTTGACCATGCCGAAATAGCGAAACGACAATTCGTAATAGAAAAGGATTGGTTTAAAACTAACCATACTTTTCAGGAAAAAAATAATTTGTATCAAATTCATGCTTGCGATTATTCCTTAAAGGCGATTGATCATTGCCTAACAAACGAGCAATTCTTAACGGAAACAATCCCGTATGAGGCAGTTGATATGATTATATTTGTATCAAGTACTGGGATCGCTACCCCTTCGCTTGATACCCACATTTTCAATGAACGTCCTTTTCGCGAGGATGTTAAGCGCATGCCATTGTGGGGACTTGGTTGTGCCGGGGGTGCCATTGGATTAGCGCGCGCCTATGACTTTCTTACGGCACATCCAGACAAAACGGTACTTGTTGTTTGTGCAGAATTGTGTAGCTTAACATTTCAAAAAGATGACCATAAGAAGAGTAACCTAGTTGGAACCGCTTTATTTGGTGATGGAGTGGGCGCCGTTTTTATGAGTGGAAAGGATTCTATCTACCGCCTAAAACGCAAAAAAGTATTACCCAAACTAGTTACTACAAGTTCATTTACAAAAAAGAATAGTCTATCTGTAATGGGGTGGGGCATTACAAACAATGGATTGGAAGTCATCTTTTCTAAAAGTATTCCGAATCTCGTACAAACACTTTGGAAAGATCATATGAATGCGTTTTTAAAAAAGGAAAACATAACTGATAACTCCATTCATTCATTTATTGCACATCCAGGTGGTAAGAAAGTGTTAGAGGCAATGGAAGATACTTTACATATTTCTCGTGAACAGTTAGTTCATTCGTATAGTGTGTTACGAAATCATGGAAACATGTCTTCAAGCACAGTCATTTATGTATTAAATGAATGGATGAAAGAGGAGGAAATTAGTCCGAGGGAATTCAGCATTTTATCTGCTTTAGGGCCAGGATTTAGCTCAGAATTATTATTATTGGAGTGGAGCGAATGACGATATGGATGATTTTTTTACTAGGAGCGATTGTGTGTCAGCGTATTTTGGAACTAATGATAGCAAAACGAAATGAAAAGTGGATGAAAGAGAGAGGAGGAGTTGAGAAAGGGAAGAAACATTACAAATGGTTTATCATTCTCCATAGCTTGTTTTTCCTGGCTATTATTTTTGAAGTTGAATTAAATGATATTGCTGGCAAGCGATTAAGTTCCTTTTTGTTTCTGATTTTCATCGCCACTCAATTCGGCCGGGTATGGTGTATCCGAACTTTAGGGAGATTTTGGAATACGAAAATAATCATATTGCCAGGGGTATCCTTGATTAAAAAAGGGCCTTATAAATATATCAAACATCCAAATTATCTAATTGTGTTCATTGAACTGTTGATCATACCACTTATGTTTGATGCTTATTTTACAGCATTTTTATTTCCATTGCTGCACCTTGGTCTCTTGCGGTTACGGATACCACGTGAAGAAAATGCTTTAACAAGGGCGACTTGATTGTTTTTAATTAAAAAACAGAAAAAGCGGTAATCTAACGAAAGATTACCGCTTTTGTATATTGATAAATTATTTTTTAACTACATTGGCCGCTTGAGGTCCGCGTTCGCCTTCTACGATTTCAAAAGTAACTTCTTGTCCTTCTTCTAAAGATTTGAAGCCTTCTTCTTGAATTGCAGAATAATGAACAAATACATCATTTCCGTCTTCAACTTGAATGAAACCATAACCCTTTTCTGCGTTGAACCATTTTACTACTCCGTTTTCCATTGTGATTAATCCTCCTAAAAACTTTCACGCAAAAGCATGTATTTAAACATTCTTTAACACGTGTTAATAATACAAAGCTGGATGAACCGGAAAAAAGGCAGCTCCTATAGAAGCGTAGGATCATAAGTCACATCCACTTCTATAGAAGCTGCCTGTCATTAATGATTCCATACATCTTCTTTGCTTGTCTAAATCATAGCTTATTTTAGGTTCTCCGTCAAGAAATAGCCACCAAAAATCATAACTTTTTAAGTACGTTATGACTATATCTTTTATCAAGAGTTGGGTTATAATGAAAGCGTTTAAAGCAGGAATTACTTAAGGGAGTAATTTGAGAAGGGGTGTTTTTATGAGAATAGATGAGCAACTATCGAAAATAAAGACTTATGTAATGGATCACTTTCAAGATGACACATCAGGACATGATTATTTTCATATGCGGCGTGTAGCCAAAACAGCAAGGATGATCGCGGAACAAGAGTCTGCTGACATTTTCATTTGTGAGGCTGCCGCGTGGCTACATGATATTGGTGATTATAAACTTTTTACTGATCCAAAAAAAGCTTTACATGAATTGGATTTATTTCTCGAATCGATTGGTTTAACAACTTGTAGTATTAAACAGATAAAAACAGCTATGAAAGATGTTTCGTTCAGTAAAGGGAACGTCCCAACGACACTAGAAGGGAAAATTGTTCAAGATGCTGATCGGATTGATGCAATTGGTGCGATTGGAATTGCCAGAACCTTTGCTTATGGTGGGGCGAAGGGGCAGTTTATTTACCATGATACATATAAAGGGAACACTTCCATTCAACACTTTTATGATAAATTATTAACATTAAAAGAATGCATGCATACAAAAACAGCAAGACAAATCGCAAGTGAACGACACAAATTCATGGAAGCATATTTAAAGCAGTTCTTTCGTGAATGGTAAAAACATAAAAAGGCCGATTATAGGAATATGAAACCCTATAACCAGCCTTTAAGATTTAGTCGCTGACAGGTCCTTTTTTTGCTCTTCCAGTTTCCAATAACCAGTAATGCTGGAATATTTCTGTTACTGCAATGAGAATTCCAGTCAAGACTGCTCCCCAAAAGGTGACGGCTGAATTTACGAAGAACATGGCACCGTAATAGACAACAAGTGTCGTGACAATAAAATCCAATCCTGTGCTTAACCAGTTCGTGTTTTCCTTTAGCATTACAACTTCCATAAAATAACCAATAACTGCTAATACAACACCAATAATGATTGGCTGGTACCAATAAGCAAAATTAACATTAGGGAAAATCCACGATGCAAGGATGATACCTATCGGACATACAATTAATTTTACGATGAATCCACTCATTTTAATCCCACCTTTTTGACTTTAATATGCTTAGTATTTGTCATTGTTCAAGGGATTATTATAAAATGAGTGGCAACACAATTAATTGATTCGCTTCGCTCCAATATATTTGGATTCCCAATATGAATTGTTCATTTTACTTATTTCTACTCCACGAGACTCCCCAGCATGAATGAATTCCCCGTCACCTAGATAAATTCCCATATGTGATGGCCCAGGTTTATAGGTTTCAAAGAAGACAAGGTCCCCGATTGATGGATTACCTACAGATTGGGAAAAGTTCCACATATCACCAACTGTTCTTGGTGTTGTGATACCTTGAGTCTGGAACACATATTGAATAAATCCACTACAGTCAAACCCATCCGGTGATTCACCACCCCATACGTAAGGTGTACCAATGTATTGAGTGGCGACTTGGGCTATTTGAGCATTATTGGTTCCTTTTACTTCTACATTCTTCACCTTATGTTCATTGTTTTTGGTAGCAGTCTCAGTTTCTTTTGCCTTTACTTGGTTATTATCGGTTTTTTCATACAATACTGTTAGTTTTTGTTGCGTTATTCCATTTGTAAGTTCTATATCGTGTTCATCCTCGGCAATTTTTAAGGCTTGCATTGTACGTGGTCCAAAAATCCCATCCATTTCTCCCTCATAATAGCCAAAATAATGCAAGGCCTGCTGTACGAGTTTCACATCATTGCTATGCAAACCAGGATAAATCGTTTCTGATAGATCTTTTATTTGTTCCATATACATCGCTTTTTCGGCTTCGATTAATTCATATATTGTCTTAATATCACCTTGCCCTGTTACCGTAATGTCATGTTCTGTTTGAAATTTTTTTAGCGCATGTTCTGTCAAAATTCCAAAGTCACCATCAATATGATCATCATAATAAGCTAACTTATTTAATTTTTGTTGTAATACGCGAACTGTTTCACTATGTTCGCCATATTCTACAAGTTCCGCTTCGATTAATAAATTGTTTTGAAGGACAGGATATGCATCAACATAGGTAGCAAGTGGTTGGCTTAACATGAAGCTATAAAGCACAGATTGTTTCATAACATGTTCAACAGTTCCATTCACAAGAATGTCCCCTTTCATGTTTCATTCCTCTTAAGAGGTTGTTCAAAAAGTCCGGTAAAAATGACACATCGAATTTCTTCGTTAGCGAAAAGGGAACTTCTACTAAGTACGCCCACGTCCTGTGGGCAACGTAGAAGTCAACACTTCCTGTGTAAGCCCGTTCCTCACGAGCTAAGGAACTTTTGCTAAAACCGCCCACGTCCTGTGGGCAACGCAGAAGTCACCACATCCTATGGAAGCCCGTTTCGGTACTCAAAGCTACGCCGCCTTGAACTTTCGACGCACAGGACGTGCTAGTGTCGGCGTTGCTGGCAGGACGCCAGCGTACTTAACCGACGCGGTCCTTTTTATCCTCCTTTTTGAACACGCACTCTTAACAGTTTTATGCGATAATGAATGGTTTATGATCTACTACGGATTACGTTTATGTTACAATGGGTAAAGTGAAACTTCAGTTAACGGAGATTTAATAATACATTGAACTATGTCTATTAGTATCAAAGAGCGGAGGGGATTATATGCTGAAAGATGAACAAGCATATTTAGATTTATGTAAACATGTACTGCAAAATGGAACAAAAAAAGACGATCGTACCAATACGGGAACTTATTCTGTGTTTGGTCATCAAATGCGTTTTGATCTAAGAAATGGGTTTCCACTTTTGACGACAAAAAAAGTTCCCTTTCGCCTTGTAGCAAGTGAATTACTGTGGTTTATTAAAGGAGACACAAACATTCGCTATTTAGTTAAGAATAATAACAATATCTGGAATGAATGGGCATTTAAAAAATGGGTGGAAAGCTCTGAATATACCGGACCAGATATGACGGATTTTGGCAATCGCAGCCAGCAGAACCCAGAATTTAATAAATTATACCGAGAGCAGATGGCCATCTTCAAAGATAATATTATTCATGATGACACATTTGCAAAAAAATACGGTGACCTTGGTTCTGTTTATGGCAAACAATGGCGTGCGTGGAAAACGTCAAAAAATGAAACAATTGATCAATTAAAGCAAGTGATAACATCAATTCAAACAAACCCAGATTCACGTCGTCATATCGTTACGGCTTGGAATCCTGAGGACGTTCCATCAAATATGGCATTACCACCATGCCATACATTGTTCCAATTTTACGTAGCGGATGGAAAACTTTCTTGTCAGTTGTATCAACGAAGTGCGGATATCTTTTTAGGAGTACCATTTAATATCGCAAGCTATGCACTATTAACACACTTGATCGCCCACGAATGTAATCTGGAAGTTGGCGAATTCATTCATACACTCGGTGATGCACACATTTATTCCAATCATGTAGAACAAGTAAACATACAATTGGAAAGAGAAGTAAGGAATCTACCAACAATCAAACTAAATACAGAAAAACAGTCGATTTTTGATTTTGAACTAACGGATTTTGAAATCACGGACTATGATCCACATCCAGCCATTAAAGCACCTATAGCTGTTTGATTGATGAATAAAGGAGGAATTTAACGTTGATCTCATTACTCGTCGCAATGAGCCATAATCAAGTGATTGGATCAGAGAAGGACCTACCATGGCATTTACCAAATGATTTAAAATTTTTTAAAGAACTTACAACAGATCATACGATTATTATGGGCAGAAAAACATTCGAATCGATTGGTAAAGCACTGCCTAAACGGAAAAACATCGTCATTACCAAGCAGAATCCCGACAAATTTCCAGAAGGTGTTCACGTCATTCATGATTTGGATACAGTAGCAAAATGGAAGGATGAAAGTCCAGATGAAGAAATCTTTGTTATTGGTGGGGGAACCATTTTCGAGGAATTAATCGATATTGCTGATCGCATGTATATTACATTTATTGATCATTCCTTTGAAGGAGATACCCGTTTTCCAATTTTCACAATGGAGGAATGGTCATTGACCTCAAGAGTACAAGGAGAAAAGAACGAAAAAAACCCTTATGATTATTACTTTTTACAGTATGATCGAAGGTAGGGGATAATATGAAATGCTGTGGTGTGATTCTATCAGGTGGAAGGTCAACAAGAATGGGGAAAAATAAATCATTGTTACAACTTCATAACAAACCCGTAATTGAACATGTTGCCAAAGAATTAATGAAATGTAGTGATGAGGTCGTGGTTGTAACAAATGAACCCGTTGCATATGAGTTTCTTCATGTACCATTGATCGAAGACAGATATATAAACAAAGGTCCTTTAGCAGGGCTTGAGACAGCTTGCTGCCTGTGACATGCCATTTATAAATCAGTATGTATATGTATATTTAATTGACCAATTAAAACAATTTGATGCTGTTATTCCTGTCTTTGAGAATCAAATTCATCCACTCGCAGGTATTTATCGAAAATCTGTATTGCCTATAATTCAGCAGCAGTTAGCTAATAATAATCGCAAAGTTCGTGGTATTTTTGACCATATTCAAGTAAACTATATCCATCATTTTTCAGCGATTTCACCAGAAACACTGACAAAACATTTTTTTAACATGAATTATCCCTCGCAATATGATCAAGCTAAGAAAGTATAAGTTGTCCTTACAACGGTAATCATGTTAAACTATATACGTTTACGAGCTACATAATTAAATTTATGAACGTTGTGTGTATTTTTTTCGCAAATTATTTCCAAGTTAATAAGAATAGCTTTATAATTAACTACAAAGAGGTGTGCTTATGTTATCAAATATAGGGTTCCCAGGATTGATTTTAATTTTAATTATTGCCTTAGTCATCTTTGGACCGAAAAAACTTCCAGAAATCGGAAAAGCTGCAGGTCATTCATTACGTGAATTTAAAAACTCTGCACGAGAACTTACAAGTGACGTTACTGATGAAGTGAAAGAAACAAAAGAAATAATTAACGGGAAAGAAAACCAATAAAATCATTCGGAGTGATACATTATGTTTAGCAATATCGGTATACCAGGATTAATTTTAATATTGATCGTCGCGTTAGTCATTTTTGGTCCATCAAAGCTACCGGAAATCGGGAAAGCTTTTGGGAGTTCGTTGAAGGAATTTAAAAATGCTACAAAAGATATTGTCTCTGATGATGATAAAGATAAAAACAAATAATACCTAGTATAAGTGAAACATCACTCGGTGTAAGTTTTGCTGCCCGTTCATACGGGATAAAATGGCTATATGAAGGTGTAAGGGCAATAACCTTGCATCTTCTTTTGTGCTTAAGCTCCAGGAAGTGAGAGTGAATCAATGTCTGAAGATCAACAATCTGTTAACACAAATGAAAAAGAAATGAATGTAACCGGACATTTATCAGAATTAAGAAATAGGCTGATCGTTACTGCTGTATTTTTCGTTTTATTTTTTATTTTGGGATTTATTTATGTAAAGGAAATCTATGGATTTTTCGTTAATGATTTGGATTTTTCATTAAATGTTATAAGTCCCGGTGAAATCATCTGGATTTATTTCACGATGGCAGGTCTGGTTGCCGTGGTTGGTACTATCCCGATTTTATTTTTACAAATTTGGCTCTTTATAAAGCCCGGGCTTACACGATCCGAACAAAAAGCCTCATTGGCCTATATTCCAGCAGTATTTTTGTTATTTATCGGCGGGCTAGTATTCGGTTACTTTATTTTTATCAAACTAATTTTACCATTTTTACTTTCGTTGAATGATGGTATGTTTAATGAATTGTTTACCGTAGATAAATATTTTAAATTTTTACTTCGGGTAACAATTCCGTTCGCAGTATTGTTTGAAATACCAATTATTTCCATGTTTTTAACAAGCCTTGGAATTATTACCCCTGATTTTATGCGGAAGACAAGAAAGTATGCCTATTTTGTCCTAATCATTATCGGAGCGATTGTCACACCACCAGATTTTGTTTTACAAATTATTGTGGCTATCCCGTTAATTATTTTATATGAAATAAGCATTCACCTTTCTGGTATCGTCTATCGAAAAAAACTAAAAAAACATCAAGAATTTATGGAGCAGGAGAACTATGATTAGGGGGGAATTGTTCATGCGTTCATTTTACCATTATATGATGACCTTTCGTGGTAAAAAACAACCCGATGATATAAGTCGTCTTGCGGATTGGATTTTTTACGATCATGATTTCCCAAAACATTCAACAGATTACACTGAAATTAGTAACTATCTAGAATGGAATAGTCCATTTACGAATGCATTACAAGCCTTTGATGACGTATGGGAATTATATAAAACACACGAAGACTAAAACTCTGGAGAATATCCAGAGTTTTTTTAGTGCTCTCTTCATAACATTTATTACTTTTTAAATTTCGTAATTGATTATCTGTGACGATGATTGGTACACTACCACTATCACGTAAATGCACTTCGCTGGTATAAAGCGTTTGCGATTTCCAACCTCTATTGCTGGATTAAATAACAAAAATTATTATTCAGTTGATTTCCGTAGTACAGAAATTGTTTAGGCAATTACCTGATGATATCTGGAGAAGGTCAACCAAATTCAATTCAAACTGTCATTAACTAATGGAAGGAATGGAACTCCAAATTAAAAGAATAAAAAGACAAGCTCGATGCTAAATTGGTGTACTTGGAGCAACAGACAAATGCTAAAAGGAAGAAGGAGGAATTTAAACAAACGTTTGATCAAATTTCAGAAAATATCAAACGGTCGCGAAATAAAGTGGTAAAACAGAGACCAAAATAGCGGAGTTAGCAAAACACTTGCCAGATAATATTGCAGATGCTGCTAGTTTTAAAAATTAAATAGATAAGATGGAACCAACATTACAACAACAGCAATACAGTTGGGAAAAAATCAACAAGAAATACCAGCAAACATACGAAACAAGGTTAGAATATTGACTATCGTCTTAAAACATTGGCCAAGCAATTATTGAGTTTCCACGGTCAAACCTCAAGGAATTGAAAAATCAAGTCGACCTAAAACAAACAGAACTACTGTAAAACCATAGGAAGGTTGTCTCCATGTTTCCTTACTGTTCGCCAAAATACGCCATCAAAATTATTAAAAATGTTGTATACTGCGGTTTCCCGGGAAATACACGTTTATTTATTTCCTCGAATCCTTAAAAAGTATATAAAAATTAAGTTTACTACATCCTAAAGTTACTAAAGAAATAATCTTTACTAAATAGAGGGATTCTCTCTTCCCCGAAGCCCGTATACATTCCACTTTCTAGGGTCGGCTGGAGAGTCTATCTTCCCTTAGGGCGAGGAAGGCTTCAACAGCGTTACAATACACGTAAAAAATGCACGGGATTTTTAAGGAATCCACGTGAAGGGAAATTTATGTTTAGTTATTTCCCTTCAAAAACAACAACTTTTAAAAAGTAAGCTATCAATTAGATGGCCTACACTCTTTAAGGGAAAATACGTACAATAATCTAGAAACAACTATGGAAATGAGGGGTAATTATGGCTTTCCCAACCCAACGTCCACCAAATTTACCACCTAATCAAATGAATCAAATGAGACCAAATCCTTTACAACGCACTCCAGTTCATCCAATGTTTTCAAATCGACCGATGATCGGTCAGCAACCACAATCCCGTAATCCGATGCAAAACATAATCGGCCGGCTATTTCAGTCTAAGACGGCACAGCAAGGATCACTGCCAACACGTACAGCAGGGGGGCTCTCAGGTACGTTAAATAATGTTCAGCAAGTTTTAAAAATAGCTCAATCAGCAGCCCCAATGGTGCAACAATACGGACCAATGGTAAAAAACATTCCTACTATGTTTAAAATGTTGAAGGCGTTTAAAGATATTGATAATGAAACAGATGGAGATGTAGAGACGGATTCACCATCAACGGAACAACCTCATGTAACAACACAGAACGAATCCAATAATTCTACGGAACAAACAAAAACAGCCAATCAAAATCGTGGAGAATCAAAACCGAAACTATTTATTTGATAAAATGAGTCGCACAACTTGATTTTTATCCAGAAAGACGAAAAAATAGAAACAAATACAGTTTAGTGGAGGTAATGTAATGGTAGTAAATCAAGAAGTAGCTACTTTTGCTGGTGGATGTTTTTGGTGTATGGTAGAACCGTTTGATAAACGTCCGGGGATTATCAATGTGGTGTCTGGTTATACGGGTGGAACAACGGAAAATCCAACATATGAAGAAGTTTGTTCAAATACAACTGGTCATGTTGAAGCCGTACAAATAACGTACGATCCATCAATCATGACGTATGAGCAGCTTGTTGAAACGTTTTGGCAACAAATAGATCCAACAGATGCTGGTGGACAATTTAATGACCGTGGTGCATCTTATCAAACAGCGATTTTTTATCACAATGAAAAACAAAAAGAAATAGCCGAGTCTTCAAAACAGAAATTAGCTGATAGCGGGAAGTTTACAAAACCAATTGTAACAGAAATTATTCCCGCTAAAGCTTTTTATCCAGCGGAGGACGAGCATCAAGATTATTACAAGACACACGCTTTTCATTATAAAATGTATAAAAAAGGATCAGGGAGGGCTGACTTTATTAAAAATAACTGGACAAAGTCAATTGATAAATCAAAACTAAAAGAACAGTTAACACCAATCCAATATAGTGTTACTCAGGAAAATGGAACGGAGCGACCTTTTCAAAATGAATATTGGAATAATGAAAAAGATGGGATTTATGTTGACATTGTATCTGGAGAGGTTCTGTTCTCATCCCATGATAAATTCGATGCCGGTTGTGGCTGGCCTAGCTTTACGAAGCCAGTTGATCACTATCAAATAAAGGAAAATACAGATACAACACATGGAATGATTCGAACAGAAGTAAGAAGTAAAGAAGGAGATTCCCATTTAGGGCACGTTTTTAATGATGGGCCAAAAGAGCAGGGTGGTTTACGATATTGCATGAATTCAGCTGCCATGCGGTTTATTCCAAAAGAAAAAATGGCTAAAGAAGGATACGAAAAATATCTGTACTTATTTCAGTAAACAACAAGTTGATTATAATATTATTATGTAAACTTAATGACGATAATGGAGTGAGTGAAATGATTCATTTAGATTGGGAAAATAGGGAAACGATCAAGCAAATTAAATGTGTACATGCTGATGCCAAAAAGTTCGTTGTAAATAATAAATTAACCCCTGGAAAAATGTACGATGTTAAAAATGAAACGGATGAGTTTTATTTTATTGTTGATAACAGCGAACGGATTGGTGGCTTTTTAAAAACTTATTTTGAAGAGGTGAAATAACAGGGGAAATACCCTGTTATTTTTTCATGCATAATTTTGCAATTATTTGTCAATAATTAAATGAAAAATGTATCTTACCTAATCAATTAGTGATATAATTGATTTATAATTTTTAATTATTCAATCGTTGAACGTCTGTAAACCTCACACATCCTAAAAAAGGGACTGAACAGTATTGAAAAATATATTTTTGGTTCGTCATTGTTCCGCTGATGGTCAACATAAGGACTCACCACTAACATACAAAGGAATGAGACAAGCACAATTACTTTCAAATTTTTTTAGTGAACAGAAAATTCAGGTTGATAAAATTATTTCCAGTCCATACTTACGAGCAATTGAGAGTATTAAACCATTTGCCGAACAAATAAATACTAGGATAGAAATTAATGAAAATTTAACCGAGCGAATTTTGAGTAATGAACCAATTGATGATTGGCTAGAAGTATTGGAACAATCTTTTGTCGATCTAGACTTTACTTTGCCTGGTGGTGAATCAGGTAATGATGCAATAAGTCGGGCAAACACTGTACTTGACACTGTTTTCGCTGATGATACAGCCTCAAATGTGATTATCGTAAGCCACGGGAATTTAATCACATTACTATTGAAACAATTTGATCAAACGTTTGGATTTGAACAATGGAAAGCACTTAGAAATCCTGATGTTTATTTAATCTGTGAAAAAAACGACAGAAGAAGCGTTGAATGTCTATGGAATTAATAATTAACCCATAGACCAACATTTACCTGTTCATAAATATAAATTAGCCAACATGATTCCTAAACTTTCCTGGTATATCTCAGGGAATTTTTTTATGGACAATGGATTCACCCCACTTCCTAGCTCAATCGTGAACCCTGGTCTTTTAAATTCCTGAATAAACCAGTCTTTATAACCCGCATAACTGTCTAGATACCGTACGGCTGTATATCCGCTTACACGGGCATATTCATCAGCAATGACGGCAGAAATTGGTGGTTCATATCCTTCAAATCCCCAATAAATTTCTTTTCCCTGTGTATGAAAAGCATTTAATCTTGTGAAATCCCGTGTTCTTGCTAAGTCAGCCATCGCAATCGATTCAGGCTCTGATAATGGGTAGGATCCTGGATAATCTCGTGGTTGTGGTGACGTAGGCTTTCGATCTGCTTCTATGTCCCATAAGGCCGGATATTGATTATTAAGGTCAACTCCCTTGATATTTGCTTTCCAATTAGAAAAATCAGCCTGCTGATGATTCAAATTCAAGACAAACTGTTTATAAGATCCAGCTGCATTTGCACCGTTTAATACAAGGTTTACTCCATCAGGGTTAACCATGGGAACAATTGACAAGCTTGTATCAATATACATCGGAAGCATATAAATCCCACGAATTGGTAAATTATTAGTAAGTGATAGTGCATACTGGTTCAAAAACCGCATTATCACCGGGGTGGTAATCCATTCGTTCGCATGAAATGAACCATCTATGTGAATTTGTTTGTCACCAATTCCAAGTTGCAATTCGACTAGATCTTTTCCCATTACCGAATGGCCGATTGTCTGTTTAGCAATAAATGGGTAAACGTCAATTAATTGTTCCAAATCTTGACGCATTTTTTCGTATGTATAATGATTTACATCCTGTACAATGTAGTCCTGTAATCGTCCTGGTATGTAAATCTGCTGTCCAACTAGTAAACTGTATTGATTTACAAATGGGTTTACTAAAAACAATGCATCCATTGGAATATTTCGGTTAATAGCTATTTTCCATAATGTGTCACCATTTTGGATTGTATAGTTACTTAATGTATAACCAGGAATGTTCACACGTTGTCCAACAGGTAAATTGGTTGCATCAAGTCCCGGGTTTGATGTTTCGATCAGTACTAGTGGAATATCGAATAGTTGACTAAAATACCAAAAAGAATCCTTGTTCCGAATTGTTACTTTCATTTGTAAGCACCCCTTATTATTGATTGAACGTTTCATATCCGTATATTCACAAAAAAATGCCCCCTATGAAACATTATGATTGTACTGTTGAAAAAATGAATTATTGTGCCGAAATGCTTGAAAGAAACAGGGTTGTTCGGTACTATAAATAATATACAAATTTACTAAAAAACGGATTTGTACAATATATGCTAGAAACAAAACGGTAGAAGGAGGAGTTTTGCTTGGCTTTTGTTATTACATCACCTTGTAAAAATGAAAAATCAGGGGAATGTGTGGAAGTATGTCCGGTTGATTGTATAGAAGAAGGTAAAGATATGTTTTATATTGATCCTGACATCTGTATTGACTGTGGAGCCTGTGAAGCAGTATGTCCGGTAGAAGCGATTTATATGGAAGATGAGGTACCGGAAGAAGAAAATGAATATATCGAATTAAACCGAAAATTTTATGAAGACCGATAAACAGAGGCCGCTACTTAATGATAGCGGCTTTAACTATTGAATTATCTAATAGAGAAAGAATCAAAATCCTTGGTTGTCATTTGCGATGTTTCTAGTTGTACATCATCAACACGAATATACCGATTAAATCCAGATTTAAGTATGTCTACGTAATGATTCACCTGGCTTTCCTCTCCAACAACTTCCAACTCCACCGATCCGTCAAACTTATTTTGTACCCACCCAACTAGTTGGTGTTCTAGTGCTGACTGCTTCGCTGAATATCTAAATCCAACACCTTGTACACGTCCACTTACGATAATATGTGCAAACAAAACAACGCCATCTCCTTACCTTACACTGCTTTATCTTTCTATTTAACCTTAAAACAATAATTTAAACATGAAAAGAAATATAGCTTAAACTAGCGTCACTTTCCATAATTTTAAAAAAACCAGCCCATAAAATAAGTATTCAATTTTTAAACCATCAAGGGATCTGCGCAAGTTTTTCCTATAAAAATAAAAATTGGAATAAAAGGGGTGTGAAAATATAAATAATATGGAATGCTTTATAAAAGAATGACTAGAAAAGACAATTTTATACCAACTTATTAACCATACAGTAGTAATAATTTTCTAGCTAAAGTATGGCAGAAAAATGACATTGTGATCGTTGTCACACTAATTTGAAAGTCTATTGTTATACAATTTTATCCATGATATTCTTAGAAATATCAACAGTGAATTTGACGAATTTTGTCGATGTAATTGCAGCTATATTTTAATTCTAACAAAGGAGTGAAGCCTATATGTCAGGTCCAGCTTTAAAACATACGGATAGCCATTCCGCCATTCACGAAGCGGCATTACATGAAGCTGCGGAGTTAACTGAATTACTTGATCGCCTTGTTAAGGATGAACATTTTGATAAAGCGTTGGAAGTTGCCTTTGTCGTAGTGGAACACTGGGAAAACCGAACACTTCGACATGCGGATTCAGAGGAAGAAGGATTATATAAGGAATTAGTTGAAACAACACCAGATTTGAAGGAATCGATTATTGAATTGACACGTGATCACAATCTTTTACGACTTTTGGTAAAGGAAATTAGAACGATGTTAAATAAGGATGGTATAAGTGATGATGTCGTTCAACGATTTCAAGCACTCATTTTGGTTGACCAACTTCATAATCAAGCAGAAGAGAAAATATTACTGAATCATTGATCATAAATCAGACAGCGTTTGGAGGTGAAAATCCTTGGAACAAGAGGGAAAGAAATTAGAGAATGAACAGCCAATACGGATATTATTTCCGAAGCTATACGAATATATCGAAACAGAATTGGAAAATTTGCATGTTCATCCTTACGATATTCAAGCAAACATAGCAGAAGAGGGATCTGAATATCGAATTCTTATCCATTTTGGTGATGGATTTGCTCATACGAAGTCACAATTATTCACTTTGGAAGCGATAAATCAATTAGATACTCAAATCACCGAATTTATCAAAGAACTCGGTGAGAAATGTAAAGAAGTAATGATTGCCGATTACTTTAAAATGATGAAAATATAATTAGGAAATCGGTTTAGGTGTCCCGTGATATTTTTGATAAAGAATAGGCTACTAAAGAAATTATCTTTCTAGGTGACCTTAATAGAAAGGAAGAATTGGGATGTTTTCATTTGAGGAAGATGCTAATTTTGTTCAAGATCGCGAAGACTTGATTGCTGTGCTTAAGATGAGGTTTGGATATGTGCCTTCTGGTGTTATCGACGCCATTTATAAAATAAGTAATATGGACTCATTGGAACGGTTGATATTAGTTGCTGCAAATGCACCAACAATAAAAATTTTCCTTGAAGAATTAGAAGAAGGTTCAGGTAGTTTTCGTATTTTAAGAGAACGCTTTAATCCAATTAATTCATTAAATGAAGAGGGTGGTAAGAAGTGAATAAAAATAAAAACAAGCTACTTGGATCATTAAAACATATCAATCACGGGAAGCGAATTAATGACGGATGGACAGAAGAAAGCCCCCGCCCACGAAACTGGGAAGATATGTACCGCAGACGATGACAGCATGATAAAATCGTTCGTTCCACACATGGGGTCAATTGTACTGGTTCATGTAGTTGGAAAATCTATGTTAAGGATGGAATTATCACATCCGAAACACAACAAACTGACTATCCAAGTACTGGCGATGATTTCCCTGAATATGAACCTAGAGGATGTCCAAGGGGTGCAAGTTTTTCCTGGTATACATACAGTCCAATCAGGGTGAAGTACCCATACGTTCGTGGCGATTTATATGAACTTTGGATAAATGAACGTGACCAAGGATATGATCCAGTTGAAGCTTAGGAAAACATTGTAAGTGATCCTGAAAAACGCGCAAAATATGTCAGTGCCCGAGGAAAAGGCGGATTTGTCCGGGCAACATGGAAAGATATGTGTGAAATCATTGCAAGTTCCTCTATTCACACAATTAAAAAATATGGTCCTGACCGTATTGCTGGTTTCAGTCCAATACCAGCAATGTCAATGATAAGTTAAATTGATTAAATACCGTCAATAAAAAGAACTGGAGGATTAAGAAGCTAATTCCCCAGTTCTTTTTCTATTAGTTTAGGATTTCAAATGTTTTTCAGGGATAATTGATGACAAATTGGTTGAAACTAGAAAATGTATTGACTGACTGATAAAAGGAGCGAATATCGATGGCAGAGAATAATAGGATGCCACAATTTCCCGAGCCCTGTTGGCGTGATTCCGTTAACCTCCCAACATTTCCAAAACTAAAGGAATCGATCAATGTTGATGTAGGTATTGTCGGTGGGGGAATCGTCGGAATTACAGCAGCATATTTATTAGCAAAGCAAAACATGAAAGTAGCTTTACTTGATGCAGGTGTTCTTTTAAATGGGACAACTGGCCATACAACAGCTAAAATAACAGCTCAGCATGGACTTATCTACGATGAATTCATCCAGCATTTTGGGACAGAAAAAACTGCTTTATATTACCAAGCTTGTATCGAAGCCAAAAAACTAATTGAAGAAAACATAAAAGAGCATGATATCTCCTGTGATTATAAAACGGAAGATGCCTATATCTTTACAAATTCCAACTCCTATTTATCTCAACTAGAAGCCGAAAAAAAAGCGTATGATCAACTTGATATACCTAGCGAGTTAACGGATAACATTCCTTTAAACATTCCAATTAAATCGGCATTAATCATGAAGGATCAGGCACAATTTCATCCGTTAAAATACTTAAAGGTACTAGTGGAAGAAGCGAAGAAAAATGGTGTGGAAATTTATGAACAAACCACTGCGGTTGATGTTGAATATAACAAACACCCTGCAATCGTGACGCGAGATGGCCATCGTGTTACATGCCGATATGTAATAGAGGCATCACATTATCCATTTTATGACGGCCAAGGGTTTTACCCAACTCGTATGTACCCTGAACGAGCCTATGTGATTGCCATTAAAGCTCCACAAAAATTTCCTGGCGGCATGTATATTAATGCCGAATCACCGACGCGCTCAGTACGAAATGTTAATGTTAATGGTGAAGACCTGTGGCTAATTGTAGGTGAGAATCATAAAACTGGTCAAGGCAAGTCAACAATGGATCATTACCAGGCATTAGCTGATTACGCAGAAACCCATTTTGGTATATCCGAATATGTTTATCGCTGGTCGACACAGGATCTAACCACTTTGGATAAAGTTCCTTATATCGGACCAGTCACAGAAAAACAAGATTCTGTCCTTGTCGCTACAGGTTTTCGTAAATGGGGGATGACAAATGGTACCATTGCCGCGAAAATTATTAGGGACCTGATTGTCAAGGGAGAAAGTCCATATGAAAAACTATATTCACCATCACGCTTTCAAGCTGATCCTGCCATTCGCAAATTCACAAGCACAAATGCTGATGTTGCAAAACATCTGATTAAAGGTAAGCTTGAATATACCAACGATAATATCAAAGACCTGGAACCTGATGAAGCAACCGTCACCCGTATAAATGGTCAGCGTACAGGCGTATATAAGGATATGGATAATAATCTATATGCTGTTGATACTACATGTAAACATTTGGGCTGTGAAGTCAATTGGAATTCGGGTGATCGTTCATGGGATTGTCCTTGCCACGGATCAAGGTATTCCTATACTGGTGAAGTAATTGAAGGACCAGCCAAAGAATCATTAAATAAAATTGAACTAGAATAGTAAAAGCAGCCAATTTTGGTTGCTTTTTATTTGTTAGCTAAAATGAAAATTAGATATAAATTTCACGAAATCACTTTCAAGTTGGTGATCGTATTTGTAAACAATATACATGCTTGCGGTCGGTAAATTCATAAAAGGAACTGGAACCTCTAACAATCTACCCTCCAACATTTCTCGATTAATGATGGATTTAGGTAAAAAACTAATCCCAATCCCCTCTAGAACAAAACGTTTTGTGATATGTGCTTGATTCACTTTCATCAACTTATATGTACTCATAGAAGTTTTCAATTGTTCCTTTATGGATCCCCAGTATGCTGGATGATTGTCAGTGAAAATAATTTGACCTTCTAAGAGTTCTTGGGCATCAATAATTGGCCCAGATTCTGCATCATAGCCATCATGACTACATACAAGGCTAACCGATTCTTCATAAAATTTTACTGAATTAATTGTTGAAAGTCCAGGTAAACAGGATAACCCTATATCGATTTCACCACTATCTACTACATAGGAAATCTGCTCTGATTCCAAAACTTGAATAGACAATTCCACATGGGGGTATTGCTCTGTGTATTGACGTAAGATACTTGGCATAATTGTATCGGCCATCAATGCTGAAATTGCAATACGAATTGTTTTATAATAACCCTGCTGGAAACGATTGATCGTGTTGATGCTTTTATTATACTGGGCTATTATTTCCTTCGCCTCAAAGTAAAACAACCTACCTAATTCTGTTAATATTATATTTCTTCCGTTTTTAACAAATAGTTTGTTGCCCAGTTCTTTTTCTAATTGTTTAATATGAAATGTTACAGCTGGCTGTGTAATAAACAATTTTTCAGCAACTAAGCGAAAATTTTCACATTCTGCAGCTAGAATAAACGTCTCTAATATACGTTTGTCCATTAAGACACCTCAATTAATAAAATATATTTATTATTATACAACAAAATATTAAATTTTCATAATTATAAATGTGGTTTACACTTATAGTTAGAAAAGGAAAGGGGAGAGAATAATGTATCAACCAGGATTAAAAGGAGTAACTGCTGTAGAAACTGCATTAAGTCATATCGATGGTGACAATGGTGTGTTACTATATCGTGGGGTACCAATACAGCAACTTGTAAACAATCATTCCTTTGAAGAAACCGCGTTTTATTTATTACATGGAACTTTTCCAACTGAAGAAAGCTTAGCAATGTTTCAAGCCGATTTAATTGCGAATCGACATCTACCAATGTATATGAAGCGAATCATTGATAATTTGCCAGTTGAGCAATCCATAATGGACGTATTACGAACAGCAATTTCTTCGATAACAAGTAATCGTGTTTCTAATATTGATAACGCGATTCAATTAATTGCAATTATCCCAACAATTATTGCATACCGTTACAGGAAATTACGGAATTTGACTGAAATTGAACCAGATACTAAACGAAATCATGTAGAAAATTTCATGTATATGCTTACCGGGGATGTAAATAAAAATCACGTACATCTACTTGAAGCGTACATGATCATGACGATGGAACATGGCTTAAATGCATCCACATTTGCAGCCAGAGTCACAATATCAACACAAAGTGATCTTACTTCAGCAGTCACTTCAGCAATTGGTACGATGAAAGGACCATTACATGGTGGCGCACCATCAGGAGTAATTGACCTTTTAGATGAAATAACCACAGAAAATCGTATAAGTGAAATAATTCACAAGAAGCTTGAGAATAAAGAAAGAATTATGGGATTTGGACATCGTGTATACAAAACAATTGATCCACGCGCAGAAGCACTTAAAGAAAAAATTTTAGCATTGGATGAATTACCAGATTGGGTTGAATTAGCATTAAAAACAGAAAAGGAAACGATCGAAATATTAAAATCACATAAGCCGGATCAAAAACTATATACGAATGTTGAATATTATGCAGCAGCAATTATGAAATCAATAAATATAGATTCAAAATTATTCACGGCAATTTTCAGCTCAAGTCGAATTGTTGGCTGGTGTGCACATGCAATTGAACAGGTAAATAACAATACAATATTTCGACCAAGTGCAAACTATATTGAAAAATAAAAGAAACTATACAAAAGAAATTCACGGTTTATTTTATCGTGAATTTTTTATTTTGTCTCACTATCACTAGTATACTTGATTATTGAGACGCGAATTGGAGATTTTAATATAACTTCCTATAATATATATTATGTCTACTAGAAAAACGACATAAAAAATTAGGATAATATACTCACCCTAAATATTGACCAGCCCTCTTTTTATTTTTTTCTTTTTGCTAAAGCATTTTTATGCGTTTTATATTTCTTGTCCTTCAGTTGATCAATTGGTAATCTCTCCAATTGAAATGAGTTATATTTTCTTTTTAAAAACAAACCTTTATCTTTATACATCCAGTCGGAAAAAAGCTTTATCGTCTTTCTTCCGCTAACGTAGACTCGATAATGAGTATCGTGTTCCGTAAAATTTGTTTCGAATCCTGCTGTCTCAATTTCATTTCTAAGGGAAATCATAAATTCCTTGGATCCACCAACAATACTGACAAAATACTTGTGATATATCACAGTTCCATCCCCATCAAAATACCCCCTGATAAAGTGGCTCATGTATTGTTTAGGTATTTCAGGAAAAGTTATTTGATGTGATTTGTTAGGCATTATGCCATGAATTTTCATAAGGTCTGACTTCATAATCTTACTGTTCAAATTAAGCAGGTATACTCCTGTCATTTTATTTTTATAAAGTGGCTGAGTCGAGCCTACTTCCTTTTTTATATCTTCCAAAATATATTTTTCTTTCTGAGCCATGCTGACATATTGTGAATTACCAGGCGCAATTGTCCCATCAGCAACAAAAAATCCCAAAATATAAGCCATATTATTTGACCACGTTTTAAAATAATCTTCATTCAGGGTATATTTTCGTTTCCAACTCCCAATTGGGCGCATTTTCACATCATGCTCCTTCAGCAACATCTGGACGTACCTTGCTGATACATTTGCTAGTTTACCAATTTCAGTAGTTCCCCTTCCTTCCTTATACAAATTAATAATTTCATCTACACCTAAAGTTCTTTTCCGAAATCCCCCTTTACTCACACCAAACACCTCCAATAGTCAAGTAAAACGTATGTTCTGTGTATATTATATATTAATTTTCTAAATATATCAATTACGGCAACATTTCCACTAAAAGGACTTCCTAATCATTAAATATAGATTCTTCCACAACACTAACGGTATGAAATTCTAAATATACAGATTTCGTGCTTGCTGACTGGGGTAATACTTGCTAAGATATAGATAAATCACAGGCTATTTAAGAGGGGGTTTGGAAATATGACGCATTTGGATAAAAACAAAACCTATACACTAGATGAATTTTTACTATATGTTAATGAAGAGCGTGCAGAATTATATGAAGGTACCCCAGTGTTTATGGCACCAGCATCGTTTGAACATGAAAACGTCATCGCAAATATGATTGGAGAATTCGGGATCGCACTTAAAGGAAAAACATGTTATGTATTTGGCAGTAATCTTCAAGTTGTCTTTCCATTTAAAGACGAAAAAAAAGGAAAAGATGATGTAGTTGTATTACCGGACATTTCCGTTGTATGTGATAAAAATAAACTACGTAATAAACGTTGTTACGGAGCACCAGATTTGGTTGTCGAAGTACTATCTCCAAGTACAGGACGTAATGACCGATTACTTAAACGGAATTACTATGAGAAAGCTGGTGTAAAGGAATACTTAATCACTGATTATCAAAATCAAGCAATCGAAAAATATGTACTCCATGAAAATGCCCTTAAGCTGGAAGAAATCTATTCTAGCGAAAATCATCCTTTCGTATCAACATGCTTTCCAGACATTACTTTTTCTCTTGACGATATATTTTCTTTTTAAAGGTTGTTCAAAAAGTTACCAAATAATAAGCGGCGAATCTCTTCGTTGGGGTAAAAGAACTTCTGCTAAAACCGCCCACGACAATAGCCAACGCAGAAGCCAGCACGTCCTGTGCAAGTCCGCTCCTCATGAACCTATTTATGTACATTCCGGGGCTCAAAGCTACGCCGCCTCGACCTTCTTGCTTCTAATTTGGAAACTTATTATCCCAATCACTTTACAATTCTCGTCAGGTTAATTTTTCTCTTATTTCTCTTTTTAAAATAGGAAAAATTAAAAATGATAGGCATCGTGACAGCGGAAGCTAGAGAATAATGTTGCCTTAACAAGTAATACTTGTAAATAAAATACGGAATTTTTATAAAGGATGATTGCAAATTGACTCAATTGGATAAAAATAAAACGTATACACTAGATGAATTTTTACTACATGTCAAAGAAGAGCGCGCAGAACTATATGAAGGTATGCCTGTTGTTATGGCACCAGCATCCCACGAACATGAGGCCACCATTGCAAATTTAATTCGTGAAATTGGTACCGCACTTAAAGGAAATACATGTCAGGTATACGGAAGTAACCTTCAAGTTATCTTTCCATTTAAAGACGAAAAGAAAGGAAAAAATGATGTGACCGTGCTACCTGATATTTCCATTGTATGTGATAAAAGCAAACTTCGTAAAAAGCGCTGCTACGGGGCGCCTGATATGATTGTGGAAGTACTTTCTCCTAGTACATCTAGAAATGATCGACTGCTTAAGCGTAATTATTATGAAAAAGCCGGCGTGCAAGAGTATTTAATTGTTGACCATCAAAATCAAGCAATCGAAAAATATGTACTTCGTGAAGATGCATACCAACTGGAGGAAATTTATTCTAGTGAAAATCAAGACTTCATATCAACACGCTTCCCGAATATAACCATTTCTATTAATGATATATTTTCTTTTTTGGATTGAATGAAATATTTTTCGAAAACCTTTACCGCCCAAATTAGCAAACAGTCGTGGGTTAATCCGAATCCGTATAATCAGATTAGAGTTACATTTTGGATACTTCAGACGATCTTTTGATACGTTTCTTTATTACAGATCACATACAACTCCGCATCATCAGGTATCTTTTCATCTAATCGCCTATTAATATCTAATTGCTCATGATCTGCGATTAATGTTGCGCCTTGATCTAGCAAGTCATGAAACGCATCTTGGTAAGTTACCCATTTTTCCTTTTTTGGAAGCTTGAAAAGATCTTCACCATGTTGCCTACTGATTAATTGCGAATATACTTTACTAACACCTTTATACATTGCAGAACGGACCGCTAAGCTTGAGATAGTTTCTTGGGATAATATAAATTCATCGACTTTCACATGTGAAAAGTTTGATACGTGTTTTTCTACCAATATTTCTACAGTTGTATGTACAATTGGTGCTAATCGCTCCACTATTATTGCAACAGTTAAAGTCCTAGCATCACGTAAGGATGGGTCTTGAATGTTGTCATCCGAAAATATGATTACTGACTTCGCCTTGGAAATATTTGCTTTTTCAAAAGTCTCTTCCTCCGATAAATCCCCTTGAACATAATGAACTCGATCGGACGCAATGTCAATCGGAGATTTTGGCAATGTATCAATAATCACAACTTCCACAGAAAAATTCGAATTTAAAATTTCGCGTACAGCAGATTCTGTTTTCTTTCCCCACCCAATAATAATAATGTGATTCTCCCTTGTATAGGCCACTTTACCTTCCTCCTTTTTCCGTCTAAAAATAGTAAGTGCATCAATGATTTTTCCAATAACCACACCCAATAAACCAATCCCTATTAAATACATAAGCACAGCAAATAGTTTACCTGATAAAGTCATTGGGGAATAATCGCCATAACCTACAGTGGCAAAGGTTGTCATAACAAAATAGAATGAATTTAGCAGACTTTCAAAGTTATCTGGTTCTAACAAATAAACAATGAAGGTGCACAAAACAACAAAAATAACGGTAGACAGAAATAACGTCAGGTTTCTCATCTTAATTAAATTTAATCCCAACTTTACAAAAAAATGCACAGGCCTTTCCCTCCCTATGTTTAATAATGCGAAGAAAACATCCCTTCTTCCATTTAAACGCTTTAGATCCTTTTTCTCCGTATGGTCAAGCAAGTATATCTTCTTGGAGAACGGAAATCATTTCGTTTCTACTCTATCTTACATCATAACAAAAAAACCATTACAAATAGAATGGTCTACTAACCTCTACGTAAAATCCCTCTAAAATTTACTCTTATTCTAGCATGCTTGTCAACAATTTCACTAATTTTTTAAAAAATATAGATCCTTATCGTAAAACATGATTAGACCTATTTCAATTCATTTTATTTATCATAATACATTTATGAATTAACTAACTCCTATCCTTTCCCCCTCCCCACTTTTCCTGCAATTGTCGTATCTCTTCTTTATGTGTAATCTCCTCTTTTGGTGTTTCCAGAATAAACGGAATATCCGCTAATTGTGGTGTGTTAATAAACTGATTAAATTGTCTCTCGGTTATGTATCCTTGGTGACCAAAAATATTGGCATGTCGGTCTTTACCTGATCCGGCATCGTATTTAGAATTATTAAAATGGATTACTTTTAACTGATCAAAATACCCGAGTTTCGTTCCTTTACTCATCACATTCTCCCAATTTTCACCAGTCCATAATCCACTTGCAAAGGCATGACACGTGTCCAGACAAAATCCTAATTTTCCAGGGTAGTCACATAGGCTACGAACCTGAACAAGCTCTTCTAATGTCGTTCCAATCGATCCAGGCTTCCCCGCAGAGTTTTCCAACAGTATTTTGCAATTACCTTTCCATTTACTAAGAACCTCATTTAACATGTCTATCATTAACTGATAACTTACTAATGGATCATCACGGCTGATCTGCTTGCCGAAGTGTACAACTACACCAATCGAACCACATGCATCAGCAATCTCTAGATCATTTTGTAATGATTGAATAACATTATTCCTTTTCTGATCACTTTTAGGTGTCAAACTTGTGGGATAAGGCATATGTGCAACAGATTCAAGGCGATTCTGTGCACAAAAATTTTTACATAGCTTCGCGTCTTCCCTATTAAAAGCTTTTACAGACAAACTCCTTGGGTTCTTCGGGAAATATTGAAAAGCTGAGGCGTTCATCGATGCAGCTAATTCTGCTGCCCCTAAATAACCATCTTTTATCGAAACATGACTGCCAAATTTCATGAAATCTCCACCTAACGTTGACATTCTGTACAGTAAAATGTTTTTCGAGACGAAATTTCATCTTTGGTAATTATCCTACCACATCGATTACATGCTTCCCCTTCACGGTCGTAAACATATGTATTATAGGCACCTGTTTTGGAATCTCCTTTAAATAGGGGTTGATCCATGTAGCCTCCATATTGAATCGCTTGCTGAAGAACAAAGCGGATAGATTGATACAATTGAACTTTCTCATTGTTATCCAGTTCATTCATTTTCCGTTCCGGTAACAGCTGTGCATGCCAGGCAATTTCATCCGAATAACGATTTCCAATTCCAGACAAAAATTCCTGATCAATAAGAGTTGTTTTAATTTTACCTCTCCTGTCTTTAACAAGGTCCAAAAAAGAGTCCAGTGAAAAATTTACGTTTAACGGCTCCGGACCTAAATTACTTAATTCATCTTTTACCTCATCCGCTGAAAAAAGATGCAGATACCCTAACCTTAATCCAATAAAATAAAGATGATCGTTACCAAAAGACAACCGAACTTGAATGGTACGTTCCGGCTGTTCATCCGCTTTTCCATAAAACATCCAACCACCTAGCATGAGATGCAGCAGTAAATAGGAGCCATTTTCAAGGTGAAAAAGTAAATATTTGGCTCTCCTTTCAACAGCCTTGATCTTCTGATTTTGAACCTTATTCTTAAAAGTTTCTGGTTCTACATTTATTGATTTTTCCCGATTTATAGCTACTTCGGTTATTGTGCTTCCATCGATCTTTTGCGCAAGTAAAGACTTATACGTTTCCATTTCTGGTAGTTCCGGCATTTTAGAGCCTCCATAATAAGATTTTTATATTATTATTACCTAATTATTGTCATTGTATCAATTACAAAAAAAGCCTACATGGATTGCAGACCCAAAGTTATTGCTGTTATTTCTTGTTTTGAACGATCGGCCCTGGATAATCATATCTACTTAATCTTTTTCATCGCTGTTTCTTTAATGATCAGTAGCATCCCACTCAATTAAATACAAAATTATCAACAACGTCTTTATTACTGCATGGTCACCATCAATAAATCACCTAAACAAATAGTATTTCTGCACATTTCGCTTTCCTTTCTATATATGTCCAATACAGATTTAGTTGACAACCATATAATAGTAGTAACCCCATTTGAAAAGGAGGTAATTTTTAGATGAGCTACGGTGGTAACAATGGATTTGCGTTAATTGTTGTCCTCTTTATCTTGCTTATAATTGTTGGAGCAAGCTATGTAGGCGGCGGATATGGCGGTGGGGTTTATTAAGATTTAGGCCATAAGTAAGCCCCTTCAGATAAAAGTTGAGAGAGCCTTTTACGGCTCTCCCAACTTTTTCCTTCCATCCAATCAAAACCAATATTCATTTTTTGTACCGATTAAACTCCCGACAAAAAAGGTTAATTTGAATATGCCCCACTACTTTGATAGGCGTATTAAAGAAACCTTTTTATATTTCTAGTCCTTATGTGTACAAGCAATGCATATATTTTAATAAGTACGGTTCAGGAGGATAAAGATGTTTACCATATTGGAAAAGACGATTGTCGGCATGGCGCTGCTACGTATACTTTCAGGATGTATCGAAGTTTTTGCTGCGTATCTCATGATCCGCTTCAATGACATTGAAAAAGCACTTATTATTAATACTTCACTTGCTTTAATTGGCCCTTTAATTTTAGCCATAACAACCGCAATTGGCATATTGGGAATTGCCGACAAGCTATCATTTGGGAAGTTTTTTTGGATTATTTTAGGTGTTGGATTTATTATTTATGGGATAAAAAGCAACGGATGATCCATTGCATAAAAACGACCCGCTACATCACATAGTTTTTCGTTTGCTTGCGATCCATAATTCGCCCTAAAATTTCTTCTACATACCTAGAAAAAGCTGGATTTGTACGCTGACGTGGCCTTGGTAAGTTAATCGTCTGATTCAGGCTTATAGTTCCGTTTTCAATTAGAACGACCCGATCTGCCATTGCGACAGCTTCTTCTACATCATGGGTTACAAGGATAGAGGTAAACTTACTTTTTTGCCATAGTGATCTAATCAAATCCTGCATTTCAATTCGAGTAAGCGCATCAAGCGCCCCTAACGGCTCATCAAACAACAAGAGTGATGGGTCATGTACTAGCGCTCTCGCCAGTGCTACCCGCTGTTTTTGTCCACCTGATAGTTTTGCTGGGTATTCTTTCATCCGATCCTCAAGTCCGACCTGCTTTAAAGCTACCTTTGCTTTCTCTTTCGCATTCTTTGGCAGTCCGATACAAACATTATCGATGACACGCTTCCAGGGTAAGAGTCGGCCATCCTGAAACATGATCCGTGCATGTTCGTTTAATTGTTTAAGGGGTTTATCATTAACTAGGATTTCCCCATCATTGGTTCCTTCTAATCCAGCAATTAAACGGAGTAACGTACTTTTGCCACATCCACTCTTCCCAACAATAGCAACAAATTCCCCTTTTTTAATGGTAAGATCTAATCCCTCTAAAACGGTTCGGTCCGCATAGCTCTTTCCAATGTCCTGAAGTAATATATGATTTTTTTGATTTTGTTCAGGGATTACTCTCATTCCTTCTTCCGCTCCTAAATCCATTACGTATTCCATTGAAGTAACCTCCGTTCTAATGACCTCGCAATTACGTCTGATAATTTCCCAAATAAAGCATATAAAACAATACTAAGCACAATAACATCCATTTGCATAAATTCTCTAGCGTTCATTGCCATGTAACCAATTCCAGAATGTGCTGAAATCGTCTCCGCTACAATCAGCGTCAACCACATAACCCCAAGCGAAAAACGAACCCCAACAAGAATCGAGGACATTGCACCTGGAAGAATAACATTAAAGAATAATGCTCCCCCTTTTAACCCGTAAGCTTTACCCATTTCGATTAAACCTTTATCAACTGATTTAATACCATGATAGGTGTTAATGTAGACCGGAAATAAAACCCCTAATGCCACTAAAAATACTTTCGAGGTTTCATCAATTCCAAACCATAGAATAACTAACGGGATTAAAGCTAAATGTGGTATGTTTCTGAGCATTTGGATGGAAGTATCAAAAAGTAGGTCGGCAATGCGAAATACACCATTAAATAAACCAAACAAAAAGCCGATAATACCACCAATAAGAAATCCCGCTAATGCTCTTGTAAGACTTATCGAAACATGGCTGAATAATTCACCCGTTGAAAATAATCCAATTGCAGCTTCGAATACCTTTGTTGGCGCTGGTAGTATCCGTTCTGGGATAGCTCCTACCCATGAAAGAAATTGCCATCCGAATAACAATAACATCGGAATAAGCCATGGTATACTTTTTATCGCCATCTCCTTTATTTTGGGTCTCACTAGTCTGATCCCCCTTCCTTATTTCGATTGTTCTTTCATAACATCCGCAACGTTAATTTTTTTCGGAATAATGTTCAATCGATAAAACGTATCAGCAATCTCCTGTTGTTCCTTAATAATTTCCCCATTTATCGGATCAACACCATAAATACGTCGCTCGATAGCTTTTGTAATCGCATCTTCCTCAATATTTAAAATTGGAGCAAGCATTTCCGTCAATTCTTCATGATTATTGTTCGACCAATCAGATGATTTTTTTACCTCCTCCATAATGACGTCAATTTGATCTTGATGATCTTCAGCGAATGGTTCAGTCGTTATAAAAAAGTCCCGATCCGTTGTAAACCCTTCTCCGTTAACAAGTAACCTTGCCTCCGAATAGAGTTCAGTTGATGCGGTATATGGATCCCAAACGACCATGGCATCTACATCCCCTTGTTCAAATGCAATCCGCGCATCCCCGGGGGTTAGAAAAGCAGGTGTTATGTCAGAGTACTCTAGACCGGATTTTTCCAAGGCTTTTACAATTAAATAATGGGAACTTGATCCTTTTGCAAAGCTTACTGTTTTATTTTTTAGGTCAGCAATTTTGCTTATATCCGAATCGGCTGGAACAAGGATACCACTGCCCCTAAATTTCGATTTTCCGGCGGCAACAATCTGGAATGGCGTATTTGCAGCCTGGGCAAAAATGACAGGTGAATTCCCTGTTCTCCCAAAATCAATACTTCCTGCATTTAATGCCTCGACTAATGCTGGTCCGGCCTGGAATTCTTTCCATTCCACTGTATAGCCAAGTGAATCCAACCGTTCATCAAGGGTTCCTAATGACTTTAAAATAACTAGAGGACCATTTTTTTGGTAGCCAATACGAATAACTCGATCTTGTTCGGAATCAGCAGATGCATCATCACTTACGTTACAACCTGTCGCTACAATACATAAAAAGCAAATGATTAGTAGTGAAGTCCATTTTCTCATATTCCCTAAACCTCATCCCTTTATCAATGAATTTACATCTGTTTTTAGCCTATGTATAAATAGCGCGTAGGTTCCTGTCCCGGTTAAAATCAAGTTCGGATAATTTATCCCATTTTAGGAAAACTAAATGAGCAATGGCGTTTGACATGTATGGACAATGCAATGCCATAAAAAATAGAGGGGGTTATGCAATGGGTATGTTAAACAGTAAACCTCAAGAGGAGCCGCTTCATTCCGGAGAAGTGTTTCATCTTTGGTCATACTTACACAGCTCAAAGGCAGTACTTGTTACCATGCAGGTTTTGATCAATCATACAGGTGATAACGATTTAAAAGTTTACTTAGAAGAACTCCTAGAAAGCGGGTTTACCCAGGAAGAGCAACAGGTTGAAGCTATATTAAAGGAAACTGGTATTCGCCTGCCGCCCGCTCCACCAGATCGCCCCAACGTAGAAGTGCAGGATATCCCAGCCGGTGCAAGGTTTAATGATTCGGAAATTGCAAGCCTTGTACAAAAAGAGTTAATGACCGGGAAAATATTTTGTAGTTATATCATGGGAATATCTATCCGGGAAGACATCAGGACAATGTTTGGGGAATTTCATACACAAAAGGAAGAGTATGAGGTGAAACTCATGAAGATAATGAAAGAAAAAGGCTGGATCGTTTCTCCACCAATTAATGTAAAATAAACGACAATCTATGCAAGGAGTTGGAGAGGAAAGTGAAAACCAAAAATAAGGGTATGACCATCATCGCTATCGGATCCATCCCACTAATTATGACGTTAGGAAATTCGATGTTAATACCGATGCTTCCGGAAATGAAATCTTCCTTAGAACTAACACAAATGCAGGTTAGCTTAACGATTACCGTTTTTTCAATTGCAGCCGCTATATTAATTCCGATAATTGGTTATCTTTCTGACAGATTTTCACGAAAAATTATTATTGTTCCGTCGTTAATACTATTCGGACTTGGCGGATTACTTGCAGGTGCTGGTGCTGCTTTTTTTTCGCATTCGTACATGTGGGTTTTAATTGGTAGAACGATACAAGGAATTGGTGCAGCGGGGACAGCACCAATCGCTATGGCCTTAACTGGCGATTTATTTAAAGGAAGTGAACAAAGTCGTGTACTGGGGATTTTTGAATCATCTAATGGATTGGGAAAGGTTCTGTCACCTGTTCTCGGGTCGCTTTTTGCCTTGATCACATGGTTTTCTGTCTTTTTTGTATTTCCGGTTCTCAGTTTAATTTCAGCTTTACTCGTATTTATTTTTGTTAAAGAAAAAAGCAACCGGCAGACGCCTCCACCCTTTCCTAAGTATGTTCGAGGATTATTAAGTGTATTTAAACATGAAGGAAGATGGATTTTTACTACGTATCTTGCGGGAGGAACTTGTTTATTTACCCTTTTTGGGATCCTTTTTTATTTATCCGACATTCTGGAGAAGACATATAAGATTGACGGATTCATGAAGGGGCTTATATTAGCAATCCCATTACTTGTTATGGTAACAACATCATATATCACCGGGAGTAAAATCGGGAAGAACTTGGAACGGATGAAAAAACTCTCTGTAATCGGTTTTTGCCTTATGACTATTTCCTATGGATCACTTGTATTTCTGGAAAAACTAATTCCGTTTTTAGCTGTACTTGCAATCAGTAGTGTTGGCGCTGGGCTCGTTCTCCCATGTGTGAATAGTATCATTACCGGTGCCGTTGGGAAAGAGCGCCGTGGCTTTGTTACATCATTATATGGATCTGTCCGCTTTCTCGGTGTTGCACTTGGTCCGCCGATTTTTTCTCGTTTAATGGATTGGTCAAAGACTGGGATGTTTCTATCAATCGCTGCATTCACACTGCTTGTCGGCTTGCTTGTGTTAACCTTACTTCATGTGAAGGGGAAAGATGGGAAAGATAACAAAAATACAGTCTTTCGTTACAACTATATGTAGAGGTTATGGTTTTTTTCTCCATCCAAGTGTATAGCTTTGATGAACTGTCAGGTTACAAACATAATCCACTATCCTTGTTGAGATCCACTGACTAGTAAAAGCAAGCAAAATAATTTTCCAGTCAATAATCATTGCCGTAACAAGAAAGACAAGGCAATTAATGTAAAAGAGTGGCTTTCCAGGCAGGATCTCCTTTCCAGAAGCAATGATAAGAGCCACTACTCCCACACCGCCATTGGAGACCTCCTGGCGCATCAACATCCCGATCCCCGTACCAAGGAGAATAGAACCAAGTACAAGGTCAACAATCAGATTCCGATCTAATACAACAAATTGTTCAAAAAACTGTACGGAGACTGAAGTCATCGTAATCCCTGTAATCGTCCATAAGACAAATCGCTTCCCAAAATAATTCACACCAAGGAGAAGCATGGAAAAATTAACTGCCCAAAGTGCTAGTCCATAACTAAGTCCGAACCAGTAATTTAACAAAATTGCTATTCCACCAGCTCCACCTGATGGTATTGAATTAGGAAATAAGAACAGACCCATCCCCACTCCTTGAATGGCACCACCAGTTAATACTAGTCCATTTTTCATCAAAAATTGTCTCATTAGGCTCCTCCTTTGGGTTTCAATTATGGATTGGACAACTTCCCTCCTTATACTTATTCAAATTATTTAGGAAAAATGTTTGTATTAGGGAATACAAACAAACATAGAATTCCCTCTAACATATACTAGAAAAGGTATATCAATTGATTTATATGAGGAGATGATAATGATGCCTGCGGAAAGGGAAAACAAAAGGCGTGGGCCGCGATTTTGTATATTTCCAGGTTACAACTGGTGTGGACCAGGTTGCAGTGGTCCAGGTGCACCAGTAAATGCTGTTGATGCTGCCTGTAAAGCGCATGATATCTGTTACCGGAAGTATGGCCCGTCATGCAGATGTGATCAGGAATTTCTTCACCGTCTACAACCGCTGATAAACCCTCGTACACCAGAAGGACGTCATGCCCGGACACTTTATCGTTACATGAGATTACAATCGTTATTTACGTGCTAATGATCTGCGGGTCCTTCACCCGCCTTTTTATTATTGAAATCTAGAGTATGATAAAAGTAAAATAAAGCAAAATAGGAAAAAACGAGGGTCACAATGGGAATAACTAACTACGCAAAATTTCATTTATTTAAAGATGCGATTTTTTCTCTATCCTTACCGCTAAAAAAAGATGAAATCATCGCAAAACAATTTTTACTGGAGCAATCTCCTGACAAGAAGTTGTCCATTTACTACTCGCCAGTTGAATATATTAATGATGATGCTATTATTTTGATTGTTGGCATTACACCAGGTTTACACCAAATGCAAAAGGCATATTTAAAAACAAGACAACTCAAAAGCACTGGGCTTGATAATGAATCAATCCTACATCAGGCAAAACTTGCATCAAGCTATGAAGGGCCAATGCGGAAAAATTTGATTTGGATGCTTGATGAAGTAGGCTTACCTAATTATTTAGGGTTGGATACCTCAGCAGAATTGTTTGGCGATAAGAACCATTTTCTTCATACGACTGGTCTTATCCCCTACCCTGTCTTTTACAAAAACAAAAATTATACCGGCTCCACCCCCCGTTTGCTTTCAAATAATATGCTTTGCAGGTATGTACAGGATTGTTTTGTGAATGACGTATCCCGTCTAAAAAATCCTGTGATCATTCCATTAGGTGTAACAGTATCAAAAGTTTTATCTCACTTTGCATCTAAGAATCAGCTGGATGGTTGTTTGCTTACTGGTTTTCCACATCCATCAGGTGCAAATGGTCACCGTCACAAACAATTCATGTTAAATAAAGAGGGATTGAAAAGGGGTTTGGCTAGTTACTTTGATTAATCGGATTCGTTTAAAAATAGCATTCTAAAAACACCCTATTTAAACATAAGCCATTAACGTTCTTAGACAAGTTGATTCCTTAATAATTTATATAAGGGAGAGGGGGAAGGTCCATGAAATCTCTAGATTGGCATATGCTTATTTTTGTCGGAGTAACACTAGTTCATGATTATTGGATTTATTGGGGTTTTCCACAAATTGAATTTTGGGAAATGAAGCAGAAGTATGTCAAAGAAAATGATGACAAGAATGACGGACCAAAAGTGGCTTAATCAATTCAGTTAATGGAGTAAAACAATCAAATTGGGATGGGAGAAGTGTCTCCCCATCCCTTTTCTCTCGTTGGTTGATCGTAAATAATGAATACGTAAAAATTAACCTTGAAAAAGCTTCTTTCCCTTCTCATAAAAACGCTTCATATCATCCTCAGGGACAAGCGCACCACCTGTCGCCCATGCGATATGTGTTGCCTGTTTAGGATTTAGATTATGTTTCTCCATATAATTTGATTGAGCCACCTCTTCAGGACCTCGAAGACCCGCGGTTGCAGATGGCTCCAAATAAATATTCTCACTTCCAGCAAGCATATAAAGCAATTTGTACAATTCATCATCTTCTATCGTGTAAATCCCGCTAATTAAATGTTCGCTTATTGATGTTGCAAACTTAGATGGCCGTCCGACTGCCAATCCATCTGCCTCTGTATGATTATCAATTCCAAAATCTTGAACACACACTTTCTCTTTTTCACCTGTCATGATGCCGATTAATACTGCCGGAGAATGTGTTGGTTCCACAAAGAAACAATGAACATGGTCAC
The DNA here is from genome assembly GCF_054048505.1 of Virgibacillus sp. FSP13. Classification (NCBI taxonomy): domain Bacteria; kingdom Bacillati; phylum Bacillota; class Bacilli; order Caryophanales; family Bacillaceae; genus Virgibacillus; species Virgibacillus sp. FSP13. The sequence continues at coordinate 174,463 of NZ_JBSVKG010000002.1, read as the reverse complement.
CAAGGACCTGTTTTAGTCCGAATGTAACCCCTCCTGGAGAGCCCCCTACACCACAGGGTAAATAAACGAATAGAGGATGATCACGATCAACGTTGATATTTTTTTCTTTCAATTGTTTTTGCAGTCGTAATGCTGCAACACTATACCCTAAAAACAAATGCTTCGAATCTTCGTCGTCAACAAAATAACCCTTTGGATCAGCGAGCGTTTTTTGTCTGCCTTCATTTATTGCCTCACTGAAATCTCCCGCAAATTCAAGAACTGTTGCCCCATTTGCGCGAAGTAAATCCTTTTTCCATTGCTTTGCATCTGCAGACATATAAACAGATACATGAAATCCTAGCTTTGCACTGATAATGCCAATGCTTAGCCCTAAATTTCCGGTTGAACCAACACCGATAAAGTATTGCTGAAAAAATTTTTTAAATGGTTCACTGGCAAAAGCTTCATAATTCGTATTTGTAGTGATTAGTCCTGCTTGTATTGCCAGTTTTTCTGCATACTGCAATACTTCATAGATCCCCCCTCTTGCTTTTATCGATCCAGCAATCGGAAGTTCGTTATCACATTTCAAATAAAGCTCACCATCTAAAGGGACAGAACTGTTTCGTTTAAGTGCGTTCTTCATGACAGGAATCTTCTTTAATGGTGATTCAATAATACCATTTGTTTCCTTTGTTTCTGGAAATTCTTTTTCAAGAAACGGAATAAAGCGTTTCCATAAATCTGCTGCTTCTTCTATATCCATTCTTTTCACCGGCAATGATGGTAAATCTGCTTCATGTTTAAAAAATGGATTTAACCAACATACAGGGTGTAAATCAATAATTTCACTTAATAACGGATAGTTAGCTTTCCATTTAGTTATGACTTTTTGTGAGAAAACCATGTAATCCATCCCCTTCTACCTTCTGACCGATATTTTTTATTTTCCCTCATTATATTTACTTTAACATAAAATAAATGACGGGTTGATCTAGATGCTTTTTAACGGTACTTATTGGTAATGCTAAACCTAAAAAATATAGGGGTTATTTCTTTATAACGGGACAAAATAGTTGTGTAGACAAATTCAAGTCTGCACCAACTATTAGGAGGGCTTAAACATGGGCAAAAACAATAACAATTTCGATCGCAGAAATCGTAACAATAATAATGACAACAACAATCAGGATATTAATAATGTTGAATTTGCAAATGAAAATGAATTTCTAGACGAGAATGATTTTAATAACAACAATGACCGAAATAACAATAATAACAGACGGAACAATCGTAAATAATTGCACCACAAACCTGTATTACGAATGGCTTCATCATTCGAAATACAGGTTTTCTTATGTAAGCCCAAGCCCTTTAAGTATCAATAAAAAGATCATCAACTATTGATGATCTTTTTATTTGCTAACATTATTGTTGTTTATATTGAGGTTCCTCCGATTGCATATATTGCAAACGTGCATTTAGATTGTCAAGAACAGTTTGTTGTTGCTGTGCCATATTTTGGAACATTTGTTTTGCATTTTGATCTTGTGTTTCCAATGAGAAACTGTGTAAATTTGCAAGCGTACTTTCGCAACTTGCAATGGTTTGCTGCATTTTTGTACCGACTGTCATGTCTAAATCACCTCCCTCCGTATTAATTTCTCCAGTAACATTTTTTATATAAGCCAGTTACCGATGAAAAAAATGGCTAATCCTATCCTAGTTGTCATTACCCGGCTTATAATTATTTGAACCCTCGTTATGATTTATGTTTGTTGTATCAACATCCAGATACCCTTTTTGATTCAACGTTGCTAATGTAACATTTTGCATCTGCTCAAGTGTAATGTTATAGGATTGCAATTGATTCTCCAGCCATTCTTTATCTTTTTTGATGTACTTCAAATTATGTTCAACTAATTCTCCGTCAATAATAATCGGAATTGGTATAAAGGTTGGACTTGGTGACATGTTTAAATCACTTGGTTGAAGTGGACGTTTATCAGACATTGGTATTGCACTAAGTTGTCCAGTTTCCTCCAGCACAACCAACGCAAGTTCAGAAGCACTCGCATATCCCTTTTTCCGAAGTTGTCCCAGCAATTCTTCGACTGGAATTCTTACTTTACGAAGTCCTTGTTCATCGATATCTCCGTTTCTAACTAGTACAGTTGGTGAACTTGTAAGTACCTTTTTAAATTTATTGTTCAGATTTAGAAAAGAAAAAATTAAATAGACAATCGAAATAGCTACAGCAAAATAGGAAGCAATTCCCAACCTTTTCGTTACAATCGGTTCCGAAATAACTGTTCCCAAAATCAAAACAACTAATAAATCAAAACTAGTCATTTCCGAAACAGCTTTTTTTCCCATGATACGTAATAAAATATATCCTACAAGAAAAACAGCTATTGGATTCCATATGTAAAGAAAAGCAAATTCCAATCTTATCACCTCAAAATTTAGTATGACCCAATTTATAATTTCTCATGAATCATCCAATAATAAGTGGCGAAGGAGTGAAACGAGATGAAAAAATCTTGTACTGTATTCATTTTAATTGTATTTCTCCTTGCAGGTTGCGGGCTGCCAAAAGAGACAGAGGTGTCAAAAAGCATTCATAAAGGTATGACATATACAACCCAATCTTCCTGGGATAAAGCATGGGATGAAGTGAAGAATCTTGACGATTACTTGCATTTGCTCAATTACCGGTTAGATCGAAAGAAATATAAAAAAATGGATCAACAAGTAGAAAAAATAGGAAAGACGTTAATCGTTATGGATAAGAAAAAATCAATGAAAAAGTGGAAAAAGTTAAAGAAGACATGGGAAATGTTAATTCATAAAAATAGCGAGTAGTTACCATTAAGTTAGCGAACTACCCGCTTTCTTGGTTATCCAATTAATTTTGCTAAATGTTTAAATTCTAGCTCAGCAAATTTATTATTAACTTTCGCTTGATCATATTGCCATACCGCTGTTTCCAATGGGCAACTTACGGGTACGTCACATTTTATTTCAGCCAATTCCTTCGATAATTGCAGCATCTCCAGATTGGTTTTAATTTTTGTTCGGATTCCATTCGGTAATTGATCTATATGTTCTAATATATTATCAATCGAGTCATATTCTTTAATAAGCTTTAATGCTGTTTTTTCGCCAATTCCTTTTACACCAGGATAATTATCAGAAGTATCCCCCATCAATCCTTTTAAATCGATCACTTGTTTCGGGGAAATCCCGCGTTTTTCATAAAAATTATCGCTATCAAATACATCATAATTACCTTGTCCTTTTTTCATGATCGCCACACGAATGCCATCATCGACAAGTTGCAATATATCCTGGTCCCCGGTTAGAATTATGACATCATTTCCTTCGATCGCGTAATGTCTTGCAAGGGTACCAATGCAATCGTCAGCCTCAAAATTTTCCATTCCAACATTTGGCATATTAAACGCTTCGACCACTTCTTTAATTAAATCAAATTGAGGGATTAGTTCCTCAGGCGGCGCGCCTCGATTCGCTTTATAGCCTGCATATAAATCAGTACGAAATGTTTTGCTTCCCATATCCCAACAGCAAATAACATGTGTTGGTTCAAAACGATCCACTGCATCAAGGAAATACCGCAAAAATTGATAAATCCCATTTGTTGGTATTCCTTTACTAGTCTTCATGAAATTGCCGCGAAATGCCGTTGCATAAAATCCTCTAAATAACAAGGCCATTCCATCAACTAATAATACGTTTTGTGTTCTTGCCATGTTCAACACTCCTAAATGTGGTGATTATCAATAATGGCAGCAAGTTTTTCCTGTTTCACTGTTAAGAACTCCATATCAACCGTTTCTGTTAACATCGATAGAGAATTATCAATGTACATATCGATATTTTTACGTGTCTTTTGTTGAACAGATTTAATAACTTGATCCCACTGTTTGCGATAAGTTTCTACCATTTTCTCTTTATTTTCATCGATATATTGCTGCGCGAAAGGGACTAATGTTTGATATATTTCCTCTTTCATCCGTTCTTTTTCATTTTTCTCAAAAAATGCTTTTGTACCTTTGAAAAGCGTTAACGACTTTTGGAATACTTGTTGGTCCAACCCTGTAAAAGCCTGTTGGTACTCAGGGGTGGTCAAATCAAAAGAAGCTAACCCAGGTAACATTAATTTTTTGTCGATCTGTGTTGATTTCTCATTGAATTCTAAATAAGCGTCCTTAGCTAAAGATTGCATATATGATTCAACCCTCAATGAAACAGCCCGTAATTCCTGAACAAGCTCATACCCTATATAATCCAATAGTCCATCCGTATTTTTCCGCAATTGAATCATAGCTTTTTTACCTGTTTCGGTAATGGTAGTCGGATTAAAAAATTCTTTAAACATATCATGAAAACGAATGCCTAATCTTTCTATTACATAATATAATTGCTTTTCTATTTTTTGTTCGATTTGCTGTGGGTATAAACCTGCGTTCATGTCATTAACCGCTTGTTCTAGCAATTCCCGTTTAGAAAAAAGATCTTCTCGATATTGTACCTTTTCCTGTTCATTTAAGCTTGCCGATTCAATATAATTGGTCACCGCTTGATAAGCCCGTTTGATGTCGAGCAATGCTGATTGTATTGACATAGCAGCTAAGTCGTTATGAATAAAATGATAAAATTCTCGTTCAAAATCAATCATTCTCTCACTTTGCGACTCATGATTTTGCTTTGCTTTTAATGCCTGTTTGCTAGAAACCGGAAACAATTTTGGAAAACGAATACCTAATTGAATTAGTTGATCTTCCACATAATCGGTTACTAAGTTAAGCTCATTCTCATCTTTAGCCAAGTCAGCTGCATTGACAATAAAGAACATTTTATCTAACTGGAACGCATCTTTCACTCGTCCTAACTGCATTAAAAAGTCTTTATCCGCACGTGATAGGGCATGATTATAATACGTAACATATAAGATAGCATCAGCATATTTAATATAGTCAAACGCAACATTTGTATGGCGAGAATTAACCGAGTCTGCACCAGGCGTATCAACTAATGTAATCCCTTGTTTTGTGATGGAGCAATCATAATATAGGTCAATTGATTCCACAAAACATGCTTTCGTTTCATCACTGACATACCCAGAGAAGTCAGCAATCGTTACCGTAAGATGTTCCCCAATTAAATCTTTATTTTCCGGATATCCGGTAATCATCGCTCGTAAATACGATTGATACATTTGCTGAAGATCGTCACTTTCATGTATCTCATTTTCTTTTATCCATTGAAGCAATTCAGTTAAATTTTCAGCTGAAGGCGAAAAATGCTTTGTGATCGTCCGTAAATCATCATACAAATCTGCGGTACTTTTCATATGGACAACGACAGTGCCATGCCCATGTTTTTCTGTTGTTGGGCAAATCCGATTAATCGCAGCTGTTGTCGGATTAGGTGATACAGGTAAAACACGTTCACCAAGTAGTGCATTGGCAAACGATGATTTTCCGGCACTAAATGCCCCAAATAGCGCAATCGTGTGGGTGCGATTGGCCAGTTGTTGCTGTTTTGTCCTCAATTCGTCAACAATTGTTTGAAATCCGGATACTGATGATATAGTTTGAATTGTCTGCTCGATACTTGATTCAACATCTTGTAATGATTGTGTTTTTTTATTTTGCTCTAATGGCTCTGTAGGATTTTCGGTAACTGATGGTTTATCATCTGTTGTAATTGGCCGTTTAAAATCGCGTTGTTCCATAGCGCTATATTTTTCAAGGAGTTCCTCTTCTAAGGAAATATCAGCATTTTGATCTGGATGAAGTAAGATCTCATCAATAGTCGTTTGTTTATCTAGCAACGCCTGTTCCATATTTTCAACCGTGTCCAGCTGCATAAGAATTGCATTTAATTCCTCACGTTCTGTTTCATAGGATGATAGATTCGCATTATTTTCCCGTGTTACTTTACGATCAATTATATTCCATATTTGCAGTGCTTTCGTTTTGTATTTTTGTTTAATATCGTTGCTGACATCATTCGTATAATTTAAAACCGACTCTCCTGTTACTTTCGCGCCAGATTTTACAAGGGTAAGCAAATCTTCCCCAGTGTAATCAATGGAAAGAGCTTGAACGGATTCTACAAGCTCTCGATCAGTAATCCCAAATTGTTTTAGTAAATCAGCCAATTTGTCACGTAATTTCCATTGTACAACTGCTTCCATGTTCTCACATAAGGAATTAAAAAATGTTTGCAGACGATTCTCTCTTTCTTCGTTCGTCTTCTTTTTGGAACCGAACAATCCGACCTTGAAATCGTCTTGTTGACTTTGTAAAAATTTCTCCGCTTTTTCCCGAATTTCATAGGGCATAAGATAAGCATTTTGTAATGTTGTTTGCAGTTCGCGGCGGAATTTTTGTTCAAGTTGACGATGTGTGTCCTCCATTGAAGCAATTTTTTGTTCGATCTCATTTTTTTGTGCTAGTACTTCTGCTTTATCTGTCTCAACCTTGGATAAAGAGCTTATTTTTTGATTGTATTCATTCGTTAAATAATGCTTATGTTCATTTACTACCTGTTGTACCGAATTGATTAGGGATCGATTGGCATCCTTATTTGTTGTCATCAAAGTAAAAAGATCTGATTTAAGTTTTTGAAATTGATTATGTGCTGCCTGATCATTGATTAATGATGAATAATAAATTGCTTCAGGTATAATGTTCCATTGATCAAATGTTTGGCTAACACTTGTTTCAAATGCTTGAAAAGATAATTCCGTTTCATCATGTTTGTCAATTTGATTAATCACCACAAAAAATGGAATTCCTTTTTCATTTAGTGTGTGCAAAAACTGCAGGTTAACTTCAGATTGGACATGATTATAGTCCATAACGTACACGAGCATATCAACAAGGTGCATCGATGCTTCCGTAATTAAACGATCGGCATCATCTGCTGCATCAATCCCAGGTGTATCAAAAATCACTGTGTTTGCTGGAACAATTTTTCGAGAAGTACTCAATTCAATTTTCTTAATCGTATCTTTGTCCTTGCAATAGTCTTTAATCATTTCGATGTCATACGGTTCTTTATACTCAATTGGTGCATCATGATGAAAATAAACACGTGCGACCCCATCACCAGAACTAATCTTTACAACGTTTGCACTGGTTGGTATGGGGCTTTCTGGCAGAATATCTTCTTCCAATAATGTGTTAATCATGGTCGATTTCCCTGCCGAAAAATGGCCAGCAAAACTGACAACGAATTCTTTCTTCTTCGTTTTTTCATATAACTCTAATAATTTGATTGCACTTTTCTCATCACCATTTTCTAGTATTGCTTCGTAAAGTGCGGCTAGTTGCTTTGTTTGGATTTGTTGTGATGGCAATGTAGTGATTGATTCCAAGATGTACAATTCCCTTCTTATTAACAATTCATATACGTTCATTATACGTTCTTTATCTTCGCAATGCTACCTGAATATTAGATATGTGGATATTTCTTTAATCCATGTTTATCTCTTAATTCCAAACCTCTGGAAAGGATATAAAGTGAAAAAATAACGAGAACAAAAGCAAGCAATGGATAAAAAAGTACCCAGTGATAATCATAGACAAAGGAGCGCCACTGTCCGATCAATCCTGCCCAATCATGGGTGACAGATAAATACACACCTTCCCCTCCTTGGCGATAAATTGTTCCACCCAAGAATACATTAAAAATACCCAATTGGCCGATTAAGGATAGAACAAGGATAATTTCTTTAATAAACATGACCATTAATGTTCCCTTTAAATGTGGCAGTAAATGCTTCCGGGCAATACGAAAAGACCGTGCCCCTAATGCCTTAGAAGCGGAAATATATAAATTTTTCTTCAGCTCTTTTGTTTTACTAAATACAGCTGCATAAACACCCGGGATACCTACAAGTGTCATCAATATAGATTGTATTAAAATCAATTCCATCATCGAAAATGAGGAGTTAACAACAATACCGATCATGACAAAGTAAATGATAATAAATGCTGGTATACTCCCAAGCAGCCCAAAGCTACTTCCAACTTTTTCATGATTATTTCTAATTCCGTTTAATAAGCCAAACAAAGCTCCGATTACAATTCGTAATAATGCGACAAGCACCCCAACAGCTAACGTATATTTGGCACCAAATAATAGCAGCGTTAAAATATCATACCCATACTGATCTGTTCCTAATAAATGATCACGTGATGGAGGAAACGGTGCTGCATAAACGCCAAAATCATCATTATCATTATAGTAATATCCAGAAGGCTCCATAAAATCTTCATCATAGGGTGCGAGTGCTGGTCCAAAAATCGCAATAAACACTAAAAATACGGTCAATATTATTCCCAACCATAATCGCCAATTAATCATAAGCAAAGGTCCTTTCTAATAGGAAAATAAATAAACGAATGCACCAATATAAGGTAATATATAAAACAACTAATGTAAGTAGCGTATTAGCCGTTAAATTATATTGGTAAGTACCTGAATTAAATAGCAGCCCAGCCAAACCACTAATATTAAACAAGTATTCAACGATAAATAGATTACTCATTAAAATCGCGATTACTTTATGTAAATCTGCTTTTAAATATGGAAGAACATTTCTAACGACATGCTGAATAAATATGTATATTTTCCGTAAGCCCTTTGCTTTTGCTGTCAATATGTAATCCTCTGTCAATACATCATAGGTCCGTTCGGATAATGATCGTATTAAATAAATTGTCGGGACAATTGTTAACGTTATCATCGGTAACAATATAGCATGTTCGTCAATCCCACGAGTTGCAATACGGGCAAGTCGATGACCGGTCGTTTGATAAAAGAAAACCGTTCCAATCTGTAAAAATAGCACCATAATGAAGTCTGGCACCATTCCAAAAAATCCGACAATATCTTTCATCCACTCTTTTTTTGACCTGCTGTGCCAAGAAGCAATAAGCAATCCAAAAATTATTGCTAGAATAATAGAAGCAAACAAATAGGAAAACGAGGTTAAAAAGTAGCTAGGAATAATTTCCGGAAAAAAGGGATTCCGATCTTTCCCCTCCATAATGTGCAATGATTCTCCTGTTGCAAACCCTGTTATGTATTCCTTAATAGAGCCAAACATAGCAGAGTAATTAATCAAATCCCTACCATAAATATCTATTGACAGTGGAAAAGCAACAAGTACAAGAATTAGCAAAATAGTCCCTAAAATAGATAATAAAATTCTCATATGTATGTACCCCTGTTTCTTTAGTTTATAAGGGTCTTATTACCCATAAGACAGAATAAGTTAAATTTATCACTTACAGAATTTTTAGTCAAGGTGATATAATTTGATAATTTAACTAAGACAAGACTCCTTAGAACCGAGCCTTATCTTGTCTAACTATTTTGGAATCCGAATACTTAACTTAATCGATAGTGTAATAAATTACCGTCAACTTCCCAAGTATTACAATCCTAATTAGCAATAAAAAATAGCAGAAGTGAATTTTTCTGCTATTTTTTATTATCAATTTCTATGCGATTAGTTATGACTTTTTCCCGTTTGCACCTCAAAAGAGAACGTCTTACTTTAATGACAGAATTCCTTTTAACCATCCTCTTTAATCTATAGTTAAATTAACTTTGTAGAAATGTATCGAATTACATCACCACGACTTATGACTCCTACAACTTTATTATTATTATCTACAACGGGGATTTTTTTGAATCTGTACTTAGACAAAATGGATAATGCTACATCTAGCTCATCATCAGGGTGAACAGTATGCGTTTCTTTATGTCGCATCATTTTTTCAACCTCATGATCGACAGCATACCCCAACTTATAACTCAAGTCTTCTCTCTCACTGACAAGGACAAGTGAAAACATATCATAAATCGTTCTAGCCTTAGGTTGTAAGTAACGAATTACGTCCCCATCACTAATCATTCCTAGCAATTTATTTTGTTCATCAACAACGGGAACGCCACCGATCTTATTTTTTACAAGTATTTCCAATAACTGTTTAATTGTCTTATCCTTTGTGATTGTGACCACATCGGTAATCATAAATTCGTTAACCTTCATTTTATCACCCCATATTAGGTCTATATAATAAGTATATTTCACCATTTAGCGAAATACAATTCTTAACAACTAAAAAATAGGGGATATTAAACGGTTGACTATCATACTACATAGAATCTTTAGTTTACATAATAACATTATTGTTAATAGAAATTTCCACATAAAAACCGTCATATGGATTACTAAAGCATCCCTATGACGGTTCATCTTAAACAAACATTAAACTGGATATACACCATGTTTTCTTTCTGTAAATGTCACAGCTTTTGACTCATACATCGCAAAACGGGAAGCTAGCTCTGTGCGTAGCTTATCAGGTTCAATAATCGCATCAACAACTAATTCTGATGCCAAGCGATAAATATCAATATTATCCTTATATTCATCTTGTTTTTCCTTAATAAATGCCGGACGCTCTTCTTCTGGTAATTCGGCAATTTTATTTGCATAGACCGCATTAACGGCAGCTTCTGGTCCCATTACAGCAATTTGTGCAGTTGGTAATGCTAAACAGCAATCAGGTTCAAACGCAGGACCTGCCATTGCATATAGTCCTGCACCATAAGCTTTACGAACGACAACAGAAATTTTCGGAACAGTTGCTTCACTCATGGAGGCAAGCATTTTTGCCCCGTGACGAATAATGCCAGCACGTTCTACCTTTGTTCCGATCATAAAGCCAGGAATGTCCATTAAGAACAATAATGAAATATTGAATGCGTCACATAATTGAATGAATTTTGCTGCCTTATCCGCTGAATCAGGGAAAAGCACCCCACCTTTAACACGTGGCTGATTCGCAATAATTCCAACCGATTTTCCGTTGATTCTCGCTAGTCCGGTAATTAATTCCGGAGCAAACTTTTTCTTTATTTCACAAAAGCTAGCTTCATCAATTATTCGATCGATAAAATCATACATATTAAATGGTGCATTTTGATTTTCTGGAATTAAATCTGTAATTGTTTTCTCAAACTCTTTCACATCTTTTGCTTCCATTGCTTTTGGTTTTTCTTTGAAATTTGCTGGAAAGTAGGTTAAATAGTTACGTGTGTAATCAATGGCTTCTTCTTCCGTCTTCACTAAAACATCACCACAGCCGGAAACAGAGCAATGCATTTGTGCACCACCCATTTCTTCGAGTGAGACCTTTTCACCAATTACTTTTTCAGCCATTCGCGGTGATCCTAAATACATGGATGCATTACCTTCGACCATGATCACGATATCGCAAAATGCTGGAATATATGCGCCTCCAGCTGCAGATGGGCCAAACAATAAACAAACTTGTGGTACTCTTCCTGATAATTTAATTTGATTATGAAAAATCCGACCTGCTCCTCTACGCCCAGGAAACATTTCAACTTGGTCGGTAATTCGTGCGCCTGCTGAGTCAACTAAGTATAACATTGGTAATTCAAGCTTTTCCGCTGTCTCCTGGATACGAACGATTTTTTCAACCGTTCTCTTCCCCCATGAACCAGCTTTAACTGTTGAATCATTCGCCATTACACAAACAGCTTGTCCATTAATTTTACCAATTCCGGTGACAACGCCATCTGATGGCAAAGAATCATCCATACAGTTTGCAAAAAATGCATCTTCTATGTCGATACCTTCATCAAACAATAATTCTAGTCGTTTACGAACGAATAATTTTCCTTTTTCTGCATTTTTTTCATGGTATTTTTCTTTTCCGCCTTGTTCAATATTTTCTATTCGTTGCTGCAAGTCCTCTACGTATGACATAGGTTGACCTCCTGTGATTATTTTCCTTCGTATATCGGTTTTCTTTTCTCCTTAAACGCAATTAGCCCTTCCGTTCGGTCCTTTGTTGGAATGGTTTCTTTATAGCATAGGTGTTCAATGGTTAAACCAGTCGTACTATCAGTTTGAAAGCCTTGATTTATGGCTGTTTTGGCCTGACGTAAAGCGACCGGTCCATTCTGAGAAATACGCTTTGCCATCTCCATTGCATTTTCTAGTAACGTATCTGATTGACTAACTTGCTCAACCAGCCCTATTTCCATCGCCTCCGAAGCGGGAATTGGCTTCGCTGTGAAAATTAACCGTTTCGCTTGACCCAAACCTATCAGTCTCGTTAATCGTTGTGTCCCGCCAGCACCCGGGATGATTGCTAATGATGTTTCAGTTAACCCCATTTTAGCATGTTCTGCTGCAATTCTTATATCACATGCTAAGACAAGTTCCAATCCACCACCAAATGCTGATCCGTTTAGTGCGGCAATTACTGGTATCGGTAAGTTTTCGATATTTGTTACTGTTTCCCCAATATAACGGACAGCGTCGATTGTTTGCTCATCATTCATACCTTTACGTTCTTTTAAATCAGCACCCGCACAAAATACTTTTTCACCTGAAGCAGTAATAATCGTACACCGAATGGATTTATCTTGTTTGATTTTATGAACGCATTCATTCAAGTCATCTAGTAATGTTCTTGACATCGCATTGGCTGCTTCTGGCCGATTTAACGTTAGAATAGCAATATTATCGCTTGTCTTTTCATAATTTACTAGATTGGTCAATTACTTCACCCCTTACATGATTTTCCAATCTTTAGAGGGCCCCGTCCAAACCGAGGCCACGAAATAGTAGGTAATTTGACTAATACGTTATTCAATAACGGCAATAACGTCCCCTTCATTAACGAAATCGCCTTCTGCAACCTTTAATTCCTTAACAGTTCCGTTTTGTTCTGCTGCAATTGGGATCTCCATTTTCATCGATTCCAAAATAACAACATCTTGCCCTTCCTCCACATTTTCACCTTCACTTACTGTTATCTTCCATACGCTACCTGCCATTGATGCTTTAACTTCTTGCATTTTTTATTCCTCCTAGTTTGTTTTCGTCATTGGTAAATAATGTTCTTGTACAAATGCTGTCGTTGTGATACCTGCTTTAAATTGTTCATGATCGATAATGGTTTCAAGCATGGAAATATTTGTTTTAATTCCCTCAATTTTATAATGTGTTAATGCTGCTTTCATTGTTTCAATCGCATCACTTCTCGTTTCACCAGTAACAATAAGTTTACCGATCATCGGATCATAAAAAGGTGTCACATCGTAATTGTCGGTTACAGCAAGTTCGTTTCTAATGTTTTCCCCCGATGGAATCTGCATTGTCCCAATATGTCCTGGTGAAGGAAAAAATGTTACCGGATCTTCTGCATAAATACGAACCTCAATTGCATGACCGTCAATTTTTAATGCTGCTTGATCTATGGTTAATGTCTCACCATTCGCGATCTTGATTTGCTCTTCAACAATATCAAGTCCAGTAATTTCTTCTGTAATGGCATGTTCAACCTGAATTCTCGTATTCATTTCCAGAAAGTAAAAGTTTTCTTTAGCATCTACAAGAAATTCAATTGTACCTGCGTTTGTATAACCAATTGCTTTTGCTGCCTTAACAGCGGTCTCCCCCATTTTCTCACGAGTTCTTTCTGAAATAAATGGTGAAGGAGCTTCTTCAACAACCTTTTGATTTCTTCGCTGGACGGAGCATTCTCGTTCAAATAAATGGACAGCATTACCGTGCTGATCGGCCAATATTTGAATTTCAATATGGTGGGCATCGTCCAGTTTTTTCTCCATAAACATGGCACCATCACCAAAGAAGTTTTCGGCTCGTTTGGAATTACTAGCAAATGCCTTGGTTAATTCATCATCCGATTCCACAACCTGCATGCCAATTCCACCACCGCCAGCAGATGCTTTCAACATGATTGGATATCCAATTTTATTAGCAATTTCTAATGCATCGTCAACAGATGCAGCAGCACCATCTGTTCCTGGAACTACTGGAACACCTGCTTTTTGCATCGTATCACGTGCCTCGATTTTGCTACCCATTTTTTCCATAATATTGCCTGAAGGGCCAATGAATGTTAATCCAGCATCCTGACATCTTGTTGCAAACGATGCATTTTCACTTAGAAAGCCATAACCTGGGTGGATTGCATCGGCATTTGTTTCCTTTGCAATCGCTAATATTTTGTCAACGTTCAAATAACTTTCATTCACACGTGGTGGACCAAGCAGATAACTTTCATCAGCAAGTGAAACGAATGGCGCCTTTTGATCTGCCTCCGAAAATACAGCAACAGTTAGGATATTCAATCGTTTACACGTACGAATAACACGTGCAGCAATTTCACCACGATTTGCGATAAGTATCTTTTTAATCATAAACATCACTCCTTATTTTTCAAGTTGTTGGATTGCAAGCTTTTTCAGTTTATATTTCTGGATTTTTCCGCTTGCAGTCATCGGATATTCATCAACGAATTGAATATATTTAGGAATTTTGTGTCGTGATATGTTACCCTCACAGAATGAACGAACATCCTTTTCGGATAGAAGAACACCATCTTTTAAAATAATCCAGGCCATTATTTCTTCGCCGTATTTGGCGTCAGGGATCCCAACAATTTGTACATCCAATATATCAGGATGTTGATAAAGGAATTCTTCAATTTCCCGCGGATAAATGTTCTCACCACCACGGATAATCATATCTTTCATGCGTCCAGTAATTTCTAAATAACCGTTTTCATCCATTACCGCAAGATCCCCTGTATGGAGCCAACCTTCACTATCAATTGCGGCATTTGTTGCTTCTTCGTTATTGTAGTAACCCTTCATGACGTGGTAACCCCTCGTACACAATTCACCTGGTATACCCTGAGTTTGCTCCTCATTTGTTCCTGGTACGGTGATCTTTACCTCGACATTTGGGTGTGCTCTACCAACGGTTCGTGCTTTTAATTCAACTGGATCATCCGTTTTGGTTTGCGTTATAACCGGCGATGATTCAGTTTGCCCATAAGCAATTGTAATTTCAGTTGCCCCCATTTTATTCATGACATCATTCATCACTTCAATTGGACAAGTGGAACCAGCCATGATCCCTGTCCGCAAATGAGAAAAATCATACTTAGAAAAATTAGGGTGATTTAATTCAGCAATAAACATCGTTGGAACGCCATGTAAACCGGTACATTTTTCATCTGAGACAGCCTTCATCACTTTTTCCGCCTCGAATTGCTCTAAAATAACCATTGTTGTCCCTTTTGAAACAGCCGCCAGTACACCCAATACACAACCAAAGCAATGAAAGAATGGAACAGGAATACATAGTCGATCCTGATTTGTTAGTTTCATACAATCAGCAATCTGGTTTCCATTATTAACGATATTATGATGGGTTAGCATCACACCCTTAGGAAACCCGGTTGTACCTGAAGTATATTGCATATTAATGACGTCGTTTTCGTGTAACGTATTCTTCCGTTCTACTAACGCAGCCTCTGACACATTTTTACCCTTTTCGATCATTTCTTCCCATGTGTATGCGTTTGAGTAATTCTCATCACTAATAACAATAATGTTCTTTAATGATGGAAGTTTTTCTGATTGCAAATTCCCTTTTTCAGCATGTTCAAATTCGGGACAGACCGTTTTTAAAATATCGATATAGGACGTGCCTTTATATGATTCTGCTAAAATTAATGTCGTTGTCTCGGACTGTTTTAATAGATATTCAAGCTCTTTGGCTTGGTAGTTTGTATTTACAGTAACTAGAACTGCCCCCATTTTACCTGAAGCAAACTGGGATGTGAGCCATTCTGGTTTGTTGTCAGACCAAATAGCTACATTTTCTCCCTTTTGAATACCTAGAGACATAAGCCCTTTGGCAGCTTGATTGACCATTTCATCGAACTCTTTGTACGTTTTTCTAAGATTTAATTCTGGATAGACAACCGCTTCCTGATTTGGATACAAACTCACCTGTTCTTCCAATAACTCCCCAACAGTTACATGTAATAAAGACATGAATCTTCTCCCCTCATTCGTAGTTTAGCATCCTAATTGTCTTGCAATTACAAGTCGTTGAATCTCAGAAGTACCTTCACCAATTTCTAGTAGTTTGGCATCACGTAAGTAGCGTTCCACCTCATATTCGCGCATATAACCATAGCCACCAAGTATTTGTATTGCTTGATTTGCCGAACGAAATGCTGTCTCAGTCGCATAAAGTTTTGCGTAAGCAGCTTCTTTTGTAAACGGCTTCCCTTGGTCCTTTAACCATGCAGCTTTGTGTACCATGTTCCGTGCCAATTCAACTTCCATCGCCATATCAGCAAGTTTAAATTGAATTGCTTGGAAATTGGAAATGGCTTTACCAAATTGTTTTCTTTCTTTCGCATATTCCAAAGCTTTTTCAAGTGACGCTTGAGCAATTCCTAAACCAAGGGCACCAATGGAGATTCGTCCCCCATCAAGTGTATGTAAAAATTGTTTGAAGCCTTTTTCAGGATCTCCTAATAAATTCGCTTTAGGTACACGTACATTATCCAAAACAATTTCTGCTGTATCTGAGCCACGAACGCCCATCTTATCATAATTGTTGTTAGTCGTTACCCCTTCTGCGTCAGCTGGAACGATAATTGCACTAATTACATTTTTGCCACGGTCATCTTTGCCAGTAACCGCAGTAACAATGATTGTTTTGGCGTAGTTAGCATTCGTAATAAAACATTTCTCACCGTTAATGAGATAATCATCACCATCTTCAACAGCGGTTGTTTTTGTCCCACCAGCATCTGACCCGGCATTTGGTTCAGTTAAACCAAAAGAACCTAATGCTTTTCCTTGTGCAAGAGGCTTTAAAAATTCCTCTTTTTGTTCTTCTGTTCCAAAATAATAGATTGGACTAGCACCCAGGGAAACGGCAGCTGCATAGCTTAAACCCGTACTCCCACATACCCTTGCTACTTCTTCGACAGCTAACGCGTAAGATATTGTATCCCCACCGGAGCCACCATATTCCTCAGGGAATGGAATACCTAACAAGCCCAGTTCTCCCATTTGCTCGAAAATATCTTCCGGGAATTTTGCCTCTTTATCAATTTCTATTGCTCGTGGTTTAATAACATTATCTGCAAAATCTCGAACCATTTTTTTAATCATTAATTGTTCCTTTGATAATTCAAAATTCATGTTAAACCTCCTAAGTTGGCGATGATTAGACCGACTGGTTGGTCTGTTTATCTAGTAAAAAAATGAAAGTAATTACTTTCACAATAAATGAAAAACCTTTAAATAAGCATGTTTTTATCGGAATTATTTGTTAGACCATTTTCATTCAATACCGAGTGCAAGATTAGATCCACAAAAATATCACCGATTTCATCAATTGTCTTTGTTCCGGTTTGCCGGTACCATTTGTAAGTCCAATTTACCATTCCCAAAATTGCCATTCCGGTAATTTCGACTGAAAGGTCTTGACGAAACTCGCCACATGCTTTTCCTTCATGAAGGGCTTCTAACACAATTTGCTTAAACTGATCACGTTTTTGCTTAACCAATGTTTCATAACGCGGTTTCAAATATATCGTTTCCTGATAAAAGACAGCAATATGTGGTTTATACAGATCAAATACTTTGACAAATTCTTTTACAATTGCTTGTAACTTTTCTGTTGGTGAAGCATATGTTTTATTGGCAAACTCTGCTTTCTCCAATACATATGTAATAAACGTGTCATGGATAACAAACAATAATTCATCTTTAGATGTAAAGTGATGATAAAAACCACCTTTAGATGTACCAACATCTTCTACAATTTGATTCACGGTTACCCCATGAAATCCATGCCTTTCAAACAAGAGTAATGCCGCCTGAATGATCCTGCTCCTTAAATCTGTCATAGAACCCCCTTCTTAGAAAATTCAGTTTAATAGTATCATATTTTAATACATTAATAAAGCGTTTTCATAAAAGTATTTTAAAATAAAATGTATTGACCTTCATATTGGAATTTGTCTCAAGGCATTAATAGTGCCTGTCAGGCCAACACCTGACAAGCATATTAAATTATTCATCGGTTTCGTTAAAAGGCTTCTTATAAACAGCATCTTTCCATACTTCAACAACTTCACCTTGATTATCTGTATCAATGACAAAGGATCCATTACTATATCGGTCACTAGTTGATAGCTCCAACGGGAATAAATCATGTGTTTCCCCTTTACTTGTTTTGAAACAGATTGTATCATTCTCATTAATAATAAAGGATCCTCGCACACGATGAGCCTTGTTTTTTAGTTCACGAAGCATGACCAAGCCACGTTTTGCACGACTGGATTTCTCGAATTCACTTAATTTCATCCGTTTACATGCACCACGATGTGTTACTAAGGCGATTGATGGCTCAGCTAGGTCATCAAAAACTTGCCCACTTATAACAAACTCGTCTTTTTTAAGTTGTATTGCTTTAACGCCCGCTGCTCGTTGACCAACAGGGGATACATCAGATTCATGATACCATAATCCATACCCTTTATTGGAAGTAACGAATATATCACAATGACCGTTTGTTTGAAAAACATTTACCAACTCATCATCATTTTTTAGATTTATTGCAACAAGTGCTTTGGAATATCGCTGTGCTTCATATAATTTTATTTCACTACGTTTTACCATGCCATTTTTTGTGAAAAATACGAGGTAATTATCATCTGAAAAGGTTCGAATTGGAATACATTGAATAATCCGCTCGTCTTTATCAAGGGTAACAATATTAGAAATATGTTGACCAATATCCTTCCAGCGAATGTCTGGTAGTTCATGAATTGGAATAAAGATATATTTTCCTTTGTTCGTAAATAATAAAATTTTATCTGTTGTATTCAATTCAATTAAACCTACCAGGTGATCCTCGTCTTTAATTGCCAAATCTTTACCGTTCGAAGCAGCGTACGAACGTAAACTTGTTCTTTTAATATATCCATCTTTTGTAACCGAAACGAGTACATCTTCACTAGCAACCATTACCTCGATATTAATTTTCAACTCTTCAATCTCGTTTTCAATCGTAGTTCTTCGCTGATCTGCATAAGTTTTTTTCAATTGTTTTAAATCTGCTTTAATTGTTTGCAGTAACTTTTTATCACTTGACAGAATAGCTTCTAGAGTAGTGATTTTTTTTCGTAATTCACCTGCTTCTTTTTCAAGTGAAGTAATATCCGTATTAGTTAGCCGATATAATTGCAACATAACAATTGCCTCAGCCTGCGCTTCAGAAAAACCATAGGCAGCAATAATCCGCTTTTTAGCATCGCCCTTGTTTTTTGATGCCCGAATTGTAGCAATCAATTCGTCTAAAATAGAAATAGCCTTAATTAATCCCTCAACAATATGTGATCGTTCATTTGCTTTTTTTAATTCAAAAGTTGTTTGTCTTGTCACAACTTCTTTTTGATGTGCAATATAGGCATCAAGTATTTGCGGTAAAGAAAGCAATTTAGGTGTCTTATCTTGAATTGCTACCATATTAAAGTGGTACGTAACCTGTAGGTCGGTATTCTTATATAAGTACTTCAAAACACCCTCGCTTTTTGCATCTTTCTTCAACTCAATGACAATTCTCAATCCTGTACGGTCCGTTTCGTCTCGGACTTCAGCAATCCCTTCTACTTTCCGATCAATCCGCAGTTCATCGATTTTTTTAACCATATTTGCTTTGTTGACTTCATACGGAATTTCGTCAATAACGATTTGCTCGCGATTTCCTCGAATCGATTCAACTGCCGCCTTTCCTCGAACAACTATTTTACCTTTTCCTGTCTCATAGGCTTTCTTGATCCCGTCAACGCCTTGAATAATCCCACCAGTTGGAAAATCAGGTCCTTTAATAACATCCATTAACTCATTAACTGTAATGGAAGGTTTATCAATTTTTTTAATTACAGCATCAATTACTTCCGCTAAGTTATGTGGTGGAATATCTGTTGCATACCCAGATGAAATACCTGTTGATCCATTAACAAGCAAATTAGGAAATTTAGCAGGAAGAACAACAGGTTCCTGTATCGTGTCATCAAAATTGGGAATGAAATCAACTGTTTCTTTATCGATATCACGAAGCAACTCTGATGCAATGCTGGACAGTCGTGCTTCAGTATACCGCATGGCAGCTGAAGGGTCCCCATCAATACTACCGTTGTTACCATGCATTTCCACTAACACATTACGTACTTTCCATTCTTGACTTAATCGTACCATTGCCTCATATACCGATGAATCTCCATGCGGGTGGTAGTTCCCAATTACGGTACCAACTGTTTTAGCCGATTTACGAAAATTTTTATCGTGTGTATTTTTTTCCTCATACATAGCATACAGAATTCTTCGTTGTACTGGTTTTAACCCATCCCTCGCATCTGGCAACGCTCTATCCTGAATGATATATTTACTATACCTTCCAAATCGATCTCCAATAACTTCTTCAAGTGGAAGGTCCAAATACTTCTCTGGTTGTGACAAACCAACCCCCCCTTATTGTTAACATTTAATCTATATGAATTTTGTCGTTTTCTAATATATTTTCAGCATCGTCCATTCCAAATTGGACATTGCCTTCAATCCATTTTCTTCTCGGTTCAACCTTGTCACCCATTAATGTTGTAATTCTTCGTTCAGCCCGTGCAAGATCATCGATGGTCACACGAATTAAAGTTCGAGTTTGCGGATTCATTGTCGTTTCCCATAATTGATCTGCATTCATTTCTCCGAGACCTTTGTATCGTTGTATTGTATAACCGTTTTTAAATTCCTTTAAAATATCCTGTAATTCATTGTCTTCCCACGCATAAACAATTTTTTCGTTTTTGCCTTTGCCTTTAGAAACTTTATATAAAGGTGGTAAAGCAATGTAAATTTTTCCAGCTTCAACCAATGTTCGCATATAACGATAGAAAAATGTTAACAACAATACTTGAATATGTGCTCCATCGGTATCAGCATCAGTCATGATAATGATTTTATCATATTGTACATCGTCCAAATCAAAATCGCCACCAACACCTGCACCAATAGTGTGAATGATCGTTGAAATTTCTTCATTTTTAAATACATCCTGGAGCTTGGCTTTTTCCGTATTGATCACTTTACCCCTTAACGGAAGTACCGCCTGGAATTTACGATCTCGTCCTTGTTTTGCCGAACCACCAGCAGAATCCCCCTCAACTAAGTAGAGTTCATTTTTTTGTGGGTTTTTGGATTGTGCGGGAGTTAATTTCCCACTTAGCAATGTATCTTTTCGTTTCTTCTTTTTGCCTGTTCTGGCATCTTCCCGTGCTTTTCTTGCGGCTACTCGAGCTTCCTTAGCCTTAATCGCTTTTCGAATTAATAAGCCAGCAACGTCAGGATTTTCTTCTAAAAAGTAGGAGAGCTTCTCGGAAACGACCGCATCAACCGCTGACCTTGCTTCAGATGTTCCCAGTTTTCCTTTTGTCTGCCCTTCAAATTGCAGCTTTTCTTCCGGGATCCTAACAGACACAATCGAAGTGAATCCTTCTCGAATATCAGTACCTTCCAAATTTTTATCCTTTTCTTTTAATAAAGCTGTCTTTCTTGCATAATCATTAAAAATTCGGGTAATCGCTGTCCTAGCACCTGATTCATGCGTTCCACCATCTTTTGTCCGAACATGATTGACGAAAGACAACATACTCTCGGCATACCCATCATTAAATTGAAAAGCAAAGTCTACTTCAATTTCCTGTTGTTCTCCTTCAAATGATACAACCGGGTGTAATGTATCTTTTTCTTCGTTTAAAAATTTAACAAATGATTCCAATCCATCAGGGTACTGATAAACCTCTTTTCGTTTTTCCCGTTCATCTATTAATTCAATTTTTAGCCCTTTTAAAAGAAATGCTGCTTCACGTAATCGTTCAGATAATGTTTCGAAGTTAAATATAGTGGTTGAAAAAATAGAGTTGTCTGGCTTGAAGTGGATAATCGAACCTTTCTTCCTTGTTGCTTCTCCTTTTTCCAAGGTTCCAACCGGCTTACCGCCATTTTCAAAAAGTTTATAATAGGTATATCCATCACGAAAACTGGTCACCTCCAACCATTCTGACAATGCATTTACAACCGAAGCGCCTACACCGTGCAATCCCCCGCTTGTTTTGTAGCCACCTTGACCAAATTTACCACCGGCATGTAAGATCGTAAAAATTACTTCAATTGTTGGTCTACCGGTACTATGCATCCCGGTTGGTATTCCACGTCCACTGTCTTCTACGGAAATACTATTGTCTTTATGTATCGTGACCTTAATTAAATCACCGTATCCGGCTAAAGCTTCATCAACAGCATTATCGACTATTTCAAAAACTAAATGATGGAGCCCACGAGAATCCGTACTCCCGATATACATTCCAGGCCTCTTTCTAACTGCATCAAGACCCTCTAATATTTGAATCGAATCATCAGAATATTGTAGCGACTGTTTATCCAATCCGTTCTCTACTCCCTTCACACACGCATATGCTTTATTACTATATTAGAACAAATGTTTGTTATTGTAAATTATATTTATCAAATGGACATGTTTATTAGTATACTACAAGTAAATTCTGCTTGTATAGCTATCTTATGAAATACGGTTATAACAGCAATAAAAAGGATGACCGATAAGAGTCACCCTTTTTACTGTTTATTCCCAATTAATACAGAGTGTGCAACCTTTATACACAGGTCCATGATTACAGTAAAATCACGTTCCTGCAAATAATCATACGCCTCTTGGTTTGCTACTCCTTGCTGGGCCCAGAATACTTTAGTTTCTGTCAGAGCAGCCTCCTTCGCTATCTCAGGCAAAAATTCTGACCTACGAAAAACATTTATAATATCAATTTTCTTATCAATATTCGTTAATGACGGATACGCTTTTTCACCTAAAACCTCATCAACCTTAGGGTTAACAGGGATAATCTGATAGCCGTTTTCCTGCATCCGTTTTGAAATTTGATAGGATGTGCGTTCTGGATTATCAGACAAACCAACAACAGCAATTGCCTTTGTATCTTGCAACACGTCTTTTATTGTTTCATTTGTAGGATTTTCCATAACCATGTCTTTTTCCTCCTATTTTTCAAGCAAATTATGTTCAGTTAAAAATTGTCTTGCTACCTTCTCCGGTGAAACGTCTTTATAGTCTACACGATAATTCATTTTCCGCATTTGATCATCTGTTATTTTGCCACCAAGTTTATTCAGTATTTCCTCAAGCTCCGGATATTTTACTAACGTTTCTTCACGCAAAAGTGGTGCGCCCTGGTATGGTGGAAATAAATTTTTAGGATCATCCAATGTTACGAGACCCAATTCTATCATATAGCTATCTGTTGCATAGGCATCAATAATATCAACTTCACCATTAGACAATGCCTGTTGACGAATTCCCGGTTCCATTGTTTTTACATTGGCAATATCTAAGTTGTATATTTCCTGCATGCCTACATACCCATCATACCGGTCATTAAACTCTAGTGTAAAGCCTGCAGTACTAGTTTCTTCCACTTTATTTAAATCTCCGATCGATGTTAAATCATGTTGCTTGGCAAATTCTTTCGTTGTTGCTACTGCGTACGTATTGTTGTATTCCATTGGGGCTAGTAATGCCATATCATATTGTTTTTTCATACCTTCTTTCGCCTGTTCATAGACTTCGTTTGGATCATTACTATTTGCTTTCTGTTCCAGATGGGTAACAATAGTAGTACCTGTGAACTCTGGATAAATATCGATACTGCCTTCTTTTAGAGCGTCAAACACAAATGCTGTTTTACCTAAGCCGGGTTCCAATTTAACGTTCAAATCCGTATTTTCTTCAATTAACAACTTATACATGTTGATTAAAATGGCTGGTTCTGCCCCTAGCTTTGCTCCGATAACCAAATCATTCTTTTTTTCTGAATGAAAGATTAATGGTGAAGCCACAACTAACACAGCAATAATTAGCATCGCAATGAATGACTTAAATCCAGATCGTCTCGATATTCGTTCAAAGCCACGTAAAATGAAATCCAGAATAATTGCCAGTAATGCGGCAGGTATCGCTCCTAATAGAATTAAATTAATATCCGCACCACGATTGAGCCCTAATAAAATTAACTCTCCTAATCCCCCAGCACCAATTAACGCTGCGATCGTTGTTGTCCCGACAATCAACACCATTGAAGTCCGAACTCCAGCCATAATCACCGGCATCGCAATCGGTAATTCGACCTTGGTCAATCGTTTAAATGAGTTCATTCCCATTCCTGTTGCCGCTTCTTTTAATGCAGGATCAACTTCCTTTATCCCTGTATATGTGTTCCGCAAAATCGGTAGTAAACCATATAAAGTTAATGCGATAATTGCCGGTGTAGTCCCGATTCCAAACAACGGAATTAGAAGAGCTAATACCGCCAAACTGGGAATTGTCTGCATAATAGCTGACACGCCGATTATTGGTTCTGCAACACGTTGATATCTAGTAAGTATTAATCCTAATGGTACAGCGATAACAATGGCAATAATTAATGATAATAATGATAGCTGCAAGTGTTCCCAAATGGTTTCTACTAATATATCCTGTCTTTTTTCGAAAACAGAGATAAACGCATCCATTATTGAATCACCCCGTTTTCCATTTTAGTTTTACTTTTTAGAAATGCCACTATATCCTTATCACTTAAAACTCCCACTAATCTTTGTTCTTTAACGACAGGAAATAATGTTTGATCACTAGATTGAATGATTTCCGTTGCCTTATAGAGGGGCAGATCATTTTCAAGTGTTCTTGCTTCATGGAATACCCCATTTGTTGTCGCGCCATAATACATGTTGTGCTCATCTCTAATAATGGATGTACCGGATGAATTGTATGTTTGATGATCAAATTCGTTTTTGGTAATAACTCGATCATTTGATTCATCCGCAATAACATCGATCGCTGTTTGCCATGGTGATTTACGCTCACCGATGAAATCCTTAACGAATTGTGTTGCTGGATGTAAGATTAACTGTTGGGGGGAATCAACTTGGATGACTTCTCCATTGCGCATTAAGCATACTTTATCACCTATTGCCATCGCTTCATCCATATCATGTGTGACAAACACAATTGTCTTTTTAATTTCTTTTTGTAATGCACGAATATCATGCTGAAGTTGTTCCCGGCTAATTGGATCCAGTGCACTAAAAGGCTCGTCCATTAATATAATGTCAGGATTTGCGGCCAATGCACGAATTACTCCGATACGTTGCTGCTCACCGCCTGATAACTCACTAGGCATTCGCTTTTGATAGGTAGATGGATCAAGTCCAACCATTTCCAACAATTCCACGCTACGTTCTCTAATTTTCTTCCTTTTCCACTTTTTCATTTCTGGCACAACCGCAATATTCTCTTCAATTGTCAGGTGGGGGAATAAGGCAATTTCCTGCAGAACATAGCCAATATTCCATCGCAATTCATGAATGTTATAGTCGTTTATATTTTTATCGTTTATGTAAATTGATCCGAAAGTAGGTTCGATTAAACGATTAATCATCTTCATTGTCGTTGTCTTTCCACAACCACTTGGTCCAATTAACGTTACTAATTCTCCGCTATTAATCTGAAGGGAAAAATCATTTAACGCTTCCGTTCCATCAGGATATACCTTCGTCACATTTTTAAATTCAATCAATCTTTTCATCCTTCCAGTTTTAATTTCTAACCCTATTTTGGCAAATACCCCTATTATCAGTTTCAAAAACATTCCAGCATTTAGCAAGCTAAATGCATTAAAATCATGATGAATCATTATTTTGGGTTCTTTCCATCATAACTTCATGATAAAATAAACTATACTATGATTACGTATAGAGAGAAGGAAACAAGATGGAATATATTGTATTTGCTATTATTGCGTATCTCTTAGGTTCTATACCATCAGCACTAATTGTTGGCAAACTTGGGTACAAAATAGATATTCGCGAACATGGAAGCGGTAACTTAGGTGCAACCAATACGTTTCGGGTATTAGGTGTTAAGGCAGGAATTATGGTTACATTATCCGATATTCTTAAAGGTACAGTCGCAACTTTGCTACCGTTATTAGTTGATGCAGATGTTTATCGGTTAGCCATTGGACTATTTGCTGTTATCGGACATACATATCCAATGTTTGCGAAATTTAAAGGTGGTAAAGCTGTTGCGACTTCCGGGGGGATAATTTTAGGTGTAAGCCCATTATTATTTATTAGTATGGTCGTCACTTTTTTGCTAGCGTTATATTTGTCCAAGTATGTATCCCTTTCCTCGATGATAACAGGCGTCGTTTCCGTCATTGTGGCTTTGCTTCTCCAGGAAGACATTGGCCTAATCATTGTAGTTGCAGCATTAACAATTTTTGTTTTCTATCGACATAAGGAGAACATCAAACGAATCAAAAATAAAACAGAACCAAAGATTAAATGGATGTAAGAGCAAAAGCGTAAGCGCCCGATTAGCGACGTACGGACTGGACTGAGCCGTAGGAGATAAAGGAAACACGACGACCGTAGGGAGTCGATGTTGACTTATCGTACGGAGGCGAGGGAAGTCGCGCTAGTCGCTGGGCGCTGGAGCTGGACGTGGCTCATACTACCAAAGAACAAATTAGAGCCAAATTTTATGCTTTCCTACATAGAGCAAAAGCGTAAGAGCCCGATTTCAGGCTATTTTGTCAAGTAAGTAATACAAGCCAAACAATTGAATATTACTACTGGATTCAGTATAATTTTAGTAGTTAGAGAGCAGAGAGGAGCTATCGCTATGGATAAAGTTAATACACTCCCAAAAAAACAATTACCAAACAAAGCAGAACGTCATAAATTATTTGGTTCCGTTGAGCCAGGTCCAAAAACAAAACCGGTCGAGAAAAACAAGATGGCCGATTTACAAAATACAAAGAAAGACTTTTTATTTGATTTAGACGAAGTTGGAATTTCCAATGTAAAACATCCAATAATGGTCCAAAGTAATTTGAATCCTACTACACAGACTAGCATTGGAACATTTCATTTTTCTTCAGCGATTGAAAAGTCAAGCAAAGGTACAAATATGAGTCGTTTCACAGAGCAACTAACACAGTATCATGAAGCTGGATTCACAGCGAATATCTCAACACTAAAACAATTTACTAAAGATCTTGCTGTACGTTTAAAACAGCGCGATGCTAAGATAGCTGTATCATTTCCTTGGTTTTACGAACGTCGAGGCCCCCAATCGGGACTAGCAGGAATGAACCATGCGGATGCGGAGATTATTGTTGCTTACGATCAAGAAAAAGGATTTAATATCACTGTTTCTCTTTCGGTACTGATTACGACTTTATGTCCTTGCTCTAAGGAAATCAGTGAGTATAGTGCACATAACCAACGCGGTTGTGTCACAATGAAAGCTGAAATTGATCATAACTTTGACGAAGAAAAAATGGATTGGAAAGAAATGTTACTTGAAGCTGCAGAAAGTAATGCTAGTTGTCGATTACATCCTGTTTTGAAACGTCCTGATGAAAAAATGGTAACAGAACATGCATATGAGAATCCGCGGTTTGTTGAAGATATGGTTCGCCTCGTTGCGGCTGACCTATACGAAATGGCATCTGTTCATAAATTTAAAGTTGTATGCCGTAATGAAGAATCAATTCATATGCACGACGCAATTGCATCTGTGACGTATGATAAAAATGTTACGTCAGCTTAAAAAGGAAAATATTAATGAAATATATTTTCATAGCCATTATTAAGTTTTATCGAAAAGCAATCAGCCCATTCAAGCCACCAACATGCAGGTTTTACCCTACATGTTCAGAATACGGTTTGGAGGCATTCAAACGATTTGGTGCAATTAAAGGGGCTTATTTAACAATCAAGCGAATTGCAAAATGCCATCCATTCCATCCAGGTGGAGTTGATTTAGTGCCAGAAAAGAGAGAGAAAAAACAGACGTAAGCTAAAAGGGAGCTGGATTTGTTTGAAATTACACGTAACCGAAGATGTAGCTGAATGGTACAAAGAAGAACTAGATATTGAGGACACCAACCAACTTCGCTTTTATGTAAGGTATGGTGCCGGTGGGCGGATTCCAGGTTTTTCTCTTGGGATTCGTGTAGATTCATCGAATGAAATCCATATAACTTGTAAAGCTGGTGGATTAACCTTCTTTATTGAAACAAAAGACGCGTGGTATTTTGACGATAATAACTTATATGTAAGGCTTAACCAGGATAGAGATGAACCAGAATTTGTATATGACTAATAAAATGGGGAAAGTCACGAACATGTGATTTCCCCCATTTTTTTACAGGTTGAATTGTTCAATTTGCTCCCATTGCTGTTCTTTTTGTAAAATCTCTTTTTGCGTTTTACCAAATAAGTCAAAATGAGGATAATCTTGATGATAATCAATCCATCCTTTTCTCAACCCATGACGAAGCCCCCACGCAACTAATTTATCTACATCGCAACATCCGACCTTTGTGACCGTATAACAGCCTGGAAATCTTGGATCCTGCCAATAGTGCGTAAGAAAAGCAATATTTCCTTTTCTCACTTCTTGCTTCCATCGGATTAATTCCTGCCGTTTCAACCCAAATGCCATTAAGATTCTCCATTGATTTGTTTACTATATGCATCGTGCCAGTCGGGAAAAGCGCGTCGCAATGATAACGGACGAAAGCTGTCTTTTTTCACAATGACATGTTCTGTTGTTCCACTTACCGCAACATTACCCTGTCCATCTACTATTTGATAAGCATATACTGTTCGTAGCCCATCATATTTTTCTAGCCATGTTTCAATTATCGCATCTTCACCATAGCGTACCGGCTTTTTAAACGAAATTTGTGCATCGGTTACCGGGGACACAACATTGTTCTTCTCCATAACTGCATAATTCAAGCCTAAACTTTCTATATATTTTGTTCTTCCTATTTCAAACCAAACTAAATAATTCGCATGATAGACAACACCCATTTGATCTGTCTCTTGATATCTCACTTCTATTGGTGTACGTACCTTATTCACAGTATTTCCTCCTTGTCTATTACTCATCTTTACCATTTTATCACAATTTAGGCTTGAAATAAGATACCATGCTTATGTAAGTAAAAACCTCAAACCACGAGGATGGCTTGAGGTAATCTAAAGTTACTGATTTAGCTGATTATCGTTTGCCTCATCTTGTATTTCTTGCCGCATACCTTTAATCGCTTCCTCGCGACGCTTGTTTTTAGCTTCAATCTTTTCTTTTTCTTCCCCTGAAGAAAATTGCATTGTTTCGTGTGCGTCTTCAATGTTTTGAATCGTGTCTTGTACTGCACTTTGCAATTTTTCTACATTATCGCTGCGGTCGTCAGGTTTTGGCTTATAATTTTTCGCCATCCATATTCTCCTTTCATAACAAATATCAGCCCTATTTTTTGCAATAAAAAATATTCTATACAAAAAAGAAGCGCCTCTATATAAAGTTAGGCGCTTGTAATAATCACATTTCGTTTACTCTTTTTACCGATTTATTTCGTTTCATCTCTATATTTTGCTCTATCTTTTCCATTAATAATTGGTCTTGCACAATCTGTTTACGATTTTCTTTCACCAATTCTTCAAACGATAGTCTTCTCTTTAAAGAAATAGCAATCCACTCCTTTTAAGTGCGCGTTCAAAAAGTTTCTAAATTAGAAGCATGCCAACGAAAAGATTCTCCGCTTATTATTTGGTAACTTTTTGAACAACCTCTTTAACAGAAGTATTACCATTTCTTCAAAAATTTATAACTATTCTAGAGAATGTAACATATCCATCATAAAATCATATGTCATTGGTCCAACTTTTTTTGATTCTTGGACCTTACCATCTGTTCCAATAAAGTAAGTTGTTGGTAGTGCAGATACCATGTATTGTTCTGAAACCTTCATTTTTTTATCTAATAGAACGGGATACGTATAATCGTACTCATCGATAAACTCTCTTGCTTTCTCCTTGTTCGTATCTGTATTTACAGCAATTATCTCTACTTCCCCTTGGTGTTCCTCATAAAACTTTTGCATTTCAGGCATTTCGAGACGACAAGGCCCACACCAGCTGGCCCAAAAGTTCAAAAATACCTTTTGCCCTTTTAGATCAGATAGCTTAATTGTTTTTCCGGACAGTGTCTCAAGCTCAAAGTCTGGTGCCTCTTCTCCAGCTTCAACCCCAGTTTTACCAGGTGGAACAATTGCTGCCCCCTCCATCTTTTGGTCCGCGCTAACATTTTCTGTATCTTCATTTGTTGCAGTCTTCTCATCGTTTTTTTCCACTACATTAACTATTACAATTCCTGCTAAAAGAACAATTATGATAATTCCAAGTGCCTGCTTCATTTACATGAATCTCCTTGCTTATCACTATACTGTATATAGTATGCATGATGTTTTTCATGTTTGTAAAGAGAATATGGCTGTTGTTCAAAATTTATTCATGAAGAGGATATTTTGAATACAAAAAGTCCCTACACCAATAAATGATGTAAGGACTTATCTCATTTCCAAAATTAGTTAACTAGTTGACTAGATTCTAATTTATTACGTAAAACCATTTGTAGGATACCACCATGACGATAGTAGTCAATCTCTACTTCACTATCAAAACGAGCAATTGCATTAAATTCAGTAGTTTTTCCATTTTCGTCAACAGCAGTAACTTTTACTAGATCATGTGGTTGAACATTTTCATCAATTTCAACATTAAATGTTTCTTTACCTGTTAAACCTAATTTATCAGCATTTTGACCTTTTTCAAATTGTAATGGTAGGACACCCATCATTACAAGGTTTGAGCGGTGAATACGTTCAAAGCTTTCCGCAATAACTGTTTTAATACCAAGCAAAATAGTACCTTTTGCTGCCCAGTCACGGGAAGATCCCATTCCATAATCTTTACCACCCATAACGATTAAACCTGTACCGTTTTCTTCATACTTCATTGCAGCGTCATAAATAGGCATTACTTCTTCTGTAGGCCAGTATGTTGTATAGCCGCCTTCTGTACCAGGTGCAAGAAGATTGCGGATACGAATATTTGCAAATGTACCACGCATCATTACTTCATGGTTACCACGTCTTGAACCATAAGAGTTAAAGTTACGTGGTGAAACACCTTTATCTTGTAAATATTGTCCTGCAGGCATATCTTTCGCAATTGCGCCAGCTGGTGAGATGTGGTCAGTTGTTACCGAGTCACCAAATTTACCGATTGCACGAAGATTATTTAATGGTGTAACAGAACCTGCTTCTTTTGACAATCCTTCAAAGAACGGTGGATTTTGAATGTATGTTGATTCTTGATCCCATGCAAACAATGGTTCATCCGTTGTATCAATTTCATTCCATTTTTCATTTGAATTGAATACATTTTCATATTCTTTGCGGAAAATCTCTGGTTTAACAACACTTTCTACTTGTTCTTTAATTTCTTCCATTGTTGGCCAGATATCTTTCATATAAACAGCGTTACCGTCTTTATCTGTACCAAGAGCTTCAGTTGTCAAGTCAATATCTACTGTTCCTGCTAACGCATATGCCACAACTAATGGTGGTGATGCTAAATAGTTAGCTTTCACTAATGGATGTATACGACCCTCAAAGTTACGGTTACCAGAAAGTACGGAAGCAACAGTTAAATCATTTTTCGAGATTGCTTCTTCAATCTCTTCACGTAATGGACCGGAGTTACCGATACAAGTTGTGCAACCATAACCAACTAAATTAAAGCCAATTTGGTCAAGGTATTGTTGCAGACCGGAATCATCAAGGTAACGTGTTACAACTTTAGATCCTGGAGCTAATGATGTCTTAACGTATTCTGGAACGCTTAATCCTTTTTCAACTGCTTTTTTCGCAACTAAGCCGGCACCAAGCATAACGTATGGATTAGATGTATTTGTACAAGACGTAATTGCAGCGATTGCAAGTGCACCTGTTTCCATAGTAGAAGTTTTTCCAGTTGGGTGTTCAATGGTTACCTCTTTATCAAATTCTGATTTATCCAATCCTAGCCCTTGATTGCCTGCTGGAGCAGTAACTGCCTTATTAAATTCTTCTTTCATATTTGACAAAGCAATTAAGTCTTGTGGACGTTTCGGACCTGAAAGATTCGGTTCTAATTCAGATAGGTTAATTTCAACAAGCTCAGTGTATTCAGGATCTTCCTGATCTGGTGAATACCAAAGATTGTTTTCTTTACAATATTTTTCAACTAATGCAATATGATCTTCTTTACGACCTGTTAGACGTAAATAATTAAGTGATTCTTCATCAACCGGGAAGAAACCACATGTTGCACCATATTCAGGTGCCATGTTTGAAATTGTTGCACGGTCAGCAAGTGGCATATCTTGTAGGCCTGGTCCGAAGTATTCAACAAATTTCCCAACAACATTTTGTTCACGTAAAACTTGGGTAACTTTTAACGCCAAGTCTGTAGCTGTTGTTCCTTGTGGAAAGCTGCCGGTAAATTTGACACCAATAACTTCTGGTGCAGGGAAATATGAAGGCTGGCCTAGCATACCTGCTTCTGCCTCAATACCACCAACGCCCCAGCCTAGTACACCAAGACCATTAATCATTGTCGTATGTGAATCAGTACCAACAAGTGTATCCGGGAATGCATCATAAGTACCATCTTCATTTTCCAAACCATGAACAACACTTGCAATATATTCTAAGTTTACTTGGTGAACAATACCTGTTGCTGGTGGAACTGCACGATAGTTTTCAAATGCTTTCTGAGCCCAATTTAAAAATTGATAGCGCTCAGCATTACGCTCAAATTCAAGTTCCATATTTGCTTTAAGTGCATTTGCTGTTCCATACTGATCTACTTGTACAGAGTGGTCAATTACCAGATCAACTGGTACTTCCGGATTGATTTTATCAGGTTCCCCACCCATATCAACCATAGCTTTACGTAATGAAGCAAGGTCAACAACTGCGGGTACACCAGTGAAATCTTGTAAAATAACACGTGAAGGTTTAAATGGTACGTCTACACCTTGACCTTCTTTTGTTCCCCATTTAGTTAATCCGGTAACGTGTTCATCTTTAATAACACGACCATCATGTTGACGAACAAGTGATTCTAATAAGACACGAACGGAAAATGGAAGGCGGGAAACCTTTCCTAAACCAGCGTCTTCTAATGCTTTTAATTGATAATAATTATACGTTTTTCCATTTAGCTCAAACTGCTTTTTCGCATCAAACGCATTTTGTTTTGTCATGTAAGCTTTACCCCTTTCAAATTGTCATCCATTCTTTCCATACCCCATGCTAGAATAGTAGACAAGAAATACATGTATCATCTACTATATATTAAATGATTTTTGTTCAAAAATGCAACTGTTTCTCTTTGAATCCTATATATTAAAAACTTATGTAGATTGATAACTAATACTTATATATCATATGAATAATAGCAATTAACATTTATACTTCCTCAATATAAATCTACTTATCTTTGTATTACGATTCGAAACGTACTTCCTTTGACTTTATTTCTCGTTATTTCTAGTTTAGCTTTATGGTGGTCCAATATTTGATGTGTGATCATAAGCCCCAGACCTGTCCCATTCTGTTTTGTTGTGAAAAACGGTTCTCCTAATTTATGTACAATCTCTTCTGGTACACCCGAACCTTGATCAATTATGTCAATCATAACATTTGTGTCAGTAGTGTAAACGTTTATATTAATAATTCCGCCGCCATCCATTGCTTCGATTGCATTTTTGATTAAATTTATGAATACCTGCTTCATTTGAGAACGATCACAATAAATCGAAACGTCTTTCGCTTGTTCCCATTCTATAACACTATTTTTAAGTTTTGCTTGTGGTTTTAATAACTCAACAACATCTCGAATCATATCTGCTACCGACTCGTTTTTTTTATTATCTGTCATCGGTTTTGAAATAAATAATAATTCAGACGTAATAGTTTCCATTTTTTCAATTTCATCTATCATGATGTTATAGTATTCTTCTTTTCGATTAACACCTGCCTGTAATAATTGAATAAAACCTTTCAAGGATGTCAATGGATTGCGAATTTCATGTGCTACACCTGCAGCCAATTGACCCGCGATCGACATTTTCTCTGATCGAATCATCATTTCTTCCATTTCTTTTTTATCTGAAATGTCTCGTAATGTTGATATATAATAGTTGTCATTGGTTTCACCATCAAGAATTTTCGCAACATTACACTCGGACCAAATGTACTTCCCAAACTTATTCCGTATGTTAATATTAAAAATTTTCCCGGTATACGTTGTATTGTGAATGTGTTTTTCAATATATGAAACATCCTCTGGTGAAATCTTTTCATACCACCGTGTTCCTTGAAGCTCACATGCTTTGTATCCTAACAAACGCTCAACAGATTTCGATATAAAGCGAATTATTCCATTTTCATCCCAAACCGTTATCAAGTCATTTTTATTCCGTTCTATCCATTCAAGCATCGATTTTGGCAGTTCCGTCTCATCACAAAAATACAAGCTATCTCGTTTGTCCTCAACCGTGTTATCACCTGTATTTTTACAGTGATCTAATTCATACTTCAAACCATCGCCCCCTTTTTTCTGCATAATCCAACATATATTCCATTTAAAACTACTTATATGTTTTCTAACACGATAATATGACACTTGTATGTAACGATAACTCCGATTATAATTATATTAGTACTTATTGATTTATATAAACGTTTGTTTAAACAAAAAGTACCAATTATTAGTATCTTACTATAAATGTTGAAAAAAATAAATCTTTGCAACTGTTTACATAATTGATTTATTATACGTACTATAAGAGAAATAGGTGATAATTATGTCGGTTATTATGGATTATTTAATCGTATTATGGGGAATTTTGTTGATTACCCTAATGTCAATCGGTGGATTCTTCATGTTTCGTAAATTTTTAAAACGTCTACCAAAAGAGGACGGAAATTCGACCCTTGACTGGGAAGAATATTATATGGATAAAACAAAGCACATGTGGGGGAATAGTGAAAAAAAATTACTGGAAGAGCTGGTTTCACCTGTTCCAGAACTTTTCCGTGATGTAGCCAGGCAAAAAATCGCTAGTAAAATAGGTGAAGTAGCTTTGCAAAAACATCAGAAAAAAATTACTCAAGACGTTCTAATTGAAGGTTACATTATTGCTACACCAAAAAGAGATCACAAATTTTTAAGAAAAAAATTACGTGAAAAAGAGATTGATGTAACACCTTATGAATCATTATTTGAACTCTCTCCCGAAACGTATCGACGCAAACAAAAACGCCCGCAGTAAATGCAGGGCGTTTTATGCGTTCCGATACTTTAATTGTCTTTCTAACTTTTTATATTTATAAAGCATGGCAAGTCTCCACGTTAAAATCATCCCAAATGCAAGCAAAAAGAACATGCCACTTGTTTCA
Source organism: Virgibacillus sp. FSP13 (assembly GCF_054048505.1). NCBI lineage: Bacteria > Bacillati > Bacillota > Bacilli > Caryophanales > Bacillaceae > Virgibacillus > Virgibacillus sp. FSP13. The sequence continues at coordinate 139,028 of NZ_JBSVKG010000002.1, read as the reverse complement.
CCCAACGATATCGTGCTACCAATTACCAACTTAATAATAATTCGTACGGCCAATAATCCGAATAAAATAAATACGAATGATTTCGATGGGATCAGATAAATGTCATCTTCCTTTATTTCAAATTTTGATGATTTAATCAAAAATATGGAGAATATCATCCCCACAATAAACGCCTCCAGAACTTGTGCCCACGGGACGCGTAAAGCAGGAACCACAAACATTAATGCCCCCGTACTCATAAAAACTGGTGGCAAAATTATCTTTTTAACGGATGCCGGCTTCTTTGCAGCTTTTAACCGTACAAAAATCATTAAAGTAGCCATACATGCAGCAACAACTGTACTTGCTATTATCCAAAACATTCAAATCAACTCTTTCTAGATGACTAGCTATTTGAACTTGCTTGTTCAAATTTATGTAATACTCTGTTTACAGTATCTAAGACTCGATTCTCGTCAAACGGTTTCACAATAAAATCTTTTGCTCCAATTTCAATAGCTCCAACAACCACTTTTTGTTGCCCCATCGCAGAACATACTACTATTTTTGCTTGATCATCATATTTTTTAATTTCTTTAATGGCATCTATGCCGTTCATAACAGGCATTGTTATATCCATCGTCACTAAATCTGGTTTTGTCTGTTTGTATTGTTCAATTGCTTCTCTTCCGTCTTGCGCTTCCCCTACAATTTCATGGTTTTCTTTTTTTAATATTGTTGAGAGCGTTGCCCTCATGAATTTAGCATCGTCTACTACAAGTATCTTTGCCAAGCTATTATCCCCCCAATAATAGTTATCAATCATTTGCAATGGTTAAAATGATCGTCATTGTTACACCCAGCACTGTTACGTATACGCCCATATCAAATAGCATAGCAGTTGCAAGTTCAACTTCCCCAAGTATCGGTAATGTAAAATGACCAAACGTGTGAGATAGGAATGGTACATCGAAAACAAATGATCCGATTCCTGTTGATACAGCAATTAACAATCCAATCGGAATTAATGTACGGAAATTAATTGGCAAAATTTTCTTCACCGCTTCCATACCATAGGACATATACATTAATACAATTGCTGATGCAGTCATTAAACCGCCAACAAACCCACCACCAGGTGAATTATGACCAGCTAAAAGTAAGTATACAGCAAATCCCAGCAATATAAATGCGATTACTGATGTCGTTGTCCGCAGAATAAGATCATTCGGTTTATACATTTATAGATCTCCTTTAAGGCTTATATAATTATTATCATAATACAATTATCGTATAAAATCTATTCTAAAAGCCGCTAAACCCAAACAAGCCATTTAGATAAGAAGTTAAATCTGTCATCCAATCAAAAAATAACGCAATTCCCATAAAAATCATAACATAACCGCCGATTTTAACTAAACGCATACTGTGACGTTTAATCCAAGTTAGTTTTCCAATGAAGAATGATAAAATCAGAAATGGCAATGAAAATCCTAACGCATAGCACATCATCAATAGGAAGCCAAGGTCAGGATTCTGTGCAGCCAATGTAATGACAATCCCTAAGATCGGTCCAGTACATGGTGTCCATCCTAAAGAGAATGCCATCCCGATAATAAATGAACCGATATAACCAGCAGGCCGATTTTTGAACGTGATTTTTTTATCTTTCATCAGAAATTTAAAATTCAATATACCAACAATAACAAATCCAAAGAAAATGATTAAAATGGCACCTATTTGTCTAATTAAATCTTGATAAGTGGTCAGAAATTCCCCAACTAAAGATGTGGAAAATCCTAGAATGACAAATACACTGGAGAAGCCTAGTAAAAACAAAATAGTATGTAAAACGCTTTTTTTATTAAATGTTTTGCTATCATCTTTTAACTCACTTACACTCATACCTGTTATATACGATAAAAAGGCAGGATAAAGTGGAAGTACACATGGTGAGATAAACGACAAAAAACCTGCACCAAATGCGATAAAAATATTAATTTCAGACATCATAATCCTCCTATAAAAACATTTACTTTATCTATTCTAACAGATTATCTACTATATAAAAGCAAATGAATTTGACAATTATCCAAACCTTTTTATAAAGAAACAGGAGGATACTGGTGTATCAGTGTTAAAATACCCCTTATTACCAATTGGTAGTAAGGGGTATGATGCAATGATGTTGATACATTTTCCTAACAATATACGATAATTGCTAATTATTTACCTTGTTGATTGTTCATTGCTCGCATCATTTGATTGATTTTCTTTTGGGATGGTTTTTGTCCCATTTGCATCATTAACGTTCGAAGCATTTGCTCATTAATTGGTGGGTTCTTCTTCAGATAATTCATCATATATTTTCTTGCGATAAAAAATCCAAGAGCGATTCCAGCAATAAGCGCAATAATAGCAATTAATACGACCCAAATCGTGCTCATTCAAGCTTTCCTCCTTCTTGTTGTCTCTCATACAGTATAGTAAATCAATGTTAAGAATACAATACCTGTCCATGCAAATATGCTCTTTCCATGGAAACTGGCGAAATCCAGCCATAATTATCCAGGTCATTTCCCACGATAAATAAACACGGGTGAAACGAACGGAGTGCAGGAAACAGCAATTTTTCGGCATCATGCAACATTTCACATCGAAAGTTTATCTGTTTTTCTTGAATATGTAAAGTAATATAGTGTGAATCATTGGTAAACATTTCAATATAATTACCATTTACTATTATACTTTTTCTAGTTTGCTGATGATTTTTAATATAAGTTAACAAAGAAACAGCTGGAAACGATTTGGTAATAAAGTTATATTGATTTTTCAGGTCTGCTCTCTCAGGATTTATTTGATATTCTTTTAAAAAACGATATAATATCCCACTCTTATGAAAATAACGATAAGAAAATTCCTCTTTTATCCAATAGATAGAATAATTACCCAATGAAACCCCTCCCCTTTTATTCTATTATACGTATTCTAGTTGCAATATATGTCACTTCCTGATGCAAAACCCAACTAGTTTTGTCGACAGCGAAATAAAAGCAAAAAACAGGTGACTTACTATTTGTAAGCCACCTGCATTGCACCTTTTATATTCCGTCTAAATAGGGAGACTCCATTGAATGGAATATCGCTTTCTTAAGATAATATTTTTTTTACTTCTGCAACGACATTTTCTACAGTAAAGCCGTATTCTTCCATGACTTTTTCACCTTTTGCAGAGGCACCAAATGTATCAATGCCAATAACAGTACCTTTATCACCAACATAGCGTTCCCAACCAAATGGTGAAGCCATCTCAATTCCTACCCGAGCCTTAACGTTTGTTGGTAATACTTCATTTTTGTATGCTTCGTCTTGTTGATTAAATCGATCCCACGAAGGCATGCTTACAACACTGACATCAATCCCTATTTCTTGAAGTTCATTCTTGGCTTCTACCGCTAATTGAACTTCCGATCCAGTTGCAAGTAACAATGCATCTGGTTCATCTTTTGTTGCTTTGCTAATCACATAGGCACCTTTTTTAACACCATCATATGCATGTTCCTTTGTTCCTTTTAACGTTGGCAGCCCTTGTCTAGTTAATACTAAGGCAGTTGGCTGATCTTTAGATTCCAATGCCAAACGCCACGCAGCTTGAGTTTCGTTGCCATCTGCCGGACGAATCAGGGAAAGTCCTGGCATTGCACGGAAGGCTGCTAATTGTTCGATTGGTTCGTGGGTTGGACCATCTTCCCCAACCGCGATTGAGTCATGTGTGAATACATAGGTTACTGGTGTTTTCATAATAGATGATAACCTTACAGCAGGTCGTAAATAGTCACTAAACACGAAGAATGTACCCGCATATACATTTAATCCACCATGTAATGCCATTCCATTTAATGCGGCTGCCATTGCGTGTTCCCGTACACCAAACCAGATGTTGCGTCCAGCATAGTTATCACGCGAAAAATCCGCCTCATCCTTAATGGTTGTTTTATTCGATCCTGCTAAATCAGCACTTCCTCCGAAGAAATTTGGTACAGATTGAGCAATCGCATTTAATACTTCGCCAGAGGAAGCCCTTGTTGCTAGTTTATCTTTTTCCGGTTCGTATACTGGTAAGTTTTTGTCCCAGTTTTTAGGCAAATCACCTTTTATTGCTAGCTCGAGTTCATTCGCTAATTCAGGATATTTTTCTTGATATTGATTGAATAGCTTATTCCACTCTTGTTCCGATTCTGCGCCTCTTTTACCAATCTTTTCCTCAAAATCGACATATACTTCATCTGGCACATTAAAATCTTCATGTTCCCATTTATAATATTCTTTTGTCAGCTTCACTTCATCTTTGCCAAGTGGAGCACCATGTGATGCTGCAGAATTTGATTTATTCGGTGAACCGTAACCAATAATTGTTTTCACTTCAATTAATGTTGGTTGCTTGGTATTTTCTTGTGCTTGTTTTATGGCATGACGTAAGGACTCTACATCATTCCCATCTTCAACTCGGATAACTTCCCAGCCATATGCTTTAAACCGTTCCTCTGTGTTATCAGAGAATGACCGATTAAGTTCACCATCTAGCGAAATATCATTTGAATCATATAAAGCAATTAATTTTCCTAATCCAAGATGGCCTGCAAGTGAAGCTGTTTCATGTGAAATACCTTCCATTAAGTCACCATCACTAATAAGTGCGTATGTATAATGATCGATAATGGAAAGATCGTCCTGATTATATGTTGCAGCAAGGTGTGCTTCAGCCATCGCCATTCCAACTGACATTGCAATGCCTTGTCCTAAAGGTCCAGTTGTTGCCTCTACACCGTCTGTATGGTGTACTTCAGGATGTCCAGGTGTTTTTGAATTCCACTGACGAAATTCTTTTAAATCATCAATGGTGACATTATATCCTGATAAATGAAGCAGCCCATATAACAGCATGGAACCATGACCAGCTGACAGCACAAAACGGTCACGGTTAAACCATTTTGAATTTTTCGGGTTGTGGTTCATAAAATCAGTCCACAGTGTATACGCCATCGGAGCCGCACCCATTGGCAAACCTGGATGACCCGAATTTGCATTTTCAATTGCGTCAATTGCTAGAGTACGTATTGTATTAATGGATAACTGTTCGATATCTTTTGACATACTTATTCCCCTTTCACTTTACAAGCTTAATCTATCCCTTAACATTTTATAATGAAGATGAGTTTCTAACAAGTAATACTTTTTCTTTAGTTGTATTATGTGTTAATGACCTTTATTTTTTTCTTGAAAGTCACGCAGCTTCTGTGGTGTCACATCATTACCTTCTCGGTCAACAACGGTCATTGTTTTAAATTGATTTTTAAAGGATTTACGTACGTTTTGTAAATATTCTTGCCTGAGCTCTTTTTGTTCTTTTTTTTCTTTGTCTGTCAGCCCTTCACTTTTCGACTTTTTTGCCAGTTTATTTATTCTATCTAATTTCTCTTTTGCTATCATAAAAATTACCTCCTATAACGTACAAAAAAAGCAAGAACAATGATGTGTCCTTGCTTTTTCATGATACCTTTCCTTTATAATTGTTTCAAGCATTAAGATGTTCTTGTTGTTCTTGTTGTTCTTGATGTTCTTGATATCTTCGATGAACCGTTGCTTTGGAAACTGAATGTCCCATGCCATTTAATGTATTAGCAATTTCCTCAAAGGTTAAATTCTTTTGTCTTAGTTTGACAACTTCTTCAATAGGAAATGATTTTCTTTCCCTACCAGGTGCTTGATTGCGATTTGCTAAATTCTTACTTGGATCATAACCTTCATGGATGGCTTTTTTCATTCCCCGTCTAATTTTTGTATTGTGAATTCTCCGCTGATACTCTTCAACGATCCCGACAATTTGTAAAACCATTGAATCGGATTCGGAAAGTTCCAGCTGTCCGTCCTGAATTGCAGTATATATCGATATATTCAATTTATGCAGTTGATGAAATAGCGCGATCTTTGTATTCCCTCTCCCTAACCTAGTTTCGTCCTGGATCAGTAAACAATCCGCTTTATTGGCAGAAAAGTAGTCAAGTAGCTGAAATATACCATCACGGTCGATATCATAGCCACTTGCTTGCTCTTCGATTATATCAACAACAGTGAATTCATAACGTGCTGCAAGACTGATGAGTTCCCGCTTTTGTCGTGCTAAAGATGTTTCCTGAGTTTTTTTATCTGTACTTACCCGACAATAAAGAATCGCTTTCAATCCAATTACCCCTTCATTTATATCAGTATACTATGCGCTGGTAACCATTGAAAAGTATAAGAACCCCAATGTTAAAGCAAAAGTAACAAGATAGAATACATCTGTTTTTGTAAGTTTTCCAAACATATCAATCAGCTCCTTCATTAAGATAAGAACTATTGTTCGTCTATTAGTATAGTACATCGAACGTACGATCTTGTCAATACATTTTCGAACGAACGTTTGCTTATTTATGATTCTAGTGATAAACTAGTATCAATAAATAATATGCGTGAGGTGTTTGCTAAATGACTAAACTTTCCAAAAGACAGCAAATGATTCTTGATTTTATTAAGGACCAGGTTAGCAAAAAAGGCTATCCACCATCTGTAAGAGAAATAGCTGAAGCAGTTGGACTTGCGTCAAGTTCTACTGTCCACGGTCATCTCGCAAGAATAGAGAGTAAAGGCTATATTAGAAGAGACCCAACGAAACCTAGAGCAATTGAAATTTTAAATCCGTCAGAAGAGAATAATATACCAAAAGAAGAGGCTCGCTATGCACCGGTTATAGGTAAAGTTACCGCTGGAATCCCGATTACTGCTGTAGAAAATATTGAAGAATTCATCCCCCTTCCAAGCTCAAGCGCCGGGCCAGATGATAGTTTATATGTACTAGTAATCGAAGGAGAAAGTATGATCGAAGCTGGGATATTAAATGGAGACATGGTTATTGTAAAGCAACAAAACACGGCTCTAAACGGAGATATTGTTGTGGCAATGACGGACGAGGATGAAGCTACAGTAAAACGATTCTTCAAGGAAAAAGATCATATTCGCTTGCAACCTGAGAACGCAACAATGGAACCGTTAATCTATCAAAATGTTACGATTCTAGGTAAAGTAATTGGATTATACCGGAACATTCATTAAAAAACCCTTGATACGTTATATACGTATCAAGGGGATTTTTTAATAAGACGCTAAATACTGCTCACGTTCCCATGGATGAACGGTCGTTCTAAACATGTCCCATTCAATCTCTTTAGCCTCAATAAAATGCTCATAAAGATGCTCACCTAATGCAACTGAAACAACTTCATCTTTTTGCAACTCACCTAGTGCGTCCATCAATGTTGCTGGTAAATCTTTGATCCCATTTTTTTCACGCTCTGCTTTATCCATTACATAAATGTTGCGGTTTACTGGTTCTGGTGGAGTAAGTTTTGACGTAATCCCGTCAAGACCTGATGCAAGAAGTACTGCCATTGCCATATAAGGGTTTGCGGCGGGATCAACACTTCTAAGTTCAACCCTAGTACTTAATCCTCTTGAAAACGGAATCCGTACTAATGGACTTCGATTTTGCGCTGACCATGCAACATAACTCGGTGCCTCATAACCCGGAACTAAGCGTTTGTATGAATTTACGGTTGGATTTGTCACAGCAGTAAAACTTGTAGCATGTTTAATTAGTCCAGCTGTAAATTGATATGCTATTTCGCTTAGCTGCATATCCCCATCATTGTCAAAGAACACATTTTCGCCATCCTTAAACAGGGACATATTCACATGCATACCTGAACCATTAACGCCAAATAATGGTTTAGGCATAAACGTCGCGTGTAAGTTATGTTTTCTCGCAATTGTCTTCACAACAAGCTTAAATGTTTGAATATCATCACAATGTTTCACTGCATCAGAATATTGGAAGTCAATTTCATGTTGGCCTGGCGCACTTTCATGGTGGGATGCTTCAATATTAAATCCCATTTCTTCCAATTCAAGAACTATATCACGACGGCAATTTTCCCCTAAATCTGTTGGAGCTAAATCAAAATACCCGCCTCGATCGTTCAATTCCAATGATGGGTCACCATGTTCATCTAGTTTAAATAAAAAGAATTCAGGTTCTGTGCCAATATTAAACGCTGAGTAACCTAATTCTTCCATTTTTTTAAGATTTCGTTTTAAATTATACCTTGGGCACCCCTCAAATGGTGTTCCATCTGGATTGTAAATATCACAAATAAATCGCGCAACTTTTCCTTTGTCAGATGTCCATGGGAATACGACAAATGTATCTAGATCTGGATGCAAGTACATATCTGATTCTTCAATTCGAACAAATCCTTCGATTGAGGATCCATCAAACATCATTTTATTGTCTAACGCTTTATCCAATTGGCTTAACGGAATTTCAACATTTTTAATTGTTCCCAGCATGTCAGTAAATTGCAAGCGTACAAATCGAACATTTTCCTCCTCTATTATTTGATAAATTTGTTCCTTCGATAATTTTGAACTCATTCGTTAGCCTCCCAGCTTTCAAATCAACCTTTATTTTTATTGAAAAAACCTAGATAATTCACCTTGTCTTAAGCTAGATTTTCCCATTCTCCCAGCTTCATGTAATTCATTCTTTAACATAATTCTAAGTTCTTTTTCAGATAACGTTTCCTTTTGTTGTTGCATCTGTTTATTAGTGATAAGCAAATGCTTAATACCAGCTAAGTTAATACCTTTATCAAGTAAGTCTTTTATCTCCAATAATCGATCAACATCATTAAAGGAGAACAAACGTTGATTCCCTGATGTTCTTTCAGGCTGAATAAGACCATGTTCTTCATAGTTTCTAATTTGCCTTGCCGTTAGTTCCGTTAATTTCTTTACAATTCCTATCGAGAATAAGGGCATGGAACGTCTATCCTGATCGTTCATTTTCGAACCCCCTTCATGATTAATACTATTAGTTTACCTTTTGTTATGGATTGTGTCAAATCTATGTAAGGTTTCCTAACATTATTGCTAAAAGAAAAAAGAGATGGCTTTCCACCTCTTTTTTCTTTTCCCTATTTTAGTGTTAGAAAACCTTTTTCAATAAGATTCACAGCCGCTTCCTTCAAGGCAATCTTTACATGCTCATAGGTCAAACCACCTTGCACATACGCCGTATAGGGGGCTCTTATCGGTCCATCGGCTGTTAATTCAAGACTTGCCCCCTGTATAAATGTTCCCGCAGCCATAATAACATCATCTTCATAACCAGGCATTGGACTAGGTACTGGTGTTACAAATGAATTAACCGGTGAGTTCATTTGAATGGTTTGACAGAACGCAATCATTTCCTCTGCACTTTTAAATGTGACCGATTGAATTAAATCAGTTCGTTCCGCTTGATAGTCTGGCTGTGTTGTATATCCAATTAGTTCTAAAAATCGAGCTGTAAAAATGGCACCTTTTAATGCTTCCCCAACAACGTGTGGAGCTAAGAAAAATCCTTGGTACATCTCTTGCAACATATGTAATGTGGCTCCAGTTTCTTTACCCAATCCTGGAGCTGTTAATCGATTGCCACATTGTAAAACAAGCTCTTTACGACCAGCAATATACCCACCGGCCCGAACGATTCCACCGCCAGGATTCTTTATTAAAGAACCAGCGATTATATCAGCTCCAACATGTAATGGTTCTCTCTTCTCAACGAACTCCCCATAACAGTTATCAACAAATACAATAATCTCGTTATTTATTTCCTTTACAAATCGCACCATTTCCTCGATCTGTTGAATTGTAAAGGATGGTCGATCATCATAGCCTTTTGATCGTTGAATACCAACGACCTTTGTTTTCGGTGTAATGGACCGATTTGCTTCCACATAATCAATCGAGCCATCTTGCCTCAGGTTTACCTCCTTGTAATCAATTCCAAAATCTTTTAATGATCCTGTATTGTCTCCACGCTTGCCAATAACCGATTCCAACGTATCATATGGTTTACCTGTTAAATAAACAAGTTCTTCCCCAGGTCGAAGCAATCCAAATAATGCAGTCGAAATCGCATGTGTTCCAGATACCATTTGTGGCCTTACTAATGCGTCCTCTCCACCAAATACCTCCGCATAGACTGCTTCTAATGTTTCCCTGCCATCATCATCATAGCCATATCCAGTTGTTGAATGAAAATGACTGTCACTTACGCGGTTATGTTTAAATGCATCAAGTACCCGTTTTTGATTCACTTCTACCGTTTTACTAATTTGGTCATGTTTCTTTTTCACATCTAGTTCTGCCTGTTGTGCTTGTTGTTCTATCATTCGTACATTACTGCTCCTTTAATTGACTTGTTAATGGATGGTTCTCTTGAATATAGCCCTTCACTTTATATTTCATCAGCTCTTCGTCATAAAGCCGCTCATCCATAATGGTCTCATGCTCAAGACGCTGAAGTAATTTACCTTGATCAGGGTTAAGTGTTGTTTTATACCATTCCCACTCATCTCTCAGAATCGTTTCCACTCTCCTTAACAAAGCTTGAATATTTTCCTGGTCATAAGCACTAATAAGCATTGCTGGATGATTGGAAGGAATAAAATCCCCTTCTAGTAAATCTTTTTTATTATAAACTGTTAATGTCGGAATTGTACGTGCACCTAAATCTTGCAGTAAATCAAGCACCGTGTCTTGCTGCTGTTCCTTATCCGGATGTGCTACATCAACAATATGCAAAATAAAATCTGCTTCTATCACTTCTTCAAGCGTCGAACGGAAAGAGGCAATTAAGGACGTCGGCAAGTCTTGAAGAAACCCAACGGTATCCGTTAGCAACGAATGGAAGCCAGATGGAAACTGAATTTGCCTTGTAAGTGGATCAAGCGTAGCAAATAATTGGTCTTCCTCAAGTGAATGACTTTTTGTTATCCGATTAAATAAAGTCGATTTCCCTGCATTGGTATAGCCGACAATAGCAATTTGGAATACATGATTTGATTTCCGGCGTTTGCGGTATTGTTCACGCTGGCCAACAACAAGTTTTAACCGACGTTTTATATCATAAATTCGTCGCCTAATATGGCGTCTATCCGTTTCGAGTTTTGTTTCCCCTGGCCCACGCGTACCAATACCGGCGCCCAAACGGGACATTGCTATACCTTGCCCGTGTAACCTTGGAAGCATGTATTCTAGCTGCGCCAATTCAACTTGAAGTTTCCCTTCTTTTGTATGGGCGCGTTGGGCGAAAATATCTAAAATCAGCTGACTCCGGTCAATGATTCGCACACCAAATCGTTCCCCAAGGTTTCGCGATTGTCCAGCTGATAATTCATCATTGGAAATAACTAAGTCAATCTCCAGTTCATTTATTTCTTCTGCTATTTCTTCCATTTTACCTTCACCAATATAGTTAGCAGGGTGAATTCGGTTACGATTTTGTGTGATTACTTTTTTCACCGTTCCACCTGCTGTTTTACTTAAAGAAACTAATTCATCCAAAGAAGATTGAAAGCGCTCATCATTTTGTTCTGGCTTTTTTACAGCGATGATAATAATTTGTTCTGGCATGTTGATCAACCTCTTTCTCTTACGGCATGCCTATATCATAGCAAAGAAAAAAGCACATCACAATTTTATCCCAGTATTTAGGAGGGAGTAAAGACTTAACTGAATGAAGATTATTTTATTATGAACCACTATAACTACTCCGTAAAAGCTAAATCGCTACCAGTTAACAAGATTAAATCATCTGCTGTGTAGTGGTCATTACAAAGCACCCTTACTGCATGCCTGCGTATCGAATGTTCAATTGCATTCCTTACATATCGGGCATTTGAAAAATTACGTTCAGCTTCCCGTGTCTTCTTAGATAAATGATTTTGTAACTTCCATTCAGCCTCTTGTGATAACTGATACTCCCGTTGTGAAACCATCTGTTTAGCGATATTCATAAGCTGATCAACATCATAATCTTGGAAATCCAAAATGAAGGGAAATCTGGATTTAAGCCCTGGGTTAAGCAATAAGAATCGCTCCATCTCATACGGATATCCTGCTAAAATTAAAACAAAGTCGTTATGATTATCCTCCATGTGTTTCACGAGTGTATCGATTGCTTCCTTGCCAAAGTCCTTTTCACCACCACGTGCTAACGAATAAGCTTCGTCAATAAATAACATTCCACCCATAGATTTTTGGATAATGGAGCGAGTTTTTTGAGCGGTTTGCCCGATATATTCCCCCACCAAATCAGCGCGCTCTGCTTCTATAAATTGCCCTTTTGATAATAGACCCATCTCAAAGTATAGTTTAGCAATCTTTCTTGCAACTGTTGTTTTCCCTGTTCCTGGATTTCCTTTAAATAACATATGAAGCACTTGCTTTGTACCGTTAAGACCCATTTGCTTACGTCTCTCGTTGATTACAATCGTGGCATATATTTCTTTAATGGTTTTTTTTAATTTTTCCATACCAATGAAGGATGAGAATTCCTGATCAATATGTGTAAATGGGCCATTTTTAACATGATTTATCTCCGTACCGCTCTCAATTTTCACGGTCTTTTTATCGTGGAAAACAATATTGATTTGCCCATTTTTATTGCGTACCATTTGCGTTTCCACTTCATCACCCCTTCGTCACTTTAGTATACGCGTTTTGTAAAATAGGTGTGACAAACGCCCATAACAGAAATTAGATACCAGAAGCGGTTATTATTTACTAAATCACGCAAAACGGACACCCATGGAGAGTGTCCGTTAAATTTTTCTTATTCTTTTTCTAGTGCCACGTTTTTAACAGGTGCAAATGTTGAAATTGCGTGTTTAAATATAAGTTGTTGCTTTCCATCTGTTTCAAATAATACAGTGAAGTTATCGAAGGCCTTCACAATTCCTCGCAGTTGGAATCCATTTGTTAAAAATATGGTAACTGAAATGTGATCCTTTCTAAGCTGATTTAAATAATTATCCTGAATGTTTACTGATTGTGCCATCGCATTTCCTCCTCTTTCTATCTGTATATATACTACTTCTACTTTTCTTCTAAGATTCCTGCTAAATCATTTAAAATAGTTCGAAATTTTTCATCAATTGAGTCTGGTGTAACGGTATACCAATGTACATTCATTTTATTTTTAAACCATGTATACTGTCGTTTGGCAAACCTTCTAGAATTACGTTTTAAAATGTCGATTGACGTATCAAGGCTTTGTTCCCCTTTCAAATAAGGAATAAACTCTTTATACCCAATCCCCCGCATTGACTGTTCATTTTCAAAACCTAAAGAATATAAGTTTTTAACTTCTTCTAACAGTCCCTGTTCCATCATACTATCAACTCGTTCATTAATGCGCTGATACAATGACTCCCGGTCCATCTCCAATCCTATAAAAATAGGATCATACGGAGATTGTTCTTGCTCTCGCGTATTTTCTGACATTGTTTTTCCAGTTGTTTCATAGATTTCAATTGCCCGTATCAATCGGCGGTGATTATTAGGGTGTATTTTTTCCGCTTGTTCTGGATCCACTTTCTTTAAGTAATTGTGTAGTTTGTATGGACCTTCCGTTTGAATAACCTTTTCCAATTGTCCGGTAAGTTCCTTGTCTCTTCTTTGTTCGGAAAAATTGTAGTTATATAATGCTGCTTGGATATATAATCCGCTTCCACCTACTATAATTGGCAAATGGCTATTTTCGGAAATCTGTTCGATATACTGTTGAACATATGTCTGGTAGTCAGCGACAGAAAAAACTTCATCTGGCTTCCTAATGTCTAACATATAATGAGGGATTCCCTGCATTTGTGTACTCGTTACTTTCGCAGTACCAATATTCATTCCTTTGTAAACTTGCATAGAATCCCCACTAATCACTTCACCATGAAAGGATTTAGCGATTTCAATACTCAATTTTGTCTTCCCAACTGCAGTAGGACCAACCACTGCGATGACATTTTGTTTCATCCTCATTCCCCTACGTTATTCGATTATTCATATGCTTGAAAGGCCCGGAGCATCCAAACGTATTTCTCTAATTTTGCTTGCAAACCAATTAAGAGATCACTTGTTGGCTCGTCCCTGGTTTCTTCAGCTAAGGGCAATCCCTCTTTTTTTATTTCAACAATTAATTGTTCGTAATCACGACGCAATTGTGCAATGATTTCATTTTCTTTATCATCTGCAGTTGCCTCTTCAAGTGTCGCTTCTTTCAAATATTTACTCATCGTTGCCAAAGGTTTCCCATTAATCATTAATATACGTTCTGCAATTTCATCTAGGTCATGAGCTGCTACACTATACATTTCTTCAAACTGAGCATGTAATTGAAAGAAATGTCTTCCTTGAACATACCAATGATACCGATGCAATTTTACGTACATAACGAAATAATTGGACAGTAATTGATTTAAAAAATTAATTAAACGCTGATTATCCACAAAACACACCTCGCATTTTCTACTAGCTTAGACGAGATCTATTCTGTTTATACATCCTTACATAACCCTTTTGAACATTTTCTCCAGTTCATACGTGGAAAAATGAACAATTATCGGTCTTCCATGTGGGCATGTGAATGGGTCTGTTGTTGAACGCAAGTCTTCTAATAAGCGAAACATATCATCTTGATTCAAGTAATGATTTGCTTTAATCGATCGTTTGCACGACATTAGAATGGCAGCATCTTCTCTAATCGCTTCAATATTAATTTTTTCCTCGTTCATGATTTGTGCGATCATCTCACGAATAACTTCCTCTTCAAAGCCTTGTGGAAACCAATTTGGATGGGAGCGGATAATATAGCTCTGATTACCAAATGGCTCAAAAAATAAACCGACTTTCTCCAGTTCTTCTTTGTATTGCTCAATAAAGATAGCTTCCTGCTTGGAGAAATCAAATGTTAATGGAAGTAATAATGCTTGTGATTCATTCGTTGTTTTTCCCAATTTCTCTTTAAAAAACTCATATTTAATTCGTTCCTGTGCCGCATGCTGATCAATCATGTATAGCCCGTTTTCATTTTGTGCCATAATATACGTTCCTTGTAATTGGCCGATCGGGTACATAGTTGGTACACGTTCTCGTCCTACTTTAACTGGTGGCTCATGGAGTGTAAGCTTTTCTTCTTCAACTGGTTGATCAGGTGGCTGATCTGATACTTGCTGTTGATCAAAACTTACATCTTGAAAATCCAATTCCGGTGCGCCTTTATCATAACTTGTGGCAAATGGTATCTGTGTTTCATTCACCTGTTTTTCCGTATTCCAGTTCATTGGTGATTCAGATTTTGGAACATCATCAAATGTTATCGTGTTTTGTATGGATTTTGGCGGTTGTTGCTTTTCTTTTCGTTCCAATTCAGGAATTAACGTTGTCTTTCGGAATGCTCCTTGAATTGTTTCTTCGATAGCGGTGAATAATTCTTTATCCTTACTAAACCGAACCTCAAGTTTTGCCGGGTGTACATTTACATCAACTAAGATCGGATCCATATTGATTGTAAGCACGACAATTGGTTGGCGGCCGATCGGTAACAGCGTATGATATCCTTTAATGATGGCTTTTGATAGTGGAATACTTTTAATATAGCGCCCATTAATGATTGTCGAAATATAGGATCGTGATGCACGGGTAACTTCTGGTTTGGCAATATAGCCCTCAATGGAAAAATCAAGTGTTTCATGCTTGATTGGCAACATTTTCTTTGCAACACTCATTCCGTACACATGGGCGATAACCTGCAAAAGATCCCCGTTCCCGTTTGTTTTAAAAAGCTGCTTGTCATTATGGGTTGCTTCAAACCTTATCGATGGATGTGACAATGCTAACCGATTTAGTAAATCAGTAATATGACCGAGTTCCGTATGAATTGTTTTCATGTATTTTAACCGTGCCGGTGTATTAAAAAATAAATCCTTAACAACAATTTCCGATCCTTTCCGGGCATCGCTTTTTCGCTTATCAATAACTTTACCACCTTCGATTTCTAGCACTGTCCCTGCTGCATCACCTTGTGACGTTTTTACTGACAATCGACTGACAGCTGCAATACTCGCTAATGCTTCTCCACGAAAGCCAAGTGTTTTGACATGGAATAAATCTGATTCATTTTTAATTTTGCTTGTGGCATGTCGTAAAAAAGCTGTCTCACAATCCGCTTCCGACATGCCATCCCCGTCATCGATGATCTTAATTTGCTGTAATCCCGCTTCTTGTATTTCTACTTTTATCCAAGTACTATTCGCATCAATACTATTTTCAATCAACTCTTTTACGACAGATGCCGGACGTTCTACCACTTCCCCAGCTGCTATTTTGTTTGCAAGCGCATCAGGCATTTGAAAAATCTTCATATTACCTATCCTTTCTAAAGCATTCCAACTCTGTAATCTTCCACTTTAGTTTAGTTTTGCTTTGTTAGCTTTTGCAATCGGTATAATTCATTCATAGCATCTAACGGTGTCATGCCGAATAAATCAAGATTTGCTAATGCTTGCTCTACGACAGAATCTTGCTTTTCTATGTCTTTCTTTTTCGCAGGCTGATTTTCTTCAACAAAAAATGATAATTGATTGGAATCATGACTTTTGGTCGTTTGTTCCTCTTGATCAACATCCTCAAATTCACGCAGAATCGAACTTGCTCGATCAATCAATGCTTCAGGTAAATTGGCAAGTTTTGCAACGTGAATTCCATAACTCTCGTCTGCTGCACCATCCATTATCTGGTGAAGAAACACGACATTTCCTTCATGTTCTTCTGCACGTACATGAATATTTTTTAACTTACCCAAGGAATCTTCCAACGCTGTTAGTTCATGATAATGGGTTGAGAAAAGTGTTTTTGCATGAATATTGTTGTGAATATACTCTACGATAGCTTGAGCTAATGCCATACCATCATAAGTGCTTGTACCTCGTCCAATTTCATCCAATAAGATTAAACTTTTATCCGTTGCATTCGCAATAGCATGGTTTGCTTCAAGCATTTCAACCATAAAAGTACTTTGGCCAGACACTAAATCATCCGCTGCTCCTATCCTAGTAAAAATTTGATCGAAAATAATTAAATCAGCTTCATCACATGGCACAAAACAACCAATTTGCCCCATGATAACAGTTAATGCTAGTTGTCGCATAAACGTACTTTTCCCGGACATATTTGGTCCCGTTATAAGAAGTACCTCTGTTTCTTTGTCAAGTTTAATATTATTCGGTACAAACGAGCCTTCTTTCATGACCTGTTCCACTACCGGATGTCGACCATTGTTTATTGACAGGTTATTTTTAACGAACTGTGGACGTTTATAATTATTTGCCTCACTAACGGTTGCAAATGCTTGTAATACATCAATTCGACTAACAACATCTGCCAATTCCTGTAATACTGGTATTTGTTCTTTTAATTGTTCACGAATTTCAATAAACAAATTATATTCCAGCTCAACACTTTTTTCTTCCGCTTCCAGGATAAGTTGTTCCTTTTCTTTTAATTCAGGTGTAATGTAGCGCTCTGCATTTGTTAGAGTTTGTTTACGTTCATATCTTCCCTCAGGCAATAAATGTAAATTAGCTTTAGTAACTTCAATATAATAGCCAAACACTCGATTATAGCCAATTTTTAACGATTTGATGTTTGTTTCCTGCTTTTCTTTTTGTTCTAATTCCGCAATCCACTTTTTCCCATTCCGTGATGCATCACGATACGTATCTAACGTTTCGTTATAGCCATCTTTGATGATACCACCCTCTTTGATTGAAATAGGTGGATCATCTACTAAACTAGTTTCTAGCATTGCAACAATTTGCTCCGGCCAATGAATAGCATTACGTAAATCTTTAATCTGTTTTTGAGGAAATTGTTGTAAAACAGCTTGTAATTCAGGTATTTTTTTAAGTGACTGTTTAAGCTGGATTAAATCACGCGCATTCACATTTCCATAGGCAATTCTTCCTGCCAGTCGTTCCAAATCATAAACAGACTTTAATGATTCTCGTAATGAATCCCGTTCCATAAATCCTTGATAAAATCCATCAACAATCTCGAGGCGCTCTTCGATTAGTTGCTGATTGATCAATGGGCGTTCTAGCCATTTCTTTAATAGTCTTGATCCCATTGCTGTAACCGTCCGATCTAATACCCACAACAGACTGCCATGTTTTCCCTTTTTTATAATTGTTTCCGTTAATTCCAGATTGCGCTTGGAGTACATATCCAATGACAAATAATCGTTTAGCTTAATCACTTTGGCAGGCTGTAAATGATCAAGCGAACGTTTTTGTGTGTGCTGGATATAATTCAATAGCCGGCTGAAGGCTTCCATTAAACGTTCATCATTTAAATCATCACATAGATTACGATATTCGCCGTTAAAGGTGATTTCATCCTGAAAAGATAATGTGACATTTAGTTTTGATTGTAAATCGTGCTGCCAATTTTCGGGCAGGCTAGACGAAATAACAATCTCTTTAATTGGTTGATTATACAATTCGTGAATAACTGATTCCCATCCATGTGTAACCATTGCCAGCCGATTTTCACCGGTAGATAAATCATTATAGACAATGACAAATGTCCCATCTTGAAAATGGGAAAGACTAGCAATATAGTTATTTTCCCGTTCACTCAGCATGTTCGTCTCCATGACTGTACCAGGGGTTATTAGTTGCACAACTTCTCGTTTCACGACACCTTTAGCAACTTTCGGATCTTCCACTTGCTCACATATTGCTACCTTATAACCTTTCTCAATTAAATTTTTTATGTAATTGTCCGCTGAATGATAGGGTACACCACACATTGGAATCGGTTCTTTCTGTCCTGCATCCCGTTTTGTTAGCGTAATCTCAAGCTCCCTTGCAGCCTTAGTTGCGTCATCAAAAAACATTTCATAAAAGTCACCTAGGCGAAAAAATAAAAAAGCATCCTTATGCTCAGCCTTTATTTGTAAATATTGCTCCATCATTGGTGTATATTTTGTCATCATTAATCCTCCAAAAAAACCGAATATATATTGTACCATTATAGCATAAATTACAATCTTGAAGCGACTGGATAACACGCACTGACTTGAAAAGAAAAAACTTACGAGAGAATTTATCCCTCGTAAGTTATCTAGTCTTTACTACTACTGCTTTCGTTCAGGAAGTCAGGATTTACATCACTTAGTTCATCATCTGTAATATCAAAACCCCAATCATCGTCATCATCATAATCGTGCTCTTTTGGACTAACGCGAACGTTGACTTTTGTTTCACCAATTATTTGCACAACAAATTCACGCTCAATTTCAACAACGATTTTGTGACCTTGATTCGCAATTTTGCATTCTAAACAGTTAGGCTGTTGTACCACTTTGCAAATTACATCATAGTCATCGTTTAAACAGTTGTCATCCTTAACAGATAACGGAATATAATCACAGTAAGTTACTCGCTCTGTTACGACTTCTGTTTTTGTATTATCATTGTACGAATACCAAATGTTAATATCGTAGCTACCATTTACCTCAACCGTATCCTCCGATTTTTTCTTGGCATTATACAAATGATTAATTACCCAACAACCGAGTATGCTTGATGGCCTATGTGATGGTGTTACAGAATGCGTTGCTTGCGTAAATTTTCGTCCCTTTCCACAAACGGCTTTCGTAATGATTTCTCTATATTCTTGATCAAGAAAACTCATAATTACGTATACCTCCTTTTTCTCATAGTCATTTTATGCAAGACAAATACCTAAAGTGCATAACTGATTCTATGAAAGCAAAAAGAACGATACAATGTGGAAGGTTACGAACAAGAAATCCAAGTGAGTGTGAGCGCACCCCGCTTGGATTTCTAATTAATGACTACATGCAGAGCCGTTATTCACCTTGGAACCAGTTTCACCTGAAAGCAGGTCACCACCAGTTGATTCAATGACATTATTTGTCACTTCTCTGGCAATTGTACCGGAAACGAGTTGTAATACATCATTTACGACAATTTGCGTTTCTTTAAATTCTTGTACAACAGGAATTTCATCGATCTCAGCTTGTAGGCGATCAATTTCTTCCTCCACTTTTTTCAACGCTTCCTTTTTTTCATATGCTTGAAAATTAACTGCTTGTTTCTGTAGCGTTTTAATCTTATTGATTAATCGTTGTACCTTTTTATTTTCGTTAATCTTAGCTTCAACTTGTTTAAAACGATCAATTTCTTCTGTATTTGCAAGCATTCCTGCTAATTTTTTTGCTTGGTCTAATATTTGAGTGCGTGTATATTCAGCCATATTTAATTCACCTCAACTGTATTTTCTACCATTATACCATTTAATGACCATGTTTTCGCTTCTGTTATTTCCACTTCAACGATTTTTCCGATTGCTGATTTTGGTCCTCTAAAGTTTACCAGTTTGTTTCTTTCTGTGTAGCCAGCAAGAACATCCGGGTCTTTTTTACTCTCACCCTCAACAAGTACTTTAACGATTTTTTTATCGTATTGTTTCATTGATTCGGCTGATTGTTTATTTACAAGGTCATTCAAACGATAGAGTCGTTGCTTTTTCACTTCTTCCGGCACATCATCCTTTTTGCGCGCTGCTGGTGTACCTTCGCGAGGTGAATAAATAAATGTATATGCCGCTTCAAAACCAACTTCTTCAACGAGTGTCATTGTTTCCTCAAATTGTTCCTCTGTTTCATTTGGAAAGCCAACGATGATATCGGTTGTTAATGTAGCGTTTGGCATAGCTTTTCGGATTTTACGGACCAATTCTAAATAGTCTTCCCGAGTATATTTGCGGTTCATTTTCTTTAACACTTCACTACTGCCAGATTGAACAGGTAAGTGAATATGGTCAAGCAGATTACCACCTTGGGCAAGTACTTCGATTAAGCGATCATCAAAATCACGCGGGTGTGACGTTGTAAAACGAACACGTGGAATATCAATTTTATGGATATCATCCATTAAATCCCCTAGCCCATATGTCATATCCTCGAAGTCTTTCCCGTAGGCATTCACATTTTGGCCAAGTAATGTCACTTCCTGATAGCCCTGTGCAGCCAGATGGCGAATTTCCTGAATAATATCCTCTGGCCTGCGACTGCGCTCTTTCCCACGAGTCATCGGTACAATACAATATGTACAGAACTTGTCACAGCCATACATAATATTCACCCATGCTTTAATTTTTCCTTTACGTGCTTTCGGTAGGTTTTCAATAATATCGCCTTCTTTGGACCATACCTCAACAACTTTTTCCTTGCCAAACATAGCTTCTTTCACTAACTGTGGAAGACGATGGATGTTGTGCGTTCCAAAAATCAAATCTACATGTTGATGTTTCTTCATGATTTTATTCACAACAGATTCCTCTTGTGACATACACCCACAAACACCTAAAATTAAATCTGGTTTTTCCAGTTTTAATGGTTTTAAGTGACCGATCTCGCCAAATACTTTGTTTTCGGCATTTTCCCGTATCGCACATGTATTTAATAAAATAATATCCGCTTCATTTGTGTCAGAAGTTGACTCATAGCCCATATCTGTTAAAATACCCGCCATAACTTCTGTATCGTGTTCATTCATCTGACAGCCATATGTACGGATAAGAAACTTTTTCCCTTTTCCAATGTTCTCCATGTCTTCTGGAATGCCAAAATCATAATGAACGTTTACTTTATCCCGACCGCGTTTACGTGCTTTATTAAGATTTGGCGGTTCATAGGTCGTTTCAAAGTATTTCGCAAAATCCACACTTGTTTTTTCGCTTAATGGTTTGTCCTGTCCGGATTTTTTGTCCGCGGCATCTACCTGTTTAATTTGCGCTTGTTCTTTTCGTTGTTGTTCATTCATAACGAGACTCCTTTCTTTATATAAAACGTATTTACTATCAATTTTCGTACATTATTACAGTATAAAGCTTATATTTAAATTAAACAATACATGAACCATGATCGCAAACAAAAACCTTTTGTAAACAGGAAGGCTACCAAAAATGCACATAAAAATAGTGCTACGTATTCACGCAACACTTATTTTATAAATCGTGTTCAAAAAATTGCCAAATTAGAAGCAAGCCAACGAAGAGATTCGCCGCTTATTATTTGGTTACCTTTTGAACAACCTCTTATAATGATTCATTATCTAGGTTCTACAATCAGTTTAATTGCTGTACGTTCTTCATTATCGATCATAATGTCGGTAAAGGCTGGAATACAAATCAGATCAACTCCACTTGGTGCTACAAATCCTCTGGCAATGGCTACTGCCTTCACGGCTTGGTTTAATGCACCTGCGCCGATTGCTTGAATTTCCGCTGAGCCACGTTCTCGTAAGACGTTTGCGAGTGCACCTGCTACTGAATTTGGACTTGATTTAGCTGACACTTTTAATATTTCCATTACTAGTACCTCCTTCATTTGCTAATGTAGTTCTACTGCTACTATATTCTTGGAGATGATAGCTTATTACCTTATTATGCAGGAAGAATTCGAATAATTCAAATTTCAACTAAAAAAAGGATGGTCATCATTGATTAAAATACGCTCTACATTGGAAGCAAGACCGGTTTTATCGTTAATTGTCACTAAAAATCCATTTAATTGTGTTCTTCCCTTTTTATCGACTTCAAAACGCACAGGCAAATTTGTGAGGAATTTATTCAGAACTGCTTGCCTTTCTGTACCTAAAATAGCATCATATGGTCCAGTCATCCCTACATCCGTAATATATGCTGTACCTTGAGGTAAAATGCGGTCATCAGCTGTTTGTGTATGTGTATGTGTACCAACGACTGCACTAACTCTTCCATCGACATACCAGCCCATTGCTTGTTTTTCACTCGTTGCTTCCGCATGAAAATCAAGAAAAATGATATTCGTCCGCTTTTGTGCCTCAGCTATTAATTTATCTATTTTTCGAAACGGATCATCAAGAGGCGGTAGGAAGGTTCGTCCTTGCATGTTAATAACAGCTATTTCCGTACCATTTAAATTATAGAAAACCAAACCTTTTCCGGGTGTATCTTCCGGAAAGTTAGCTGGACGAACCATGTATTTGGCATCATCAATGAACTCAAATATGTCTTTTTTGTCCCAAGTATGATTACCCATTGTAATCACTTGAGCACCCCATTCTAAAAACTGCTTATAAATTTTTTCTGTAATCCCTTTCCCAGATGCCGCATTTTCTCCGTTCACAATTGTCATATGCGGGCGGTATTTTTCCTTTAATTTTGGTAAATATTCTTGTACCATATCTCGTCCTGGTGAGCCTACTACATCACCAATAAATAATATTTTCATCTGTCTTAATCATCCTATCTAGTATAAGTGTGTGCTGAAGGAAGGATAAAAATCAGGGTGGCTAAACCGTTAGCATTATGCCAGCAACGCCTACACAAAAATTAAATGTGCCCTTTTTATCCGTGCTTTTTGAACAACCTTTATAAGTATTATTAGTGTTTCATAACAAATATGTCTTGTCAAAATTAACGACAAAAAATAAAAGCGGCCACATGACCGCTTTTATTTTTGTCCAGTTTCAGCAATTACTGCTTCCACATTTGTTATTTTGCATATTCAACTGCTCTTGTTTCTCGGATAACCGTTACTTTTATATGCCCTGGGTAATCAAGTTCCCCTTCAATCCGTTTGCGAATATCCCGTGCTATTCGCACCGATTCAATGTCATCGATTTCATCAGGTTTAACCATTATACGAATTTCTCTTCCAGCCTGAATTGCAAATGACTTTTCTACACCTGTGAACGATTCTGAAATCTCTTCTAACTTCTCTAAACGCTTAATGTAATTTTCAAGCGTCTCACTTCTTGCTCCAGGTCTAGCGGCAGATAGTGCATCTGCGGCAGCTACAAGGACAGAAATGATTGAAGTAGGTTCCTCATCGCCATGGTGGGAAGCAATCGAATTGATTACAACCTCATGTTCTTTATACTTCATTGCAAGTTCTTTACCAATTTCTACGTGGCTACCTTCTACTTCATGATCAATCGCTTTACCGATATCATGAAGCAAGCCAGCTCGTCTTGCAAGTGTTTCATCTTCACCTAATTCTGCAGCAAGTAGCCCAGCTAAATATGCCACCTCTGTGGAATGCTTCAACACATTTTGACCATAGCTTGTACGGTATTTTAAACGACCAAGAATTTTAATTAGGTCTGGATGTAGACCATGCACCCCAACTTCAAATGTTGTTTCCTCGCCAACTTCCCGTATATATTCATCAACCTCGCGTCTGGCTTTATCCACCATTTCTTCAATCCTTGCAGGGTGAATTCTACCATCCTGTACAAGCTTTTCTAAAGCCATACGAGCAGTTTCTCTCCGAATCGGGTCGAATCCTGATAAAATAACTGCTTCTGGTGTATCATCGATGATTAAATCGATTCCTGTTAACGTTTCTAATGTACGTATATTACGACCTTCACGTCCGATAATACGTCCTTTCATTTCATCATTTGGAAGGTTTACAACAGATACGGTTGTTTCAGCAACGTGGTCTGCAGCACAACGTTGTAACGCAAGGGAAAGAATACTTTTTGCCTTTTTATCAGCTTCTTCTTTGGCACGATTCTCAGCTTCTTTTATCATTAATGCTGACTCGTGTGTAACCTCTTGTTCGATACGCTCTAAAATTACCTGCCTTGCCTGGTCAGTTGTATATCCTGAAATGCGTTCAAGCTCCGTTTGCTGCTCTTGTATCATAGCTTCCACTTTGCTTTCCATTTCTTCAATTTGTTGTTGTTTTTCTGTAAGCGATTGTTCCTTTTTCTCCAACAAGAGTTCACGCTTGTCCAGTGTTTCACTTTTTCTGTCCAGATTTTCTTCTTTTTGTGTCAGACGATTTTCCTGCTTTTGCATTTCGTTTCGTCTTTCTCGTAATTCATCCTCTGTCTGCTGGCGAAGTTTATGATTTTCATCTTTCGCCTCAAGAAGTGCCTCTTTCTTAGCGGCATCTGCATTTCGATGTGCCTCATCAACTATTTGTTTCGCCAAATTTTCTGCACTAGAAATTTTAGCTTCTGCAATAGATTTACGAATCAGATAACCAACAACAATACCGACGATTAGGGTAAGCAAAATGGAGATGATTAAAGTAATATCCACGGAATTCACCTCCTATTGCTATAAAATTGTACAATTCATTATTGTCGGCATGTACCATGTTCAATGAATAAATAACCAAAAATTGTATAACAAAGATTATAAAATTATACATATTAATTTTAATTCCCAAGTCAACCAATGTCAAGGAAACGTCACAATTAAACTGAATTTGTTTAAAAAATGCAACATTCATTTGTCCACGATCGAAATTGGTGAAGTTATTTATACGTAAATTATATACAAAAAAATAATCCTCCGCAGAATTGGCAAAGGATTACAAACTAATTTATTTACTTTTTATCAAACATCAAGACTTCCTTGTTCTTCTAACGATTCCTCGGATTCATCACTCATTGCATCTAAATTATAATGGGTTCGAATAGCATCGTGTATCTCTGCCATCATATCCTCATTTTCTTTCAAAAATTGTTTAGCATTTTCTCTTCCTTGTCCAAGACGTTCTTCATTATAGGAATACCAAGCACCACTCTTGTTCACGATATCCAAATCGGAGCCAATATCAAGTATTTCACCCTCTTTGGAAATACCTTCCCCATACATAATATCTACTTCTGCCTGTTTAAAAGGAGGTGCTACTTTGTTCTTCACTACTTTTATTCTAGCTTTATTTCCTACCATTTCATTTCCTTGCTTAAGAGTTTCTGCCCGACGAACTTCTAGTCGTACAGATGAGTAGAATTTAAGTGCACGTCCACCAGGGGTTGTCTCTGGATTTCCAAACATAACGCCTACTTTTTCACGAATTTGGTTAATGAAAATGGCAGTTGTCTTTGATTTATTGATGGCGCCTGATAGTTTTCTCAATGCCTGTGACATTAAACGTGCCTGCAAACCTACATGGGAATCTCCCATTTCTCCTTCAATTTCTGCTTTCGGAACTAGGGCAGCAACAGAGTCCACGACCAGAATATCCACAGCGCCACTCCGTACAAGTGCCTCCGCAATTTCCAACGCCTGCTCACCTGTATCTGGTTGTGACAAAAGCAATTCTTCAATATTAACACCTAATGCACGGGCATATGTTGGATCGAGCGCGTGTTCAGCATCGATAAATGCTGCTTGACCGCCCTTTCGCTGTGCTTCAGCAATCGCGTGAAGTGCCACAGTCGTTTTACCTGATGATTCCGGACCATAAATTTCTACGACACGCCCACGAGGGTAGCCACCTATTCCTAGAGCTACATCTAGTGCTAATGAGCCACTAGGGATCGTTTCTATCTTTTGCAGTGGTTGCTCACCCAATTTCATGATTGAACCTTTCCCAAACTGCTTTTCAATTTGTCTTAACGCCATATCTAAAGCTTGTTTTCTATCACTCAACGAGTTTACCTCCTTTAATTAACTAATTCTATCATACATTGTTTTTGGTTATTTGCCAAGAAAAATCCGAATGAATGTTCTTGTATTTTGTGTCTGAAACCCAGTCCAAAACTAGTATTTCGTATACTGCATTGGCACAAAAATAAATTTCTACCAAAAAATGTGGACGAATTTATTATTTCAACGATTGAAATAATAATTCGTACCCTTTCATTACAGCCTTGTTTCTAACTGTTTTTCTATCACCTTGAAAAGTAAATTTTTCTACTTGCTGACCTGTTTTAGTAGAAATAGCAATAAAAACGGTACCGGCTGGCTGTCCTTCCACCGTATCAGGTCCTGCAACACCGGTAAAACTTATGCCAATTGTTGCGTCTAAAAGCTTTGCGATATTTGTAGCCATTTCATTTGCGCATTCATTGCTAACTGTCCCTTTTTCATGAATGATTTCAGAAGAGATGTGCAACACATTTTCTTTTACTTTAGTATCATAACAAACAATGCCACCAGCAAATACAGCAGAAGCACCCGGGATTGCAACGAACCGATCAGAAAACATGCCACCAGTCAGACTTTCAGCAGCTGCCAATGTTAGGCCTTTTTCCTGTAATAGCTGAAATACTTTTTCTTCCAATTTTTCATTATCGACACCGTAACAATACTCACCTACTTTGTTAAGGATTTTCTTTTTCGTATGATTGATTAATTCAGTTGCATCATAATGCGTGTTAGCCTTTGCTGTTATACGAATAGCGACTCCCTCAGTCTGTGCTAACGGTGCAATAGTTGGATTTGTTTGTTGCGCGATAATCGATTTTAATTCGTGCTCCAAACGTGATTCACCGATACCAGTAAAACGTAGCATCGTTGATTGAATAACCATGTTGTTATCTATATGTTCAGTTAAAAATGGAAGAACATGGTCAGATACCATCGCCTTCATTTCTTTTGGAACCCCAGGAAGAAAAATCCATGTTTTCCCTTCATACGTAATAATCATTCCGGGTGCCATCCCGACATGATTTTCAATCACATCTGCCCCGGTGAATACACGTGCTTGTTTTCTATTGTTTGGTGTCATTGTACTATTTTGTTTTGCGAAATAAGCCTTTATTTTTTCCATTGATGGTTTGTGCTCCACTATTTCCAAACCAGAAATGCTTTGAAACGCCTCCCTAGTCATATCATCATCAGTTGGCCCTAATCCACCGGTGACAATAATAACATCAGATCGCTTAGATGCTTGTGAAAATTGTTCTTGCACGCGATGTAAATTATCACCGACAACGGAATGGTAATAGATGTCAATTCCATGTAATGCCAATTGTTCGGAAATCCATTGGGCATTTGTATTAGCAATTTGCCCTAATAAAAGTTCTGTGCCGACTGCAATTATTTCTGATTTAATTTGTTCCATTATTTTGAATCCCTCATTACATTCCAATTTTTAACGAAATAATCATATCCAGAGAGAGCTGTAAAAAATAGCGCAACATATAACATAATGCTATCAAATGGAAAGCTCAAATAGGAAAATGGAAAATTATGAAGCAGCAGTGCCGCTATTGCAACGATTTGTGTAACTGTTTTTAACTTTCCCATTTTGCTGGCGGCAAGGACAATTCCTTCACCAGCTGCTACAAGACGTAAACCTGTCACAGCAAATTCGCGACTAATGATAACAATTACGACCCATGCTGGAGCTAATCCCATTTCAACTAATAAGATTAGTGCCGCCGAAACAAGTAATTTATCTGCTAATGGGTCAAGGAATTTTCCTAAATTCGTAACCAAGTTATGTTTCCGAGCGTAATGTCCATCAATCCAATCTGTTGTAGATGCTACGATAAATAATAATGCCGCTACAAAATCAACAACCGGTAATTCGGTTGCTCCGATTTGCCATTCTCCCCAATCAAATGGAACGCTGAGAAGGATAATAAAAATTGGGATCAGACAAATACGCGAAAGTGTGATTCTATTTGGTATATTCATAATGCTTTGGCCTCCTATGTATGGTTATAAGGTATAAAACCCTTCCACATGGGAATGAGGGAAGGGTTTTGTGCTTCATGTATTATTCTTATCATTCTGATGATGGTTTTAAATTTATCCAAAGCTTTTGGTGAACTGTGTCTTCAGGATCTACTGGATATTCTAGCTCAACGCCATTTATGGTTATTTTTAATTGTGGGGCATTTCCAACGTTCAAATAAATACGTTCATCTCCAGAAACATCAATTTCTTTTGGTGACTCCTCGGCAGTGAATGGTTTTTCATAATACGATTTTCCATCCTCGTTTTTTACACCGAGATAAGAATTACCCTCTGATTCAAACGTGATAGTTACTTCATCTCCTGCATTCTCTAACTCCAGAGTCGATTCAGGGCTAGCACCTGTACCAGTTTCAACCACTGTGAACTTCGCTTCAGATGTATTTGTATCTGTTTCCTCATCACTATTATCTAGCTGATCTTCTCCATTTTCTGTTGCATCTTCATCAGCAGCTGGATCTTCATCTGTAGCTTCTTTATTTTGATCATCATCCGGATTATAAATAATTTCATTATCATCTGGTTTATCGACAGGATCTGAATTATCCTTTGAGATTGCTCCTTTATAAAAATACCAAGCAGCGAAAATAATACCTATCACTAGCAAAACAACAATTATAGTGGGTATTAATGAAAAAACTGCTGAATTTTTAGCTGGATTATTCTCTTTTCTTGACCGCTGGATTCGCGTATACTGTGCAGTGCTATCTTCATCTGTTTCAGGTATTTCTTCTTTGTACTCTTCCAATAATTCATTTGGGTCTAGGCCCACAGCGGTAGCATATTCCTTGATAAATGCTCTGGCATAAAATTTTCCGGGCAAAATATGAAAATTGCCCTCCTCAATCGCAATTAAGTATCGTTTTTGAATCTTCGTTGTTTCCTGCACATTATCCAACGATAACTCTTTTTCCATTCTTGCTTCTTTTAGTCTTGCGCCAATTTCCATTCGTAAACACCATCCATTTTAAAAATCAAACATAGAAAAGCCGTTTCCTTGACTGAATTGGGATCTTTCAACGGGTTCATATGTTATTTCTTCCTCTTCATTGCTCCGCAGTTCGATAATATAGTCAAAATCATCCAACTCATACTCAGTAGATTGAACGAACATATCAGGGTGTTCCACAACTTTGACTGCAGGTAGCTGCATAATTTCCCGTATTAATTGCCAATGTTTTTCATTGGCACGACGTGTTGAGACAATACCATCAATAATATATAAATTATCACTACTGTATTCATCTTGTATTAATTGGCTCCGGATGGTTTGCTTTAACAATGTACTTGAAACAAATAACCAGCGTTTATTAGCACAAACACTAGCTGCAACAATCGATTCCGTCTTACCTACACGTGGCATTCCACGAATTCCGATTAATTTATGTCCTTCTTTTTTATATAATTCCGCCATAAAGTCAACAAGTAAACCTAATTCATTTCGAACAAAGCGAAATGTCTTCCGGTCATCAACATCACTGTGAATATATCTGCCGTGTCTAACCGCTAATTTATCCCGTAACTTAGGTTTCCTCAGTTTCGTTATTTTTATTGTATCCATTGTTTGTAAAATTGATTTTAACCGCGTAATTTGTTCATCTCTTTTTGAAAGAAGCAGCATACCCCGTCGTGAATTTTCAACACCATTGATTGAAATGATGTTGATGGATAACATCCCTAATAATGAGGAAATATCACCTAATAACCCAGGACGGTTGTATTGAATTTCATATTCAAAATACCATTCTGTTTTCTCCATAGTACGCTCCTTTTAATCCATACTTAAAAATTACATCCTACTCTATAATAAATGATTTTTTGTATTGTGAAAAGGAGATTAGCAATATAAATGCAGATTCCTAGAAAAATATGCTAAAACAATTATTATCAGACTATATTAATAAAAAATAAAGAAGCTGATTTATTTCTTCAGCTTCTTTATTATAAAGAGAATTAATGTGTATTTCCTTCATTTTGCACAAGTTTTACCATCGAACTGGCAATGGCTTGTCTTTCTTCTGAAGAAGCAGCGTTCCATAATTCAAGTAATACCGCTTCTTCGTTATTTTTTGCATCAACACGTTTTGCGAGATAGTCACCAACTTCATAAGCCATATTTGATATGGTTTGTTGACTCATCCCCTCCTGTTGAGCTTGCTGTAGTCGATTGGCTAAGAAATCTTTCCATGTATCAAAATTATCCAAAACGGACATCATCACAGCCTCCTTCATTTTTTTACACGTATAGTATTTGAGGTTTTTGGATGTTTATACATGCAGGAAGCGATGCCTGGCTAAAGACAGTTACCAGCCACCATTTATTTCGATGATTTCCCCTTGGATATAGTTTGATCTTTCATCCAACAAAAAACTGACGGTATGTGCAATTTCTTCTGGTTTCCCAGCCCTGTTCATCGGGATCTGGGCGATAACTTCTTCCTTTTCTGCTGGTGATAAATTTGCATTCATTTTCGTATCAATGAATCCCGGACTAATTGCATTTACCGAGACCCCACTTGGAGCAACCTCCTTAGCCAAAGCTTTCACAAAACTGTTTTGTGCACCTTTGACCGAAGAATACATGACCTCATTGCTCGCTCCGACATTTCCCCAAATTGATGTAATAAAAATAATGGAACCAAAGTGTTGTTGAATCATGGATGGTAATAGTTGCTTTGTAATGATCCAAGGTGCTTTTACATGTAACGTTAACATGTTATCCATTTCTTCAATGGTTGCTTGTTGAAACAGTCCATAATACGCATTACCACTAGCAAAAACAATCGAATCAACAGGAAAAACCAATTGATGGAGCAACCTTTCAATCCCATTTAGCGTTGAAAGGTCTGCTTGTACTTCCAGCAAAATTTGCTCTTGTTTTACGTTATTTCGCAATTGATCAATAGCTTGCTTATTTTTATGATAATGTAAAATTAATTGGTTGCCATCTGTTACTAAACGCTTGGCAATAGCGATCCCAATATCGCCGCTCGCCCCAACAATTAGTATATTTCTCCCCATAATATCCCCTACTCTTACTCCGCAACTATTTTACAAATCGATAAACGCTCAGCCTTAACCCAGTTTTGGATGAAATGATTTGCCTCATCTAACGTTAAGGACTGAATGGTTGGAATTAGCTTAAATAAATCAATTCCTACAATGTGATAGTGGATAAATTTATTAGCAATAAATTCCAAAGAGTTCATAGCCCGTAACAATTGGCCAATTTTTTTCTTTTTCATTCGTGTGAATTCTTCCTCAGTTAATGTCGCCTCATTTGTACGCATTAACATTTCTTTGACCTTTTCGGCAAACTGATCAGGTTCAGCTGTATTACCCCCAATCAGTGAATAGCCGAAGTTTTTTTCTAAATTTGTTTCAAAATAAAAACTGGAATCAATCAGTTTTTGATCATATAATTCTTGGTAAAATGGTCCGCCCTTTGAAAAATAATGGTCAATTACCATACCTTGCAATAAATCTTTATTTAAGAATTCGTCTCCGTTCATTTCCTTTGCCGATTCTTTAATACCTACTGTACATTTTGGAATAGACACTGGCATTACAATCTTATTTTCTGCCATTGCCACTTCCTCGGGCTCGTTGGGATAATGTCGTTTAATTTTCTCCAGTTTAGCAAACTCTTTTTGGCTTTGATTTGTTTTGATCAATTTTGTCATCTTGTCAACGTCAAAATTTCCGGCGATAAACAATGTCATATTTTCAGGATGATAAAACGTATTGTAACACGTGTACAAATCATCTTTTGTGATGGAATTGATTGAATCCACTGTGCCGGCAATATCAACTTTTACAGCATGCTTTTGAAACATGCCTTTAATCGTTCCCATAAATGCTTGCCAATCGGGTTGATCATCGTACATTGTTATCTCTTGACCGATGATTCCTTTTTCTTTCTCGACCGATTGCTCCGAGAAAAACGGGTCCTGTACAAAATCAATTAACGTTTCCACATTTTTGTCGATTTGATCTGTAGCAGCAAACAAATATGCTGTTTTGGTAAACGATGTATACGCATTGGCTGAAGCACCTTGTTTGCCAAAATCTGCGAATACATCCCGATCTTCTTTTTCAAAAAGCTTATGTTCTAAAAAATGTGCTACTCCTTCTGGAACTGTAATTTGTTCTTCTTGACCAATGGGTACGAACGCTTGGTCAATTGAACCATAATTTGTTGAAAAAATGCCGTATGTTTTGGACATTTCTGGTTTTGGTAATAAAAAGACAGTTAATCCATTATCAAGTTTCTCAGAATAAATTGTCTCTTCAATATCTTGATAATTTTGCTTATTCATTCGAGTTCCCCCCATTCTTTGTTAAAAGGTAAACGGTATCCAATTCCAATTTATTGGCGATCTCTTCAATATCCTGTTTGCTAACTTGATTAATACCAGCGATTAATTGTTCTGGTGATAATTTTTTGTTCCCGATCACCTGCTGATACAACATTTCAATGATTCCCTGTGGATGGTCCATCGTTTCCAATAGTTGATTAACAATTAATCCCTTTGTTTCTTCCATTTCACTTTCTGTAAATTCGCCTTTTCTCATAGCTTCCATTTGCAATTCAATAATTTCTCTTGCTTGTTCATAATCTTGTGGAGCTATTCCACTGAAGACAAGCAATAACCCTTTATGGCTTTCAAAACGTGATGCAGCATAATAAGCTAAGCTGTTCTTTTCCCGAACATTGATAAAGAGTTTTGAACTTGGAAACCCACCAAAGATGCCATTAAATACCTGTAATGCAAAATAATCATCATCCGAGTACGTAGTATGGGTGCGATAGCCCAAATGTAATTTTGCTTGCTGGATCGCTTGTTTTTCTATAACTGTATTTGATTCTTTCCGTTCCTCTTTTGTTTTCGTTTGTTGCTCGGTGTGATGACCTACCTCATTTCGTTCTAGTTGGGCTGTGATTTTATCTTTCATTGTCTGGCTTACGATGTCTCCTGAAACATAAATATCCAATTGATCTTTTTCCAATACTGTTTGGTAATAGTAATATAAATTTTCAGCTGTAATGGTATCAAGGTCTTCTTGATATCCATGAACATGCAATTGGTATATTTCGTTAGCACACATTTCATCAATTAGCCTCATATTGGCGTAACTCATTTTATCATCAATGATTGCGTTTATTTTTTGTTGTAATGTTTCTTTTTCTCGCGCCAAAATTGTTTCATCAAAACCATTACCCGATACGTTGGGATGAAAAATCACTTCATTTAACAAATCAATCCCTTTTTCAATTACAGAAGATTCATCAGCGATAAACTTGTCATTTGCAATTTCCAACCGAATACTAATGATGTGATTATTTCCTTTTTTTCCTCCGTCAATGGACAATACCGCTCCATATAAATCATCCAATCTTGCTTGCAAAGCCGTACTACTTGGATACGATTTTGTTCCTTGCTGCAATACATACGGAAGTAAAGCCCTTTTGGTGATTGTTTCTCTATCCAGAGGTGCTTTCAGTTTTGCTACAAAAGCAATTGTTTTATGCTTTTTGTTCGGTATGACATGTAAATGAAATCCATTTTCTTGAAACACTTCTTCGGCAACATTGCTCATTCGATTTCCTCCCATTTTATGTATGTTGCTAAACTTTTCCATTGTTCCTTTTTACTATCTCAATATTAGTTTATTCTATTCTATCTATTATTATAGGCTATTTTTGCCAAAAATAAAAACTGACCCTTTATGGATCAGTTTTTATTTAAGGCTTAATCATTCTATCTACTGCCTTTAATGTATGGTACACCATTTGCTTTTGGTGCTTCTGCACGTCCGATGAATCCTGCTAATGCGAGAATTGTTAGAACGTAAGGAGCAATTAGCAAATAAATTTGTGGTACATTTTCAAGGAATGGAACCCCGGCACTTATAACACTTAAGCTTTGTGCAAATCCAAAGAATAAAGCAGCTCCCATTGCACCGAGTGGATGCCATTTACCGAATATGACCGCAGCAAGTGACATAAACCCTTGTCCAACAATCGTTGAATGCGAGAAATTTAAAGCGATTGTCAAAGCAAATACAGAACCACCTAGACCCCCCATCGCTCCAGAAATCATAACCGCAATATAACGCATTTTATAAACGTTTATTCCGTTTGTATCAGCCGCCATCGGATGTTCACCAACTGCTCGTAAGCGTAATCCAAAAGGTGTTTTATAAAGTACATACCATGCAATAAATGCTAAAATAATTGCCAAATATGATGTTAAATACGTATGTTGGAAAAATATTGGGCCAATCACAGGAATATCGCCTAATATGGGCACATCTGTTGTATAGAACGGCTCATCGACCATATCTGTTTGTCCTTTTCCATACCATTGTTTGGTTAAAAAGACACCTAAACCAAGTGCTAAAAAGTTTATTGCCACACCACTAACAACCTGATCCGCTCGAAAGGACACAGATGCAACAGCGTGAATGATGGAAAATATCGCGGAAACAACCATTGCCACAAGAATGGAAATCCATGGTGTCCACGCTCCCAATGCGTCTGAAAATGTTAAGTTAAACACAATACCAACGAAGGCACCCATTACCATTAAACCTTCGAGACCAATATTGACAACACCAGATTTTTCACTAAATACGCCACCTAACGCCGTAAAAATAAGAGGTGCTGAAAAGAACAGTGCAGGTGTAATAATGGATTGTAATAGATCAACAATTCCCATTTACTTTTCCTCCTTTTTAAAGCGAAGTAATACCCAGCGAATGATGTAACTTGATGCAACAAAGAAAATAATTAACGCAATAATAATATCAACAAGTTCAGTTGGTACACCTGCAACGGTAGGCATGTTAACAGCTCCTACCTTCAGTACCCCAAACAAGAACGCCGCAAGCACGACACCAATGGCAGTATTCGCACCTAGTAGTGCCACTGCTATCCCGTCAAAACCTAAATTGGTAAAACCAGACATAACGGATATAGTTCCATACGTTCCCAATCCTTCCATTGCTCCTGCAAGTCCTGCGAAAGCTCCAGATATGACCATTGATAAGATAATATTTTTACTAACGTTCATGCCAGCATATTTTGATGCATGTTGATTAAATCCGACTGCTTTAATTTCATAACCAGTTGTTGTTCGATCAATAATAAACCACATTACAGCAGCAGCGAATAATGCGATTAAAATTCCATAGTGCAATCTGGAAAAATACGTTAAACCTTGCAACCATTCAGATGCCAAAGAAGCTGATTCAGATATCTGTTCTGTTGTTTCCGCATTATCAGTTAGAACACTTCTGATTATTTCGTTTGTACAATATAATGCGATATAGTTCATCATAATCGTAACAATTACTTCATGTACACCTAATTTTGCTTTTAGTAAACCTGGCACAAAGCCCCACACTGCACCTGCAACTGCCGCAGCAATAATAGCTAGTGGCAAATGTATATACATTGGTGCATCTACAGCCAAACCAACCCAAACAGCTGCAAGCCAGCCTACTATGACTTGTCCCTCCGCACCAATATTAAATAGATTTGCGCGATAGGCGAATGCGACAGCTAAACCGGTTAGGATATAGGGTGCAACTTTCCGTAATGTTTCACCGAAGAAATACAAATCACCAAACGAGCCCTGCCAAAGTGCAGCATATCCTTCAATCGGATTGTAGCCGAATGCTAGCATGATAATAGCTCCAAAGATCAACCCTAATAATACAGAGATGATTGGAACTAGTATATTAAACATTTTGTTAGAAGCCATTATTCATCACCTGCACTTTCCTGCTTACTACCTGCCATTAACAAACCTAGTTCTTGCTCGTTTGTTTCTTCAGGTTTCACGTTTGCAACTATTTTCCCGTCAAACATAACGGCAATACGATCACTTACATCGATAATTTCATCTAACTCAAAAGAAACGAGTAAAACTGCTTTTCCTTTATCTCTTTCTTCAATCAATTTTTTATGAATAAATTCTATTGCCCCAACATCTAAACCTCTAGTAGGCTGTACAGCAATTAATAAGTCCGGTGAACGATCTACCTCCCGGCTTATAATTGCCTTTTGCTGGTTTCCTCCTGATAATGCACGCGCTTTCGTATATTCACTAGGTGTGCGAACATCATATTCGTTAATTAATTGGGTTGCTTTTTTATAAATCTCTTTGTAGTTCAGAATCGAACCCTTTGAATATGGTTTTTGATAATAAGTTTGAAGCACCATATTTTCACCAATCGGATAGTCTAATACAAGTCCATATTTATGGCGATCTTGTGGGATGTGCCCAACACCACTTTCGGTTACTTTTCGTGGTGATAGATTCGTAATATCCTTATTGTTTAATTTTATTGTTCCTGATTCTGATTTTGTCAGTCCAGTGATAGCCTCAATTAATTCCGACTGTCCATTACCATCAACGCCGGCAATACCAACAATTTCGCCAGCCCGCAGTTCAAGATCCAACCCTTTCACCAAATCTACTTTTCTAGCATCTTTAACAAATAAATTTTCAATTTCAAGAACGACGTCTTTCGGATTTGCTTTCTGCTTGTCTGTTTTAAAACTAACATCCCTACCGACCATTAAAGAAGCTAATTCCGTAACACTCGAATCCTTCACATCAACTGTACGAATCCCTTTTCCTTTACGAATTACGGTACACCTATCACAAACCTCCATAATTTCCTTCAGTTTGTGTGTAATAAGAATAATAGATTTGCCTTCTTTTATTAATGAACGCATAATTTCAATTAACTCATTGATTTCCTGTGGGGTAAGAACTGCGGTAGGTTCGTCAAAAATTAGGACTTCAGCACCGCGATATAATGTTTTTAAGATTTCGACACGCTGTTGCATACCAACCGATATATCACTTATTTTCGCGGTAGGATCCACCTTTAAACCATAACGATCTGAAAGTTCCTGAACCTCTTTTTCTGCCTTTTTCAGGTTGATTTTCCCACTTTTCTTTGTCGGTTCACTACCAAGGATAATGTTTTGCGTAACTGTAAATGTATCAACTAACATAAAATGCTGATGGACCATTCCAATTCCTAGATCGTTGGCAATATTAGGATTGGTAATATCTACTTTCTCACCATGAACATGTATTTCCCCTTTTTCTGGCTGGTACAAGCCAAATAACACATTCATTAAGGTGGATTTTCCAGCTCCATTTTCGCCTAATAATGCATGAATTTCCCCTTTTTTTAACTGTATCGTTATATCATCATTTGCAACGATTCCAGGAAATTCTTTACGTATATGAAGCATTTCAATTACATAATCCACTTCTCTTCACCCCTCTTTTACAAATATACTGGTTTCTTGAAAATCACCAAATGAAGAGGCTGGAAATAACGTATCCCTTCATTTAGAGATTTTACATGATTTAAGGATAAAGAAAGGCTGGTAACTCCAGCCTTTCTTTACCTACTTTTTATAGTGCATCCACAAATTCTTCAGTTTCTTCACGTGTTTTTGGAACGTCAATTTCTCCGTTGGTGATCTTTTCTTTCCATTCATCTACAGCTTTAATAATTTCGTCTGTTAGTGCTTCTTCATTTGTTTTTGCTACACTAATAGCTTCATCTTCCAAGCCGTATTCTAGTACTTCACCACCAGGAAATTCACCATTCATGGACTTATTGGATAAGTCTTGTACAGCAACATCTACACGTTTAACCATTGATGTTAGTGTTACATTGTAATCGTCAATTTGTCCTTCTTCGTATTGGTCACGGTCAACACCAATTACCCAAACATCTTTATCAGGGTTATTCTGTTTAATATCCTTAGCTTGAGCAAATACACCATTTCCAGTTCCGCCAGAAGAATGATAAATAACGTCTACACCATTGTTGTACATATTCGTTGCAATCAATTTACCTTTATCAGCAGCTCCGAAAGATTCTGCATATTGTACATCAATATCAATATCCGGATTTACAGATTTAACACCTGCGATAAAACCAGATTCAAACTTGTTAATTAAAGGAGAATCAACCCCACCAACAAATCCAACTTTATTTGATTTCGTTTTCATTGCTGCAGCAACACCAACCAAGAATGATCCTTCATGTTCTTTAAATGTAACGCTTGCAACATTTGGTTCCTCTACAACATCATCGACAATTGAGAAGTGTGTGTCCGGATATTGCTTGGCAACCTTAGTAATACCTTCTTTAAGATTAAAGCCGATACCGAAAATTAAATTGTAATCTTGTTTCACTAAACGAGTAAGGTTAGGCATGTATTCTGATTGATCGTTTGATTGAGCATAATCAATTCCATCACTTTTGGAAAAGCCATGTTCATCACCCCATGCTTGCAAACCTTCCCATGCTGATTGGTTAAATGATTTATCATCTACACCACCAATATCAGTTACCATTGCTGCGCTGAAGTCTGAATCTTCGCTACCTGCTTCATCGCCAGATTTTTCATCATTGCTCTTACTGTCGTCATCCGAACTGCCACATGCAGCTAGTACCACTCCAATGCTTAAAATTAAAGCAAATAGTAAAATAAATTTACGATTTTTCAATCAAAAAACCCCCTATTTTTGAATTTTGCATACAACTAAACAACCGCTTTAAGCTACTAGTGTCCGATCACCTCCCAAGAGTGCTAATTTATGATACCCCTTACAAGCGTTTCCGTAAAACATGAAAACTAAATACATCAGAGCGAAAATAGTTTATAGAATATAATACCGGTTCATCATCAACTGTATAATGTACCTGTTTTAGTAGCAACAATGATTGCTCAGGGTCACAATCCAAAATATCGTATATACGATCATGATAACTGATTGGCTCAATATACGTAATAGCATAGGTGATTCGCTTATTTGCGTGAGCTTCTAAAAGTTTAAATAATGAGTCTTCTTCGTGAACATGTTCTAGTGGAATAAGGCCCTCCGGTATTTTGTCAATACAAAACACAACAGGATCATTATCTGCTGTCCGAACACGCTCGATTTTTGCGAGTTTTTGAATTTCTTTAGGTGCAAATCGATTGCGGTCATCTTCAGTCGGTTCAATGAACTCTGTTGATATATATTCTGATCCAGCGGTTTTTCCCGACTGTCTAATCATATACGTAACACTATTTAACTGTTCTATCCCAGATGAGAAAATTGGTTTGGGATTAACAAATGTACCCACTCCATGTCTTCTCGTCACCACATTTTCTTCTTCTAAAATGCGGAGTGCTTCTCGTAATGTAGCACGCGAGACACCTAATTGCTTTGATAATTGAAACTCTGATGGGAGCTTCTCTCTTTCTTTATATTTACCGCTTTCAATATCACGCTTAACCTCATCAATTACTTGTAAATATAAATGACGCGAATCCATTTTGATTGACATATTCCCCCCCCTTTTGTAAACATAATCACGTAAAAACGAAAGCGCCTTCATACGACAGCCAGAAAAAATTCAGATTGTGATCTGACCTCTGACGTATGACTCATATATCCGAAAATTAATATACCATTTTTCTGCAAAGAAATAAACAGTTATAGGACAAAATTCTTAAAAATTATCTTTTATTTTGGCTAAAAATGCTAAATGTCCAAAAAAAGCAGCAAAAACCTGATAATTTTCTAGGTATTGCTGCCTGTGTTTTCTGTTTTACATTGTTTTTATTATTAAGATGATTTTTCCTCTGAGGCTTGGGAGATTAAGACTTGTCTTGGTTTGCTTCCTTCATATGGTCCAACAATTCCCCTATCTTCCATGGCGTCAATCAATCGAGCTGCTCTTGTATAACCGATGCGGAATCTTCTTTGTAGCATGGAAACACTAGCACTTTGCATTTCAGTAATAAGTTGAACAGCATCATCAAACAGTTCATCGTCTACTTCCGATTTAACCTCAGCTGTGTCTTCTGGAATCATCTCTTCCTGGTACGATGCTTTTTGCTGATCGATACAATGGTCAACGATACGCTCTACCTCTTCATCCGACAAAAATGCGCCTTGTACTCTAGTGGGTTTTGAAGCACCAACTGGCATGTATAGCATATCGCCCCTACCTAGTAATTTTTCTGCACCACCCGAATCCAAAATGGTACGAGAGTCGGTTTGTGATGATACACTAAAAGCAATACGAGACGGAATGTTTGCCTTAATGACACCCGTAATGACATCAACAGACGGTCGTTGTGTTGCAATAATTAAATGAATTCCAGCTGCTCTAGCCATTTGCGCAAGTCTAGTGATGGAATCTTCAACATCACTAGAAGCCACCATCATTAAGTCAGCTAACTCATCGACCAAGACAACGATATAAGGTAAATTAGGCTGATGATCTTCCTCTTCAACAGTTTGATTGTATTTACGAATGTATTCATTGTATCCTTCTATATTTCTTGTACCCGTATCAGAAAATAGATCATAACGACGTTCCATTTCAGCAACAACTTTTTTCAATGCTCTTGATGCTTTTTTTGGGTCTGTTACAACAGGTGCCAAGAGATGCGGAATTCCATTGTATACATTCAATTCTACTTTTTTCGGGTCAATCATCATCATTTTTACTTCATGCGGCTTAGCGCGCATTAGTATCGTTGTAATAATGCCGTTCACACAGACACTTTTCCCGCTTCCAGTAGCACCAGCTATTAATAAGTGCGGCATTTTATTCAATTCACCAACTACTGCATCGCCTGATATGTCTCTACCTAAAGCGAATAATAGTTTCGTAGCTTGTTTCATCGAAGTGTCCAATACTTCCCGTAATGAAACCATGGCTATTTCTTGGTTCGGCACCTCAATACCGACTGCCGACTTCCCAGGGATTGGTGCCTCAATACGAATATCTTTTGCCGCCAATGCAAGTGCAAGATCATCGTGCAAACTAACAATTTTACTTACTTTTACACCTGCTTCAGGGTATATTTCATATTTCGTTACGGCTGGTCCAACATGTACTTTAGTTACTCTTGCTTTCACGCCAAAACTGTGAAATGTTCTTTCCAGTTTTCTGACAGTGGCTTGTATGTGTGATTTTTCATGTTGTTGTGAATTATGTGCTGGTTCAGCTAACAAATCAGAGGACGGCAATATATATTCATAGTTTTCAGTTTCGGTCATTGGCATTGTTGCAATGTCAATGTCCTCTGACTCATGTTGATCTTCTTCAGCTGATTCTTGAACAAATGGTTTTGGATCAGTATTTGTTTGCTCTGTTTCAAATGAATACGCAACATCGGTAAAATCTTGAATTACCGGCTCATCTTCCTGAGATGTATTCTCTATCGACTCGTTCACTTCTAAAATCTGTTCATCCTTTAAAGCCTGCTTTTTCTCGCGGGAATCTTCCAAACGGGCTTTAAGTCTCTGAAACATCGAACCTAGTTTTTTTGTAGTATTTGAGAAAAAATCACCTATGGAGAAGTCAGTCAGAAATATAATACCCACCATAATCGAAAATACAGCGACAATTTTTGCACCAACAGCAGAAAATAAAAAATAGCAAAACGCAAAAAGAAGTGCTCCAATCATTCCGCCGCCTGTTTGAGCTGCCGTACCTTCACCATTCAAATAAAGGAAATAATTATCCCATGTTGCTTTTAAAATGGACGAATCTTCCATTAGTAACAACAAACGTTCAAATGTTTGAATTTGGGTTAATAGGAGTATGCCTGCAAAAATAATATAAAATCCAATTATTTTCTTATGTGTAAAGTCTGGATAGCGTCGTTTAACTAGTAGAATTACACCTGTTATCAATAAAAATATGGAAGCTATAAAATACCATATTCCTAAAAAGAAACGAAAGATATTTTCTAAAAAACCAGGAATCGCACCATCACTAATAGCACTGGCCCCACTGCCGAAAATAGCTAAGAAAATAAATAATAAGCCTAATAATTCATATTTCACCTGTTTTTTTAGTTGTTTCTTTCTTTTTTTTCTTTTCTTTGTCACTTTGTTCACCTCAATCCTGGACTTTGGCAAATTGATGAATTTAGAAACCCCTGCCATTAAGTACATAAAGTAGGCAAGGGTTAACAGAACGGACAAGCATCTTTCATCCATATTATAGCATAGATTGGCGATAGATATTACCAATTATCGTAAAATCGTACCCGGGGTGTAGGCCGAATCTAAAAAATCTTGAGGATCCGTGGAAAGTAACTGCAACAACTGATAGCTTCCATCACTTAATTGTTCGACATATAATGATCTCCCCTGATACGTAACACATTGTCGATTGGAAAATTCCTCTTCTGAAATAGGGAATATGTCTGTTTCCGATAATGGTGTGTATAGCATTATTGGATCACCTGCTCTTCTCTGCCATTGTTTTCCTCAATTAATTCATTTAATTTGACCATTGCTTCTTTGACACCACCAACCGCATCAATTAATCCATACTCAACGGCATGTGTTCCTACAACATTTGTACCTATATCCCGAGTTAGATTTCCTTTGGCAAACATAAGCTCTTTGAACTTTTCTTCCTTGATATTGGAATGATTGACAACAAAATTAATTACTCGATCCTGCATTTTATCCATGTATTCAAATGTTTGTGGAACACCAATTACCATACCAGTTAACCGAATTGGATGAATGGTCATTGTAGCTGTAGGAACAATAAATGAATGTGAAGTTGCTACTGCAATTGGTACGCCAATTGAATGCCCACCGCCTAAAACAACAGATACAGTTGGTTTGGATAATGATGCGATCATTTCCGATAAGGCAAGGCCTGCTTCCACATCACCACCAACAGTATTTAGTAAGATAATAAGCCCTTCTATTTTTGGATTTTGCTCAATTGCAATAAGTTGTGGTAGGAGATGTTCATATTTCGTCGTCTTATTTTGTGGCGGTAATTGGACATGCCCCTCAACCTGTCCAATAATCGAGAGTACATGAATATTTGAATCAGGGGCTTGCGGAACATTTGATTGCCCAAGTTGTTGTATTTTTTGAACCAATGATGATCCATTCTGTTGATCATCTTGTGTTTCTCCTTCTTTTTTCGAAACATCCTTATTCATTTTCGTAACACTCCTTTATTCTTCATTCATACTATCTGTAGTATGAACGAAACAGATGTGTAACATGCATCGAAAAGCAGAAGTGTTAACACGATCCAAGGCCAACCCTACTTAAAGAAAGGTAAATCAGCAGTAGCCGATTTACCTTTTCATTAATTGCATTAATTCCTGTTGTTCAAATTCTGTAAGGGGAACTAGTGGAAGGCGAACAGATCCGACATCAATACCATTCATTTTAAGTGCTTCTTTTACTGGTACAGGTGAAGGTGACATAAATAGACCATTCATAATTGGTAGAATATCACGGTGGATTGCTGCAGCGTTTTGTACCTCACCATCGTAAAATGCTTGCACCATTTTTTGCATATCATCCCCAATGACATGGGAAGCAACAGAGATTACACCCTCTGCACCAATGGATAGCATCGGTAATGTTAACCCGTCTTCACCAGAGTATACAGTGAAATCATCGCCTGTATTTTCAATAATCGTTGCTATTTGATCCAGATCACCACTTGCCTCTTTAACGGAGACAATATTCTCAACCTCACTCAATTTGATTATCGTATCAGCACTTATTTGTACAACTGATCTCCCTGGTATATTGTAGAGCATAACTGGCAATGATGTTTCATTTGCAATCGCTTTAAAATGTTCAAAGAGCCCATGTTGATTTGGTTTATTATAATATGGTGCAACAAGCATAACCGCATCTACACCACAGGTCTCAGCTTCTTTTGTCAGTGCAATAGAAGCCGCGGTATTGTTACTTCCAGTACCGGCAATGACCGGAACCCGCTTGTTGACAACTTTTACAACATGGCTAAAAAAATTTATTTTTTCTTCCATCGACAGTGTGGGTGATTCGCCAGTTGTACCCGCAATAATCAATCCTTCTGTTCCATGGCTAAGTAAATAATCAATTAAAAGAGATGTTTGATCGTAATCGATGTTTCCCTCTGA
Organism: Virgibacillus sp. FSP13; assembly: GCF_054048505.1. NCBI lineage: Bacteria > Bacillati > Bacillota > Bacilli > Caryophanales > Bacillaceae > Virgibacillus > Virgibacillus sp. FSP13. Next base: position 94,558 of record NZ_JBSVKG010000002.1, on the reverse strand, counting down.
GTCAAAAGGAGTTACCATCGCGGTTAATACCTTGCCAAAATTCATTTAAACTCACTCCTTTACTACCCCAAACGATCAATGGGTTTTTACAGTACTTCAGCTTCTTTTACCATGCTTAGTTCAAACGCATCATGCAGTGCATTTACTGCAGTACTTAAGTCCTTTTCGTGAATAAGTACCCAAATTGTAGTATGACTATCTGCCGATTGTAGTATTTGCACACCCTGACTAGTTAATGCTTGCACGATTTTGGAAGCTACCCCTGGAACTCCAGTCATCCCAGCACCTACTGCCGATACTTTGGCACATTTCTCAGTTATTTCCGGTTGAAATCCGAGTGTTTCTAGAATACGCACTGCTTTTTGAGTGAATTCTTCTGGTACTGTATACAAAACTCCTGTGGGGGATATATTAATGAAATCGACTGATATACCAGCCTCTGCCATTGCTTTAAAAACCTCAGAGTGAAGCCTATGTGCCTCCTCCTTTGACTGAACCCTAATTTGAGTAATTTTATCAAGGTGGGCAATACCCGTAATTAACTGATCTGGAATATCACTTCCAAATTCACTAATTCTCGATGAAGTGACCAATGTACCCTGGTCTTGTGAATAAGTAGACCTCACACGCATTGGTATTTTTGCTTGCATCGCAATTTCAACTGCCCGTGGATGCACCACTTTGGCACCCTGATATGCCAAATTACAAATTTCTGTATAGGTGACAACATCCAGTGATCGAGCACTTTTCACAACACGTGGATCAGCCGTCATGATCCCATTCACATCTGTGAAAATTTCGATTTCCTCCGCTTCTAGTGCAGCTCCTAGTGCCGCAGCACTCGTATCACTTCCACCCCTGCCAATCGTTGTTATCTCTCCAGCCTTTGTTTGCCCTTGGAAACCAGCAACAACCACGACATCATTATTCTTAAATTCTTGTAAAACACGGGTTGGTGTAACTTCCTTAATTTTTGCATGATTAAAATCATTGTTCGTTACGAAACCAGCCTGTGCACCGGTTAATGCTGTCGCTGCAATATGATTTTTTTGAAGTTCATTTGATAATACAACAGAAGCAATTGTTTCACCACAAGACATCAATAAATCCAATTCCCTAGTAGAATTATGATTTGCGGGAAAACCGACCAGATCCAGCAGCGTATCTGTCGCATATGGATCCGGCTTTCTTCCTAATGCAGATACAACGACAACGACTTTATAATCCTTTATTATTGCATTCTTAATATGTTTGATAACATGATTTCTATTTTCTGCTGTTTGTACAGATGTTCCACCAAATTTTTGAATTAATACCTGCATTATCACACCTCTTACGTAGTCTATTGAATTTGATTATATATTTTATTTTGCTAACCAGTCATTTTGGATTAAACGTTCTGCAATTTGTACCGTATTCCAAGCAGCGCCCTTCATTAAGTTATCAGAAACAACCCATAAATGGAACCCGTTTGCTGTATCTAAATCTTTTCTGACCCGACCAACAAATACTTCTTCTTTATTTGATGCGCTTAACGGTGTTGGATATGTCTGCGTACTTGGATCGTCTTCTAATACGACTCCATCAGCCCCATCCAAGGCTTTCCATAAATCAGCCACCGTTACATCCGCTTTATCTACTTCAACATAAACGCTCTCAGCATGCGACGTAAAAAATGGTAATCGTACACATGTTGCAGCAACTGGCAATTCAGGTGCATGCATAATTTTTTTCGTTTCATTAATCATTTTCATTTCTTCAAACGTATAACCATTGTCTTGGAAAACATCAATTTGCGGCAACGCATTAAACGCAATCGGATAATGTTTTTTATCCCCTTTTACCGGAAGTATTTCCGCGGTCATTTCTTGGTTATCTAAAAATTGCTTAGATTGATTCTCCAACTCATTGCATGCCTCGTTACCAGAGCCGGAGACAGCCTGATAGGTTGATACAATAACACGATTCAAGCCGTAAGCTTCTTGGATCGGTTTTAATGCTGCAACCATTTGGATCGTAGAACAATTTGGATTCGCAATGATTCCATTATGTGATTTTAAATCAGCCTCATTTACTTCTGGCACAACAAGTGGTACACCTTCAGTCATTCGAAAAGCACTTGTATTATCTATTACAACCGCACCACGTTTTACTGCTTCTGGTGCTAATTTTTTCGAAACAGACCCACCAGCAGAAAATAATGCAATATCTACCCCAGCAAAACTTTCTGGAGTAGCTTCTTCCACAATAATCTCTTGATTATGAAACATCACTTTTTTACCTGCTGACCGTTTTGAGGATAAAAGTTTTATCTTATCAATCGGGAACTTCTTATCTTGTAAAATTTGGATGATTTTTTCCCCAACTGCACCTGTTGCTCCAACTACTGCTACATTATAATTTGTTTTATTAGCCATTAAAAGTTCTCCCTTCGTATTCCACTCAGCTCTCCTATAATACTCTGTTCTAATATTTCTTCTATTTTAACATATTTTATTCCTCATACGGTATTATAACAGGTTGAAGTTGCTGATGTTCAAGTGCTTTTTCTACTGTTTTGGCTAAATAATCCATTTTCGCAACTAGTGAATTTGGCTTCTTATAAGGATCGTCTTGCCCATATGGAATAAAATAAATATATTTGCTCGCCATCAGCCGCATTAAATTTACCCCATTTAAACCAAGTGCATCATTCGTTGATATTCCTAATACAACAGGTTTTTGATTTCGCATTGTTGCTTTTGCCGCCATTAAGACTGGAGAATCGGTTAGTGCATTGGCAAATTTACTCATCGAATTTCCTGTTAACGGTGCAATTACCATACAATCCAATGGATAATCCGGACCCAATGGTTCAGCTTCAGGCATTGTTGTGATAACACGTTTCCCAGTAATGGATTCAATTTTTTTAATATGGTCTGCTGCTTTTCCGAATTTCGTATCTGTTGTTCTTACAGTATACGTAACTATCGGAACCACTTCAGCACCCAATTCCATTAATCTCTCCAATTCAGGAAATACCTTGTCGTACGTACAATGTGAAGCTGTTATACCAAACCCAATTCGTTTTCCTTTCAAAGTCATTTATTTTTGCTCCTTTCCATTATTCAAAAACTGTTTTACTACATCGGCAAGAATTTTCCCTGATGTTTTAGGCGCAACAATCCCTGGTAGACTTCGAGCCAATATTGCCTTAATGCCACGCTGCTTTGCATAATCAAAATCTGTTCCTCCCGGTTTGGAAGCCAAATCATAAATTAATGCGTGGGATGGTAATTGCTGGATGGAATCTTTTGTAACAACTTGAGCTGGAATTGTATTAATTAGTAAATCACATGCATCGGAGTATTCATGTAACTTTGATAGCGGGATAGCTGTCAAACCCATTTCTGTAATTCTCGCAAGATCTTTAATACTGCGGGCGCAAACAGATACTTTTGCTCCTAAAGCTGAAAACTTGTTGGCAACTGTGTTTCCGACTCTACCAAAACCGACGACAATAACACGGGAAGAGTGAATCGTAAAATCTGTATGTTCGATGGCCATCATGATCGTACCTTCTGCTGTAGGTATCGAGTTATAGATCGCAACATCATCACGATCAAACAAAGCGATTAATTGTAAATTCAATTCATTTGTAAGCGACGTTAAATAATCATTCGTTATACCGGTAAAGATTAATGTCGATGGTCGTAATTGATTAAACCATGCTTTTGAAAGATTTATCTGCTGGTCAGAGAAAACCGTTTCAATTTCGCCTTGATGATTCGTTCCCGTGATCGGCAAAATAACAACATCTAATTTTTCAGGTTCTAAATCATTAAAATCAACTTGCTTTGATCCTGTAAATCCTTGCTCCAATTTATCAAAGCCGACTAAGAATATCGTTGTATCAGGCAATTCCTGCAATTGACGAATCAGTTCAAGATATCGTCCGTCTCCTCCTAATACAGCTATTGATTGACTCATGCTAGTAATACACCCCTCACCATGTAAATAAACGCTAATTTAGACTATTCGTTATAGCTTATGTGGGGAAGCAATCTTAGTGATTAGGAGTTTCACCTACACACAAAAAAAGGCTAGTATCACAAGTAGTGATACTAGCCTTAAATATGATTCATACAACTATTCCGATTCAATCATAATCATATCTTCACCGATTTTTTTAATGGAACTCCAACGTATTTTTGTCTCTTCCCCTTCTTTTTTAAGCCCAAACCATTTGTAATTAGGAATAATAAATGACTCGATTTGTCCGGTCTTCTCATTGATTTCCAAATCTGTTTGTCCTAAAATACCCAACCTCGAACCTTGATTAATATTAACAATTTCTTTTCCACTAATATCCTTATACCGCATCGGTACACACCTCCGTATGTATTATCATCTATATGATCAAAAACATAGCCTATGCATAGAGGTGGATCACTACTGCTAAATCTAATTATTGATCAGATTTAGGTGCGATTAACGCCTTGGAAGAGGATTGGTTAAAAGTACGTTCAATAACAGCTTGGATGGATTCATGGTTAACTGCGTCAATCTCCTGAATCATTTCATCCAACGTACGATGACGATTTAACAACAATTCATTTTTTCCATTTCTGCTCATATGACTGTTCGTACTTTCTAAACTTAATACCAAATTACCTTTTAACTGTTCCTTGCTATTTTTTAATTCCTTATCTGTTAAACCATTCGTAATCAATGTATCCATTGTTCGTTTGATTGTATCCTGAAGTAATGGTAATTGGTCCTTTCCCGTTCCCGCATAAATGGTCAATAGCCCACTATCTCGAAAAGAAGAGTGATAAGAAAATACCGCATATGCAAGTCCTTGTTGTTCCCTTACTTCCTGGAATAATCTCGAGCTCATGCTTCCACCAAGTACATTGTTCATAATAATTAAACTATACATATTTTCATCGCCAACAGGTAAACCATCATATCCTAAGCATAAATGTGCCTGTTCTGTATCTTTATTTCGCTCAATATTTCCTGCAATAAAAGCGGGTTTTAAAATTTCTGCTCGTTTATAATCTGACTGATAGGAGCCGAAATATGATTCAACTTTGCTAATAAATGAATGGTCCACATTACCAGCAACAGATACAACAACATTTTCAGGTGTATAGCATTGGTTGATATACGTTCTAAGTGTATCTGGTTGAAATGTTTTTAAATGTTCTTCTGTCCCTAAAATAGGGTATCCAAGCGGGTGATCCCCGTAGGAAGCACGTGCCAATAGATCATGAACAATATCATCCGGTGTATCTTCGTACATTTTTATCTCTTCTAGTACCACTTTTTTCTCTCGTTCCATTTCTTCCCCATCAAAAGCAGAATGAAAAAACATATCGGCCAAAATATCCAATGCCAATTCTTTATGTGTATCAAGTACTTTGGCATAAAAACAAGTGTATTCTTTTGATGTAAAAGCGTTCACCTGTCCACCAATAGCATCAAATGCTTCTGCAATATCTTTTGCTGATCTAGTTTTTGTTCCTTTAAAAAACATGTGCTCTAAAAAATGGGAAATTCCATTATTTTGTTCTGTTTCATTACGGGAGCCTGTTAACACCCAAATTCCAATTGTTACGGAACGGACTGCGGGTACGTTCTCTAATACAATTCGCAGACCATTCTTACTTGTATGCTTCTCAATCAAGTTTTTTCCTCCTAATTATGTTTAACATTGACGTTTTTTACCGTTCTTCACTTAGTAATTTTTCAACTGTTCCTATTTTATATCCTTTTTCTTTAACCATAGTAATCAATGAGCTAAGGCCCTCAGCAGTTGCAGCAGTGGGATGCATTAACACCATTGCACCAGGATGAAGTTTAGAATTCACCCTATTCACCATAACAGATACTGTAGGATTCTTCCAATCAATTGTATCAACCGTCCATAATACGGTTTGCATATTCATATTATCTGCAATTTTTACTACTTCATTATTAAAACTTCCACTAGGAGGAGCGAACCATTTTGGTGTTTTACCTGTTATTGCTTTGATAATTTCATTTGTTTGTTTTATTTGTTCGGTTATTTCTTGGTCAGACAGGCGTGCCATGTCTGGATGATTATAGGCATGATTACCAATCAAATGTCCTTGTTCATCAATCATTTCCACAAATTCGCTATTTTCCTTCGCCCATTTTCCTTCAATAAAAAATGTTGCTTTAACATTTTTCTCTTTTAATACATTTAGCATTGCTGGAATATATTCGGTTCCCCATGAGACATTAATCAAGAATGCAGTCATTTGTTTTTCAGGGTGCCCTCGATAAATGGGGGAAGGCGGTAAATCCGCGAGCGAAACATTAGGTGGAACTTGTTCATAGACAAGTAATGTTTTATCAAACACCCCATCTTTCTTCATTTGCTGATACGATTTTTTTACGTTTACCTTCACTCCATTTCTTCCAGGTGTTTTCTTCCAAACTTTATCAATGGTTGCATCTTGAGGAGCTATTGAAAAGGTGTCACTTTTTGCTTGGACCTCCTTGTATAATTCGTCTTCTTGTTTGGATACATGTGCAACAGAGTCAGAAATTGTTTGGATATCATTCATAACAAATGGATTGTATTCATTATTAAAAGAGATTGCAACGATAATGATAAATACACAAAAATGAATTATTCGATTTCGGTACATCCAAATCCCCCCTCCATCATCTATATGAGAAGAACGGACAAGGTATGCCAAGAAAACTACCGAGGACACACTAAGAAATGATGGAGAATTTATGAATGTGGAGGACAGGTACTGATACGTAGAAGCTGGATATGGTTGTCCGCTACCAGCGCACGTAGAAAAAATGGAGCTGTATTTTTTCCACAACTTAGAGTATCCTTCTCTTCAAGGAGAAATTCTTGTAACGTTCCACGGCTTCCCCTTTCGATAATCAGAACACTACTATCAGCGTAGGCAGAATACGTAGACTCCTGCGGGAACAGCACGAGTCTGAAGACCCCGCAGCGGTGGTTTCCCGCGAGGAGGCTGAAGCCGTGCCCGCGGAAAGCGAAGTATTCTGCCGGAGTGGAATCTAAGCACTCAATTATCATTAGAACGTTCACTGTGCCGCATTTTATATCTATTGTGTAAAAAGCAATAAATTACGCGAAAACAGCCATTAAAAAAGAAACTGGTTAGCCAGCTTCTTGATTTTCTAATTATAAACTTGATTTTTCAGCTTTTTCCTTTTCTTCCTTTAATACAGCCTTTCGTGAAAGGTTAACTCGGCCGTGATTATCAATCTCTTTCACTTTAACCATAATTTTATCACCGATTGATACAACATCTTCTACTTTATTTGTTCGTTCTTCCGCTAATTCAGAAATATGAACTAGCCCGTCTTTTCCTTTGAACAATTCCACGAAAGCGCCAAATTTCTCAATACGTTTAACAGTACCCAAATAGGTTTGTCCAACTTCCACTTCACGAATAAGATCTTCAATAATTTGTTTCGCTTTTTTGTTCATGCTTGCATCTGTTGATGAGATAAACACACTTCCATCTTGTTCGATGTCAATTTTCACACCGGTTTCTTCGATAATTTTATTAATTTGTTTACCGCTTGGTCCGATAACATCACGAATTTTGTCTGGTTTAATGGACATTGTTAAAATTTTCGGTGCATACTGAGAAAGTTCCGCATTTGGCTCACTAATCGTTGCTAACATAGAATCGAGAATTTGCATACGACCTTTTTTAGCCTGTGTTAATGCTTCTTCTAAGATTTCCCTTGATAAACCATCGATCTTGATATCCATTTGTAGTGCTGTAACACCAGCTGCTGTGCCGGCAACTTTAAAGTCCATGTCCCCAAGTGCATCTTCCATTCCTTGGATGTCTGTCAAAATCGTGTAATCATCGCCAGATTTCACAAGACCCATCGCAATTCCGGCCACTGGAGCTTTAATTGGAACACCTGCATTCATCATCGCCAATGTACTTGCACAAATACTTGCTTGCGACGTCGAACCGTTTGATTCCAATACTTCAGAAACAAGACGAATTGTATAAGGGAAATCTTTATCTGAAGGAACAACCTTTTCAAGCGCGCGTTCACCTAGTGCTCCATGTCCAATTTCACGACGGCCTGGTCCACGAATTGGGCCTGTTGCACCAACACTATATTGCGGGAAATTATAATGATGCATAAACCGCTTAGATTCTTCTAAATCTAACCCATCTAAAATTTGTACATCTCCTAATGCTCCAAGTGTACAAATGCTTAATGCTTGTGTTTGTCCACGTGTAAACAACCCTGACCCATGCGTTCTTGGCAAAACACCAACTCGAGATGATAAAGGACGAATCTCATCAATTTTACGACCATCTGGACGCACTTTTTCCTTGGTAATTAAACGACGTACTTCTTCTTTTACCATTTTGTCAAGGACGGATTTTACTTGTTTAACAACGTCTTCTTCTTCCTCGTCGTATAACGCAACAATTTCATCTTTTACATTATCAATTGCAAGTTCTCGAGCATGTTTTTCTTTTACTTGAATGGCTGCAACCAGCTTCTCTTTTGCTTGATCGATAACTTTTGCTGATAATGCTTCGTCAGCCTCGAATAACGTTACTTCTGTTTTTTCTTGACCTGCTGCTTTCACGATTTCTTCTTGGAATGCGACTAAGCGCTTGATTTCTTCATGCCCAAACATGATGGCTTCAAGCATCACTTCTTCTGGGACTTCTTGTGCACCAGCTTCGACCATGTTAATCGCATCTTTCGTTCCTGCCACTGTTAAATCAATGTCGCTTTTCTCTTCCTGTTCAACAGTTGGGTTAATAACAAATTCACCATCTACTCGTCCAACATGAACACCAGCAATTGGTTCTTCAAACGGTATATCAGACACACTTAATGCAATAGATGATCCAATCATTGCAGCAATTTCAGTTGAACAGTCTTGATCAACACTCATAACTGTACTAATTACCTGCACTTCATTTCTAAAACCGTCAGGGAAAAGCGGGCGAATTGGTCGGTCAATTAAGCGTGAAGCTAATATTGCCTTTTCACTAGGTCGCCCCTCACGTTTAATAAACCCTCCAGGTATTTTCCCAACCGCATATAAACGTTCTTCATAATTTACTGTAAGTGGAAAGAACGGTAAATCTTTCGGCTCCTGTGATGCAGTTGCTACAGACAATACGGACGTATCACCATAGCGGATCATACATGCGCCATTCGCCTGTTTTGCTAATTCTCCAATTTCAACGATAAACGGTTTACCGGCAATTTCAGTGGAGAATACTTGTTTTTCTTCTGCCATTCGTTTTCATACTCCCTTCAATAAAACATTCTACATTTCATTTTATAATTAATCGATGCAAATGTAAATTTTATGTAGTATTATTTGCATAATAACTGCAAAAAAAGCAGGATTACTCCTGCTTTTTTACAATTACCTGCGTAAGCCTAATTTTTTAATTAATTCACGATAACGTGTGACATCTTTGTTACGCAAATAGTTTAGTAAATTACGACGTTTACCAACCATTTTTAATAGACCACGACGTGAATGATGGTCTTTCTTATGAACGCGTAAATGTTCATTTAATGTTGTGATTTCCTCTGTAAGGACAGCGATTTGTACTTCTGGAGAACCAGTATCATTGTCATGAACTTTGTATTCAGAAATAATTTCGTTTTTACGTTCTTTTGTTATAGCCATCCTGTTCACCTCCTATATTGTGTTCATATCCCCTGTCCCCTAGCAAACGTCGGAGTTTCGATTTGCCAAGCGAAGGTTTTACGTTGTTAAGAATACATCTTTTCAGTAAAAAATGCAAGTGTGATTTATTTAGTGTTTATTTGAAAAATATGCTCGAATAACTTTTTCATCGTCTGTAATTTGATCTATTAGTGCTTCTACATTATCAAACCTTAACTCATCACGAATAAATTTATACCACTCCATTTGCAATTCTTCCCCATAAAGATCATTTTGATAATCTAAAATATTCACCTCTAATGAAAGATCCTTTCGATTTGCAGTAAACGTTGGATTGGTACCTAAACTTGCCATACCTTCATATGTTTCATTTTTATAAATTACTTTTACCGCATAAATACCTGGTTTCGGTAAGAGTGCATCCTGATGCACCCGTAGATTTGCTGTTGGATAACCAATTGTTCTCCCTCGTTTATCACCTTCAATTACAACTCCATTTACCGTTAATGGGCGTCCTAATAATGATTGAACAACTTCCACCTTACCGCTTTTTAGTAGTTCTCTAATTTTTGTCGAACTAACCTTTTCATCTTCTAATTCCACTTTTTTGATCGTTGTAAACGTGAATTTATCCTTTGTATATTCCGCAATATTGTTCATGTTACCTTTTCCTTTATGCCCGAACGAATAATCAAAACCTGCAACTAAATGCTTAATATTTAGCCCAATTATAAAGTGATCAATAAATTGCTGTGGTGACAACGATGATAATTCTTTGTTAAATGTAATAATATATAGTCGGTCCACATCCATTTGCTGTAATACTTCCTGTTTTTCTTTTAATGGCGTAATATACTGAACATGCTGGACATCTTTTTTCAAAACAACAGATGGATGAGGATGAAACGTGATTACCGCACTTTCCATTTTTCTTTCTTTTGCTTTCGATACAGCTGCTTTAATTACCTTTTGATGTCCAAGATGGATACCATCAAAAAAACCAATAGCAGCTACAGTTTCAGGAAGTTCTTCCAATGCTAATGTATGAGGATATGTTAATTTAATTGTTCGCAAGCCTTTTCACCTACACTTTTTAAAAATAAAAAATCCTAATCCGATATGTTTACATTATTACATCTATGTTATGAAAATACACGTACTGGTTTTATTTGTTCGTTATGATCTGGGTGGATCTGATAGATTGCTAATACTTGGTTGTTGTGCATCATTACAAATGGTTGTGTTGTCTTTATGATATTTGTTTTAGCCAGTTTTTGTCCATTTAGTACTTTTTTCTTTGTGTCTTCATCCACTTTCACACTCTCAAGGTGGGTTAAGCCGTTGGCGATGGGTAAGAGCACATCATCCAATTTCTCGTCTATTACAGCCTCTTCTATTTTATCAAAAGTTACCGTGTCTTGCTGTTTTATTGCTCCTGTTTGCGTCCGAATTAAATGAGACATGTGTGCAGGGTAACCTAATTGCGCCCCAATATCAACACATAATGTTCGTATATATGTACCCTTGGAACAAACGGCTTTAATGCGAAAAGATTGTTCACTTGTATGTTCCAAAAATGTTAGTTCGAAAACAGTAATCGTTCGCTTTGGACGCTCGACTGTTTCATTTGCTCGAGCATATTCATATAATTTTTTCCCATCCACCTTTACAGCTGAATACATCGGTGGGACCTGAGTTGATTCACCGATAAAAGATTGCAACACAGCCTCTACGCTTACTTTGGTCGGCTGAATTTCCACTAGTTTTTGTTCAACCGTTTTTCCTGTTGCATCTTCTGTCTCTGTTGAAGTTCCTAGTGTCACTTCTGCAATATATATTTTCTTTGTATCTGTTAAAAATGGAACAATTTTTGTAGCCTGTCCAACGCAGATAGGCAAAACACCCTCTACTTCTGGATCAAGTGTACCTGTATGCCCCACTTTTTTCGTACGTAACAATTTCCGTATTTTAACTACACAATCGTGTGATGTTAATCCTTTTGGTTTCCATAGTGGGATGATGCCATCCATACCAATTTCCTCCAGCAAGCAAATTTTATAGAGCAAGGAAAAAATCTGACCCTCTTGTTGTATTCAAGAGTCAGATTTTCTTACTACTTCCCGCTGTTACCTTACACAGGAAGCACTTTTTTTGCATTTACGCATTATTTGTTATTTAATTCACGTAAAATTGTCTCAATTCGATTCCCTTGTTCCAATGCTTCATCAAATTCAAACGATAATTCAGGTGTTTTACGTAAGCGAATTCGTTGTCCTACTTCTGATCGAATAAATCCTTTTGCTTTTGCAAGACCAACTAATGTATCATGCTTTTGCTGTTCATCACCAAGAACAGAAATGAATATTTTCGCTTGCTGTAAATCTCCTGTCACTTCTACATCCGTAACCGTCACAAAGCCAACCCGAGGATCTTTTATTTTTCGGCTTAAAATATCCCCAAGTTCCTTTTTCATTTGCTCTGCTACACGATTTGCACGTAAATCACTCATTAAGATCACCTCATTATTAGAAAGACGCTAACACGTACGTTCTAAAAAGTTAATCGCGCCAAATCCGGATTAACAGAAATCGACACACAGGGCCGATTTCTCATCCAGCATTATAACCATTCAACATTTGTAATGGTTCGCTCCAATTCCGGGAACGTGTCAATAACCCGTAACACTTCCTGAATAATTTGGTCAGCATGTGTTTTGCTAGTTGAAATTGTTACGATTCCAAATTTTGTGCGTTGCCATAAATCATGAAAATCCAGTTCAGTTATGGCAACATTGAAGTCGTTGCGAAGTTTTGCCATCACACGTTTTATAACGGACCGTTTTTGCTTCAATGAATGGCCTTCATACAACATACATTCTACTTCTACAAAACAAATCATTTACGTTCAATTTCCTCCATCACAAATGCCTCGATGACATCGCCTTCTTTGATATCATTAAATTTTTCAATTGTAATACCACATTCATAGCCTTGTGCAACTTCTTTTACATCATCTTTAAAACGTTTCAGTGTATCAATTTTGCCTTCAAATTGTACAATACCATCACGAATCAGGCGCACACCTGAGTCACGGGTGATTTTACCTTCCGTTACATAACCACCAGCAATTGTACCAATTCTAGATACTTTAAATGTTTCCCGAACTTCAACTTGACCAATGATTTTCTCTTCAAACTCTGGATCAAGCATACCTTTCATTGCTGACTCGATTTCCTCAATAACTTTATAGATTACCCGATGCAACCGCACATCAACTTTTTCTGATTCGGCTGCTTTCTTAGCATTTGCATCTGGACGCACATTAAACCCAATAACAATGGCATTAGAAGCAGATGCTAAAATAATATCTGATTCGGTTATTGCTCCAACACCAGTATGAATGATTTTAATTTTTACACCTTCTACTTCAATTTTACGTAGAGAAGATGCCATTGCTTCAGCTGAACCTTGAACATCAGCCTTAATAATGATATTAATCTCTTTCATTTCACCTTGTTTAATTTGTTCAAATAAATCGTCAAGGCTGACTTTTGTTTGTTCCGAACGATTTTCCTGAATAAATTTCTGTTGCCGCGCTTCGCCAATTTGACGTGCCTTTTTCTCATCGGCAAAAACTAGGAATTGGTCACCTGCTTGTGGTACCTCATTAAGTCCAGTAATTTCGACTGGTGTTGATGGTCCGGCTTCTTCCACCCGTCGTCCTAAGTCATTGACCATCGCACGAACACGTCCAAATGTATTACCAACAACAATGGAGTCACTGACATGAAGTGTCCCATTTTGCACAAGCAATGTTGCAACAGACCCTCTTCCTTTGTCAAGCTTTGCATCAATAACAGTACCAAAGGCATAATTATTCGGATTTGCTTTTAATTCTTCCACTTCGGAAACAAGCAAGATCATTTCTAACAGGTCATCAATACCTTCATTTTTAACTGCAGAAAGTTGAACAAAAATGGTATCGCCGCCCCAATCCTCTGGAATTAACTCATATTCCGTTAATTCCTGCATAACACGATCTGGATTGGCACCTTCCTTATCCATTTTGTTCACGGCGACAATAATTGGAACTTCAGCCGCTTTTGCATGGTTAATTGCTTCAACTGTTTGTGGCATTACACCGTCATCTGCTGCGACAACTAAAATAGCAATGTCTGTTACCTGTGCACCACGTGACCGCATACTTGTAAACGCTGCGTGTCCTGGAGTATCAAGAAACGTAACTCTTTTTCCATTGTTTTCTACTTGGTACGCTCCAATATGCTGTGTAATACCACCAGCTTCCCCTATTGTTACCTTTGTATGGCGAATAGAATCAAGCAGTGTTGTTTTACCATGGTCAACGTGTCCCATGATGGTTACAACAGCAGGACGCTCCATTAAATCCTTTTCATCGTCCTCTTGTTTATATTTATCAAAATCTGTATCTTCTAAAATAATTTCCTTTTCAACAGCTACATTAAATTCTTCACAGATTAATTCAACTGCATCATCATCCAAGTCTTGGTTTTTTGTAGCCATTACTCCTAAAAACATAAGCTTTTTAATTATTTCGGATGGCTCCTTGTTTAATTTACCAGCCAAATCACTTACTGTAAGTGTTCCACTATATTTGATTTCTTTAGGTGTTTCTTTCACCACTGGTTGCTTAGGAGTTTGAACTGTTTTATTGTTATTTCTTCCTTTTTTACCTTTTTGTTGCTTCGTATGGTGCTGGTTATTCCTTTTTGGCTTGGATTGCTGTGATGATTGACTGGAATTTTTATTATTATTTCCACTGTTATTATTGTTTTTCTGATTTGTATTTTTAGTTTTATTTTGTGTATTTGCTTGTTTATTAGAAGCCGATTTATTTGTCGGTTGCTTACCTGGTTTTTGATCTGATGACTTCTTGCTGAATCTCTCATCCAATTTCGTGATAACATCATCTGAAATAGTGGACATATGATTAGATACTTCTACATTTAATTTTTTTAAGTGTCCAATCACATCTTTACTTGTTGCATTATTTTTCTTGGCATATTCATATACACGCATTTTAGTCATACGTTCACCCCCGAATTTATTTACCCGAGTAACGATTTAATCTTAGTGGCAAATCCTGCATCTAAAATAGCAACAGCTACTCTCTGTGTTTTTCCAATAGCCTGTGACAGCGTTTGTCGATCATCTACTATTGCAAAAGGTACATCATATGTCTTACATTTATCCGTTAATTTCTTTTTTGTCTGTGGACCAATGTCATTTGCCAAAAGGACTAGCTTGGCTCTGTTTTGTTGAATATCTTTGACAATCGTTTCTTCACCAAGTGAGCACTTTCTGGCCCGATAAGCTAAGCCGATCATATTTAAGTAATTATTTTTCATGCTTTCTTACCATCTACTATTTCTCTGAGCTCATCATAGATAGCTACATCTACTTCCCCATTTAACTGACGATTTAAAGCACCCGTTTTTTCGGCTTTATCAATTACTTCCTTATCCTTTGACAAGTATGCGCCACGACCGTTTTTCTTTCCGGTTTCGTCAACAAATATGTCGCCCTCTTTTGTACGAACAATCCGAATAAGCTCTTTCTTAGGCTTCATTTCGTTTGTTACAATACATTTCCTTTGTGGGATTTTTCTTTTTTGTGCCATTAGATAGCCCCCTTATTCGAACAAATCGTCCACATTGTCTGGATAGGTATCATCTTCATCTTCTATGGCAAAGTTATCTGTTAACAGCCCTTCTTCTCTGGCCTCAGATTCACTCTTAATGTCTATTTTCCAGCCGGTTAATTTGGCAGCTAAACGAGCATTTTGCCCCCGTTTACCGATAGCTAAAGAAAGTTGATAGTCAGGAACAATTACGGTTGTTGCTTTTTCTTCTTCATTTACAAGTACCTCAACTACTTTAGATGGGCTTAATGCATTGGAAACATAGACAACTGGATCCTCTGACCATTCAACCACATCAATTTTTTCACCCTTTAGTTCGTTAACAATTGCTTGCACCCGTTGCCCTCTTTGGCCAACACATGACCCAACCGGATCAATTTCCGGATCATCCGCATGGACAGAGATTTTGGAACGGTCTCCTGCTTCTCTGGAAACAGACTTAATTTCAACTGTACCATCATAGATTTCTGGGACTTCCATTTCAAATAAGCGTTTTAATAGGCCAGGATGTGACCTTGATACGTAAATTTGTGGCCCTTTACTTGTGTTTTCCACTTTTGTCACAAATACTTTAAGGCGATCATGTACATGGTAATCATCCGTAGGCATTTGCTCTGCTTCTGCTAATTTCGCTTCAATTTTTCCAAGGTTCACGTAAATGAAGCGTGGATCCATTCGTTGAATAATACCAGTCATGACATCTTCTTCACGATCAGCATATTCGTTAAAAATAACCCCGCGTTCTGCTTCGCGAATTCGTTGTGTTACAACCTGTTTAGCAGCTTGAGCGGCAATTCTTCCAAAATCTTTTGGTGTTACCTCAACCTCGATAACGTCCTCCAATTCATAATTTGGATCAATATTTTTTGCCTCTTCTAAAGTAAGCTCTTGTTGGGAGTCCTCTACTTCATCGACAACAGTTTTTCGGGCAAAAACACGCATTGATCCTGCTTCCTCATCAAGGTCAACCCGCACATTTGTTGCCGACTTAAAGTTTTTCTTGTAAGCCGATATTAAAGCTGCTTCTAAAGCCTCCAACAATATATCCTTATCAATGCCTTTTTCTTTTTCTAAATAATCAATCGCGTCAAACAACTGACTGCTCACTTTTCTTTTCCCCCTTTATAACGTTACAGCAAGCCTTGCTTTTGCTATCTTATTGTATGGAATTTCCACTTGTTTTTTTCGCGTTTTTATTTTATATTCAATCGTTACCACATGATCAGTAAAGTCTTTTAAAATACCTTCATATTCTTTTTCTCCATCTATTGGCTCATATAGCTTTACATAAACATTATTATTGACGTTATTAGTAAAATCTTCTTCTGATTTCAACGGTCGCTCAACACCTGGTGATGATACTTCGAGAAAATATGCTTCTTTAATGGGATCGATTTCATCTAATTTTTCACTTAATTGCTCAGAAACCTGACCACATTCTGCTATATCAATGCCACCATCTTTGTCGATATAAACTCGTAAAAACCAGTTCTTGCCCTCTTTTACGTATTCAATATCAACTAATTCAAGATTATTTTTCTGTAAAATAGGCTGGACTAATTCTTCCGTTGTTTTAATTACTTGCGAACTCAACAGTAATCCTCCTTTATTCAATTGTCGTTTTCCTTATTATGAACAATCATACCTAATTTCATTTGAGTACTTTATTAGCTTGTGTTTCTGCTTTTCAATATAAAACCCCTGCCTGAAAGTTGTGGCAAGGGGGAAGTTTCACTCAGCAGAAATCATAGAAGTATGAAGAAAGAGTGGGTTTCGCCCACTCTTTTGACCGTTCGTATCAATACTTACCAATAAAAACTATATCATAAGAAAAATAATCTTGCAAGGTAGCACGTTTATCGTTTTAAATAGAAACGATCTAACCTAGAATAGGGAAAGTTGATTTTTCTCCGCCATTCCTTCTAAACACCCATGATTATCAAGGTATTCTAAAACTGTTTTCGAAATTTTACTACGCTCACGAAGATCTTCTTTTGATAAAAATTCTCCTTCTTCACGAGCTTTGACAATATTAAGTGCCGCGTTAGTTCCAAGTCCATCGACCGCATTAAATGGTGGGATAAGCGAATTGCCATCCACGATAAACTCTGTTGCACTTGATTTATAAAGATCAACTTTATTAAATGAAAAACCACGTTCACACATTTCAAGTGAAATTTCCAATACCGTTAATAAACTCTTTTCTTTTGGCGGTACCTCATTTCCTTTAGCTACAATGCCATCAATTCGCTGTTTTATCGCCTGTGGGCCTTTGATCATCGTATCTAATTCAAAATCATCTGCTCTTACAGTGAAGTATGCTGCATAAAAAAGTATTGGATGATGAACTTTGAAATAAGCAATGCGGATTGCCATTAACACGTATGCAGCAGCATGGGCTTTCGGGAACATGTATTTTATTTTTTTACATGATTCAATATACCAATCTGGCACACCGTGTTTCTTCATCTCTAAAATCCATTCGTCTTGTAATCCTTTCCCTTTACGGACGAATTCCATAATTTTAAACGCAAGCGACGCCTCTAATCCTTTGTGCAAGAGGTATACCATAATATCATCACGACAACCGATAACATCTGGTAATTCACATATGCCATCATTAATCAATTCCTGGGCATTACCTAACCACACGTCAGTCCCATGTGAAAGACCTGATATTATTACAAGCTCTGCAAACGTTGTTGGCTTCGTATCCTCAAGCATCTGCCTAACAAACTTTGTTCCAAATTCTGGTACCCCTAACGTACCGGTTTTACAATTAATTTGCTCCGCTGTTACCCCTAGTGATTCCGGTCCGGAAAATATTTTCATCACTTCGGCATCGTCTGTCGGAATTGTTTTCGGATCAATTCCACTTAAATCTTGAAGCATCCGAATGACTGTCGGATCATCGTGCCCAAGAATATCTAGTTTTAGTAAATTATCATGAATCGAATGGAAATCAAAGTGTGTTGTTCTCCATTCACTTTTTCGGTCATCGGCAGGAAATTGAATCGGGGTAAAATCAAAAATTTCCTTATCCTCCGGTACTACAATAATCCCACCTGGATGCTGGCCAGTTGTCCGTTTTACACCTGTACATCCTTGAACAAGTCGATCTACTTCAGCATTTTTATAAACAAGTTGTTTATCTGATGCATACCCTTTCACATAACCATATGCTGTTTTTTCCGCGATGGTTCCAATTGTACCAGCGCGATAAACATTGTCTTCGCCAAATAAAACCTTCGTATAATTATGGGCCCGAGGTTGATAATCCCCAGAAAAGTTTAAATCAATATCGGGAACCTTATCACCCTTAAATCCTAGAAATGTTTCAAACGGAATATCTTGTCCGTCTTTCGTTAATGGAATCCCACAATTAGGACAATCTTTATCCGGCAAATCAAACCCACTACCGACTGATCCATCGGTAATAAATTCATTATGGTGACATTCTGTACAAACATAATGAGGTGGCAGTGGATTAACCTCTGTTATTTCCGACATTGTCGCAACTAGCGATGATCCGACTGATCCCCTGGAACCAACTAAGTATCCATCGTCCAATGATTTTTTCACAAGTTTATGTGAGATTAAATAAATGACCGCAAAACCATGACCAATAATACTTTCCAGTTCCTTTTCCAGCCGATCAACTACAATTTGTGGAACTGGATCACCATATATTTTTTTTGCTCTTGTATAGCAAAGATCACGCATCTCTTGGTCTGCACCCTCGATTGTTGGTGTATATAAGCCATCTTTGACAGGAGAAATTTCCTCTATCGCATCAGCAATTTGCTGTGTATTTGTTACAACAATTTGTTTTGCGGTTTCCTCACCAAGAAAGGAGAAGCAATCAAGCATTTCGTTTGTCGTTCGAAATGGTGTATCAGGTAATGTTTGTCGATTTAATGGATTACCTGCCTGTGATGCAATTAAAATTTGTCGATATAATTTATCATGTTCTTCAATATAATGTGTGTTACCTGTTGCTACCACGGGTTTTTCCATTCGTTTGCCTAAATCTACTAATTTAGAAATGATATCTAATATTTGTGCTTCATTTTGGACAAGTTCTTTTTCAACCAAATGCACATAGTTTGCAGGTGGTTGAACCTCAATATAATCATAGAATTCAGCGACTTTTTCTGCTTCTTCCGCCGATTTTTGCATCATCGTTTCGAAAACTTCACCTTTATCACATGCTGTTCCAACCAAAATTCCCTCACGAAACTTTTGCAGTTTAGAACGTGGTATTCTTGGAACACGATAAAAATAGTCAATATGTGCATGTGAGACAAGTTTATAAATATTTTTTAAGCCTTCTTGATCTTTGGCCAACAATGTACAATGGAACGGGCGAGAACGCTGATATGCATTTCCTTCACCCATGTGATTATTCAACTGATTATGATTTCGGATATCCTTCCCTAGTAGCCGCTGTACTAGTTTCCAAAGTAAATAACCTGTAGCTTCCGCATCATAAATCGCCCTATGGTGTTGAGTTAATTCAATATCTAAATGTTTACACAAGGTGTTCAAACGGTGATTTTTCAACTCTGGAAATAGAAACCTGGCGAGTTCTAATGTGTCAATTACAGGATTTTTCGTTTTTTCGTAATCAATTTTTTTATAACCTGCATTTAAAAAACCGATGTCAAAGCTTGCATTATGGGCAACTAAAATACCATCGTCAACCCATTCCTGAAAATCCCTTAATACATCATCGATTTCGGGGGCAGTATTGACCATTTCATCGGTAATACCTGTCAGATCGGTTGTTGTTTGGGATAATGGATGATGCGGGTTAGCAAATGATTCAAACCGATCAACAACTTCACCTTGATGTATTTTTACCGCTGCAAGTTCAATGATTGTATCATAAACAGCCGATAATCCAGTTGTTTCCACGTCAAATACAACATATGTCCCATTCTCCAGTTCAACATCCTGCTCATTATAGGCAATTGGAACACCATCATCAACAAGGTTAGCTTCAACTCCGTATAAAACCTTGATCCCGTTTTTCTGACCTGCTGCATGTGCTTCAGGATAACCTTGTACCCCCGCATGATCCGTGATCGCAACAGCGTTGTGTCCCCACTTAGCGGCTTGTTCAACCAAACGCGATGGGGAGACAACCGCATCCATTTGGCTCATGGTGGTGTGTGCATGTAGTTCAACTCGTTTTTCTTCATCAGGAGCAGTATCTTGTCGGCTTTCCACTTGCACTTCATGCATATCATTCGCCATCATGGCCAATTCATTCGTATACATATCAGTCTGGATGCTTCCACGTGCCTTAATCCACATACCTGTTTTCAATTGTTCGAATTTATCAGCATCGTCGTCACCTTTGGAAAACATTTTAATTTGTAAGGAATCGGTATAATCAGTAGCTTTAGCAATTAACAAACTTCTACCGGAGCGCAATTTCCGTATATCAACCGAAAATACATAACCCTGAACAGTAACACGACGTTCTTCATCCTGAATTTCTTGCATCATGAGGGCTTCATCCTGAATGCCATAACCGATTGCAAATGGTTTGGCATGGTCCTCATTTTGCTTACTTTGTTCCCGTTTTTCTTTCTCCTGAACAGTTTTCAAAATAATTTGCTGATCTTCCTGCGCCTTTTGCTCCCTAAACTTCTGTAGATCAGCCTCTTCTGTTTTAGCATCAATCACAAGCGAATAGGATGGCACACCAACTTTTTTACAGTAAGTGCGAAATGGTTCATCTAGTCGTTTTTTTAACGCGCTCGCTTCGGCTTCATTTCTCGCAGTTAACATAATATTGTTATGGTTGACTTTAGGAGCCTGGTTATGCACTAAATCTTTGTAAGCAGGCGATAAATTGGAAATCGATTGGATAAAACTCTTCCAATAACCGGAAATGGTTTGCTCGTCACATGTTTTGTTTTCTGTATATAATGTAAGGTCTATTTTGGCAATCTGGTTAAATGTGTGCTGTAAGTTGGCAAACAAAAATTGATAAATACTACTTGGCAATACATCCTTGGTTTGGATATGAAAATGCCACATCTGTTCTTTTTTGAAAACCTCTAACCGAAGCAACTGACTGTCTTGAAAATGCCCCATATATTCCTCTGGCATATGCAACTGTGTTAACAATAAATTCATTTTCTCTATATTTGATATCGACATAGTATACCCCCTCCTTTTTCACGAAAATTCATTTGCAATCACATGGGAACCCTTGCCAGTAGACAAGGGTTCCCAGTTTGAACATACCGCTAACTTTTTAAAGAAACAGCCGCTGAATATCGTTCCACGTCACAACGATCATTAATAGCATTAATAAAGCAAATCCAATGAAATGGACAATTCCTTCTTTTTGTGGATCGATTGGCTTCCCACGTACAGCCTCAATTCCAACAAATAGTAACCTACCACCATCAAGTGCTGGTAATGGTACTAAATTTACGATTCCTAAGTTAATACTTAAAATTGCTGTCCACATTAAGAGATTCATAAACCCGGTTTGTACAACTTGATCTGTCGCATCGTAAATACCAACAGGACCTGATAACATTTCAATTGAATATTGTCCGGTAATTAACATCCCTAAGTTTGTTAAGATTAATTTCGTTGTATCATATGTTTGTACAAAGCCATATTGCAATGTGCCAGTTATTGATTTTTCAAAGGCGTGTGTAACGCCAAGCTGACCAAATACCTGCCCTTGTGCCTCTTGCTTAGCAGGTGCAACGGCAAGTTCTTCTGTCTCCCCATTTTCCCGTTTCACTGTCATCGTCAATTCTTCCTCAGGATTTTCCTTGATAATTTTATCAAATTCATCCCATGTTGAGATAGAATTTCCATCAATTTGGACAATCTCATCTCCATGCTGAAAACCAGCTTCTGCTGCAGGTGTACCGGGTTGGGCTTGATCAATAATTGCCCGATCAACTGGAACACCTTGGATAAGTCCAAGAATAAAGAAGATCACAATAGCGAGAATAAAATTCATCATCGGGCCAGCAAACAGTTGCATGGCACGTTTTCCAACGCTTTTTGATGCAAACTGTCGATCAAATGGGGCGATTTGTGATTCTTTTTCATCCATTACAAAAAATGTCTTCTGGTCTACTTCAAATTGTAATTTATGGTCTTCCTCATCAATTTCATAACCTTCGATAATTAATTTATGATCCAGATCGGCATACTCTACTTCGATAACTCGTGCGTTTGGATGTTTGGATTTATGATTAACGATAATTTTATTTACCTTGCCTTGTTCATTAAACTCCAGGCCAATATGATGTCCTGGTTTTAATTCAACAATTTCCGGATCGTCACCCGCAACACGCACATACCCACCAACAGGTAGTAATCGAATCGTATACACGGTTTCGTTTTTTGTGAAGGAAAATATTTTAGGTCCAAATCCAATCGCAAACTCACGCGCCAGCATACCAGCTCGTTTTGCAAAGATTAAATGACCGAACTCATGAATAAACACAAGTAAACCAAACATTAATATAAACGCAATAACTGTTGTCAAAAGGGGCACCTTCCTTTAATCCGAGTCGATTAAACACTTGTTTTCCCAATAAGCGAAAAACTGCCTAGAACTGTATAACACTAACTTAAAGTGTAACCTTTTTGAGATACATAATTCAAATCCTTCGTCCAAGTAGTTAGGACACAAAATTCATGATATGTAATAATGGTAAAATAAATAACAGACTATCTAATCGGTCCAATATCCCACCATGTCCGGGTAATAATTTCCCTGAATCTTTCACATCATAGTGCCGTTTGAATGCTGACTCAACAAGATCACCAATTTGTCCAAAAATAGATACCAAAATAGTAATAATTATCATATAAAGCATAGTATGCGGAAAAGGAGCAATTAATTGAAAAACAATCCCAACAACACAGGCAAGTAAAATTCCGCCAACTGCCCCTTCAATCGTTTTATTTGGACTGATTTTCGGCCATAATTTTTTCTTTCCAAAAGCTCGACCAAAGAAATATGCTCCAGTGTCTGTTGCCCATATAACAAGCAATGCATAAAAAATGTAATTCAGCCCTGCTTCTCTAGTCACAATTAAGTAGTAAAAACCTATCCCCATATAGACCGCAGACAAAAACATAAACCCAGCATCTTCAAAATTAAATGTATTCTTAGCTAAAACAGTATATGTTAATAATAACATAACAAACAGCATCATTACTTCTGATTTTTCCAACCCAATAACTGGAATGCTATCGTTATCAAAATCCCACAACACAATCCATAGAAAAACAATAGCTAAAAATGATGGAATAAGAAAATTACTCATTTCGCGCATTTTAATCAGCTCGATTAAACCAATTGTAGCCATTAAGTAAACAAATAAAGTAAACGGTAATTCTCCGTACAATATAAATGGTACAAATACAAGTAATGCGATAATTGCAGTTATAATTCGTTGTTTCATAATTGTATCAACACCTATATACCTCCATAGCGCCTTTTACGCTGCTGATAATCATGGAGGGCCTCCCTGAAAATTTCCTCATTAAAGTCAGGCCATAATACATCCGTAAACCAAAATTCCGAATAGGCTACTTGCCACAGTAAAAAGTTGCTCAAACGCTGCTCACCACTTGTTCGGATCAATAAATCAGGATCTCTTAACCCAGTCGTGTACAGATATTTAGAAAACACCTTTTCATCTAATGCATCGATTGATAACTTACTGCCATCAATGTCCATCGTGATCTCTTTGATCGCACGCATAATTTCAAACCTACTACCATAGTTTAAAGCAAAATTTAATAATAATCCATTATTATTCTTGGTTTTGTCTTTCGCATATTGGATTGCCTCTTTCGTATGGTCTGGCAAATCAGTAAAATTACCGATTGTATCAATTCTGACATTATTTTCGATTAGTTCAGGTAAATAAATATGTAAAAATTCTTTAGGTAACCTCATTAAAAAGTCAACTTCTGTTTTTGGCCGTTTCCAATTTTCAGTAGAAAAAGCATATAACGTTAGAATTTCCACGTGGTAATTTCTGGCGGCCTTTACAATTTCTTTTACAACATTCATACCTTCTTTATGTCCAGCTATTCGCGGAAGACCTCGTTTTTTTGCCCATCTGCCATTCCCGTCCATAATAATTGCAACATGTTTTGGGATATTTTTTTCTTCAATATCACATTGGCCATTAGTATCATTTTGTTTTTTTTTGAAAAAAGGAAGTTTCATTGACATATTTTGTCCTCCGAGTACGGTTGATTATCTTATACAATCCTTTCAACTATAATCAATATGAAGGAAAAAAGAATTATATGACTTTATCATGGTCTGTTAGCAGCCACTAGTAAGATGAATCTTCATTATAGCACGATTTTTATTTTCGTGTGAACAAAAGTCAAGCCCGTTAGGTACAGGTAATTATCTAGATTACCATAAAAAACAAATGCCCCCTTAAACAAGAGGGCGATCGCTTCTTATTTTACATGTTAAAAAATAAAAGTTTCAAGTGGTAACAGACAATTTATCGTAACACTTTCCTACATATGTCACAATTCTTTATACTTCCATAATTTCCTTTTCTTTTTCTTTCGCAAGGTCATCTAATTTTGCAATGTGATTATCCGTTTCTTTTTGTACTTCATCTTGCTCGCTACGTAGTTCATCTTCTGTCAAATCACCATTTTTTTCCGCCTTTTTCAGCTGATCATTTGCTTCACGGCGAATATTTCGTACTTGTACACGTGCTTCTTCCACGTACTTTCCCACAACTTTAACTAATTCTTTACGACGCTCTTCTGTTAAAGCTGGGATATTAATCCGAATAACTTGACCATCATTTGACGGTGATAATCCTAAATCCGCTTTTTGGATTGCTTTTTCCACATCACCTACAGATGATTTGTCAAATGGTGAAATGACTAACAATCTTGCTTCTGGTGCAGAAATCGAAGCCAATTGATTAAGTGGAGTAGAAGCACCATAATAGTCTACATAAATACTATCTAACAAAGATGGATTTGCACGTCCTGCCCGTACAGTGGCCAAGTTTTTGGAAAATGCTTGGACAGCCTGTGCCATTTTATCACGCATTTCCTTCAGAATATCATTTGCCATTAGTTATTTCCCCCTTATTGTTGTGCCAATTGTTTCACCAAGGACAACTCTTTTAATATTTCCTTCGTCCGTAATGGAGAATACAATCAACGGTATATCATTGTCCATACACAATGATGACGCTGTTGAATCCATTACACCTAAACCTTCATTTAACATTTCCAAATAGGAAAGATTTTCGTATTTTTGTGCATCTTTATTGATTTTTGGATCATCGGTATACACACCATCAACATTATTTTTGGCCATTAAAATTACTTCAGCTTCAATTTCTGCAGCACGTAAAGCAGCAGTTGTATCGGTTGAAAAATAAGGATTCCCCGTGCCAGCCGCAAAAATAACGACCCGTTTTTTCTCCAAATGGCGAATTGCTTTTCTCCGTATGTATGGTTCAGCAACTTGGCGCATTTCGATCGATGTTTGCACCCGCGTTGGTATTCCAATATTTTCTAAGCTGTCCTGAAGTGCTAGGGAATTCATTATCGTTGCCAGCATACCCATATAGTCAGCAGTTGCACGATCCATGCCCATTTCACTGCCGACTTTACCACGCCAAATGTTTCCACCGCCAACGACAACGGCCACTTCAACACCTAATTCGGCTACTTCTTTTACTTGTGAAGCTATCGATTGAATCACCTGTGGTTCAATGCCATAACCCTGTTCCCCACTGAGTGCTTCTCCACTTAATTTTAACACAATTCTTCGGTAACGTGCTGTTGTCATAATAACCTCCAGAGAAAGTTTGTATCGTTTGCCTACTATTTTTCTGCTGATTTTACGAAGTTAGAGGATCAAATAAGTTCTAGAGAAATAGGGAACAACTCGTGTCCCCTATCCACCATTACATTACTTTTTCACTTGGCTCATAACTTCTTCCGCAAAGTTTTCTTCACGTTTTTCCATACCTTCGCCAACTTCATAGCGTATAAATGCTTTAACGGAAGCGCCTTTATCAGCCACATATTTTTTAACTTTTTGGTCTGGATCTTTTACAAAGTTTTGTTCTAATAAACAAACTTCTTCAAAGAATTTTCCTAAGCGGCCTTCAACCATTTTTTCAACAATTTTCTCTGGTTTTCCTTCATTTAACGCCTGTGTTGTTAACACTTCACGTTCGTGATCGACATCTTCTTTAGCAACTTCATCACGTGATACATAACGAGGATTTACAGCTGCCGCATGCATTGCGATATCTTTAGCTACTGATTCATCTGTTGTATCCTCAAGAAGAGACAATGCACCAATACGACCACCTAGGTGAAGATATGCACCAAATGCATCATTGTCCGTTTTTGTTAATACAGTAAAACGGCGCAACGAGATTTTCTCACCAATTTTAGCTATTACAGATTTGATATAAGTTTCAACTGTATCGCCTTCACCATGAAGTTCTTGTTGTAGTGCTTCTTCAACAGTAGCCGGCTTTAATTTTACAATATGCTTTCCTAATTCGGATAGCAATTGCTTAAATTGGTCATTTTTTGTTACGAAGTCAGTTTCACAGTTCACTTCTAAAAGCACTGCTGTATTATTATCGATTTCAATATGAGTGGAACCCTCTGCAGCAATACGATCTGCCTTTTTCGCAGCTTTTGCAATTCCCTTTTCACGTAAAAAGTCAATTGCTTTTTCTAGGTCGCCCTCTGTTTCCTGAAGTGCTTTTTTACAGTCCATCATACCTGCACCAGTTTTTTCACGAAGTTCTTTTACCATTTTAGCAGTAATTGCCATAATAAATCCTCCTTAAACTATTCAATTTTAGCTGTGGTTGTGAGTTCTTTAAAAAAGGTGATAAAAGGCTAATCCCCTTATCACCTGTCCTTTTAAAAGCTTACTCTTCTGTTGCTTCTACTTTTTCAGCTTCAACAGTTTCTTCTGTCTCTGCTACTTCTGTTTCTTCCCCTTGTTTAACTTCAAGGATAGCATCAGCCATTTTTGAAGTAAGTAGCTTAACGGCACGAATTGCATCATCATTTGCTGGAATAACATAATCGATTTCGTCAGGATCACAATTTGTATCAACAATTCCGATGATTGGAATGTTTAATTTATGTGCCTCGGCAATAGCAATCCGTTCTTTACGAGGATCGATAACGAACATAGCATCCGGAAGCCTGTTCATTTCTTTAATTCCGCCTAAGAATTTCACAAGACGGTCTTTTTCTTTTAGCAATCCAACAACTTCTTTTTTCGGAAGTACGTCAAACGTTCCATCTTCTTCCATACGTTCAATATCTTTTAGACGGTTGATACGTCGACGGATTGTTTGGAAGTTTGTTAATGTACCACCTAACCAGCGTTGGTTAATATAGAACATTCCTGAACGTGTTGCTTCATCACGAACAGAATCCTGTGCTTGTTTTTTAGTACCAACGAAAAGAATAGTGCCGCCATCAGCAGCAAGTTCTTTTACATATTTGTACGCTTCATCAACCTTTTTAACTGTTTTTTGTAGGTCAATGATGTAAATGCCATTACGTTCCGTGAAGATGTATTTTTTCATCTTTGGATTCCAACGGCGTGTCTGATGTCCGAAATGTACACCAGCTTCTAGTAATTGCTTCATTGAAATTACTGACATATTAAATTCCTCCTATTGGTTTTTCCTCCGTTTGGATCATTTTTGCTAAGGACCATTAATACGTATGGCACCCCTTATGCAAATCAACAAACGTGTGTGATTAAACTTGCTCACTTGTTTTAAGCAAACATAGTATTTACACCAGAAATAAATATATCATATGGTACCCGTACAAGCAAGCATTTTATGTGTTTTTTCCGTGCAATTTTATAACAAGCTCTGCTTCTGTTTTTCCACAGTTTAATTTACTGGCTATTTCATCATGTGCGTAACCTTGATCATACAGTTGTAGAATCCGTGCTTGTAAAGATGTTTCAAAGCTATCATCGGCTTCGGCTTCTGGAATCAACTCAGTGGTGTTATCTGCATGCTCCATCTGCCTATTCGGATCTGGTGTATTTTTATGCATTGTTGTTTGTTGAGGTTCACCTGAATCCTTCCTATCATTATTGCCAAGTCTTGCTTCAAGCATTCTATTTTCTTCTTTAATTTCCTGCAAATACGTATCAAACAATTCCATCACTTCGTTCGTGCTATTTTGCTTTTGTTGTTTTAGTTGCTTGATTTGTTTTAACAACTGATAAATTGCTGCAAGCGCAATAACGTGCAATAAAAAACTAATAAAAAATATAAATGCTGTCATAAAACCCCTTCTATCCAGAAAAATCAATTTTATTGCCTAAATAAGGGTGGTCAACAAACTGATCTTCTTGTTTCTGTTCTTCTTGTTGTTGATCTTGGGAAGTTTGATTAGAGTGATCTTTTTTTACTTTCACTTTATCCGTTTCGGCAAATTCATTCACACGTTTTCGCTTTTGTTCATCCTGCTTTAATTGATTCGCAACAAGTGACTCCTGAGAATGTTGATTTTGCCTCGTCATTTGATCTTGAAGTTTTCCCGCATCTTGTGTTCTCGGAAGCGCTACCTGCATTTCGATTGATTTCCAGCCCAAATGATCACTTCCCTATTCTTAAAGTGCATGTTTAGAGTGGTTGAATCGTAATTTCATTGCTAACTAACTTCACTTGTACGTGTTGATTTGTTGTATCTATTTTCCGCTTATACTTGCCAAAAGCAATCATTACGTTACTGTAAAGTTGCCCGCAAACCATTAATTTGGCTTCTTGTTCCTTTCCTATTTGTGCATTTAGTTGATGAAGCTCTTCATCAACTTCTGCCAATCGTTCAGCTGTTTGATTGTAGGAATGTCGTTGTTTTAATTTGGTGATCCGAATTTTTGGATTTTTCTTGTCGTCTTGATTGGCTAATTTATTACCGAGTATTGTTAATTTTTCCAACGAGGCTAGTAATTCTTCTTTTTCCTTTAATAACTTCTTCTCTTTTTCAGCAATTGGTTTATCTAGCCCGAATACAATTTCCGTTTTTGTACTCATCCGATTTCCAATATCTTTTGCCTCCATTAATTTGCCTGCGGATAATTCACCACCGATGATATTTCCTTTTTGACAATAGATATTATTTCTCGCAGTGCATTCACTATGTAAAATAGAGCTTTCTACAAATAAATCATTTCCTGCATGGACAATGCCTTGATTAATATATCCAGCATGAATACTGCCATCTGCTTCGACAATCCCCTTTTGCAGTCCGGCAATCCCCCCCGAAATAAAAATGGAACCACCAGCAATTAGTGTTGCTGCTTCGACCATACCGAATATTTTAATATCACCTTTAGCCTTCACCGTATATCCTGTTGGTACATCTCCATTAATAACAATCGATCCAACGAAATCTAAGTTACCATCTTTCATTGACAGGCTTTCATTCACTTGATAAACGTTATGAACCATAATATAGCAGCTATCAACACTCACTTGCCCATCTTCTGCCGCATAAAAAGAATGATCCTGCTTATTATATACTACATTCTCACCCGATTTAAACGATACTGGTTTTCCCGGTTGGGCCTGAACTTCATTACCATACACATCTATCCCATTTGTTCCCTCTGTAGGCATGTAGACTGTCGCCAATCGTTGACCTTTTTGAACAGATGGGATCCGCATGACATCGCGAAAATTCCATTCAGCAGATTTATCAAACTCTGGATTAAGATTGAAATCATATTTAATTTCACCATCTTTTCCATGTTGAGCAGGAACCCCTTTGGCAATCATGATCGGGAAATCAATGTCATCAATCCTCGTAGCAAGTGATTGAATAGAATCTTCGAGAATGCCTTGCAAAATCTTATGTTTATTAAAAAAATCACGCCATGAATTTTCGGTCCAATTCAAATCTATATCTTCTAGCCCATCTGTTCGATATAATTCAGCCATCATACGATCAGTTGTCGTTTTGATATAAAAATAGTCTTGCAAGTCCCCCACTACTAATTCTCCTTTACAAAAATCGCTTCATTAAATATATATCAATTGAATCAGAAGAATTTGTATCTGCTTAAACACGTATTTTTTGCAATGTATTTCGCAATTTAAATATTGCTTTTCGGTGAATTTGTGAAATTCTTGATGTTGTCAACTCCAAAACATGACCAATTTCTGTTAACGTTAATCCTTCATGATAAAATAAGCTAATTACCATTTGTTCATTTTCGTTTAAGGATTTAATACCTTGTGCTAATTCTCGATTTAGTTCTGACTGCATCATTTGTTCATCCGGTAAGACTGATGTCTCGTCAGGTAAAATGTAGCCAATACCTTCTTTATGTTCATTTGTTGCTTCCTTTGGTTTATCTTCAATTGATAAGATATTGGCGAATAACGTATCTCGTATCAATGTTTCCACTTCCCTCGCGTCCAGCCCTACCTTGGCGGCGATCTCGTCAGAACTTGGAGAGCGGTGAAGTTTTTGTTCTAATTCCACGGACACTTTTTCAATCTTTTTCGTTTTTTCTCTTATAGATCTAGGGAGCCAATCTTCTTTTCTTAATCCGTCAATAATAGCACCACGAATACGGAACGAAGCGTATGTGTCAAATTTCAAATCACGACTTGGATCAAATTTTTTCAGCGCATCAAATAAACCCATTAAGCCAAAACTTTTAATATCATCTTTGCTGACATTACTTGGCAAATGACTAGCAATTCGTTCCACATGAAAACTTACCAAGTACATATAATTCTGGATTAACTCATTTGCCGCATCATTATCCTTGTTTTCTAACCAGTTGTTCCATAATTTTTGTTCCAGAGGAGATTTGTTTGTTGTCATCGTCATCACTCGCTCCTCTCATCATTACTTTATAAGAGTTACTTCAATCTTAATATGTTTCAGGCATCCATACGTTATATAAACGATTCTCCCTGATTCACCTTACGTATCTTCAATTGACCCGAACTGGGCTCAAATTCAATCGTCCTTCCACAATTTCCGCCTACATCTGCAGCAACAATTGGAATATGAAAATCATGAAGCTTCTGCTCAACAGCTTCTACATTTCTTGGACCAATTCGCATAATTTCTGTTGTGGATGTGAATTGAAACATTTGTGCTCCACCAGCTAGTTTTGCCTTCAATTCGAATCTTCTTGCACCCATAGACAATAGTCTATCCATTAATATATCCATTGCAGTATCTGCATATTTATGTTTATTAATCGTTCTCTGTTTGGCCATTTTTGAATCTGGTAACATGACGTGGGCTAAACCAGCCAACTGTTTTGGCAAGTCATAAATAACGACACCTACACATGAGCCAAGTCCTGACGTACGAATTGTATTTGGTGCACGCACAACATTCAAATCGGCAATTCCAACTTTGACAACAGTTTGTGTGTCATGCATGATCATCAATTCCTAAACTTGCAAAGATTTTCCCGAAGGATGACGGGTCCGGCAGCATTAAAAAGTGACCATGAATTCCGTTTACTGCTGATTGCTGATTTATTTTCGTATCGATAATAATGGCATAATCTGTTACTTGTGACAATTCGAGTAACCCCACTGTCAAAATTGCTCCAGCCATATCTATACTAAGAGAAGGAACTGATGGTTGCATGTTGATATTTGTGAAATCAGATAATGCCGACAGATATGATCCCGCTAAAATATTTCCTACTTCCAGTAGAGCAGAAATCGCTAATTCATTTGGCTGTTCCACATCGCTAAGGATAAACTCGGGATCTGATGTCACTTCTCTTACTAAATATTCAGCTTCTTCTTTTGTCAGAATAAAATAAACGGTACCAGGTGCTGGGCCTTGGATACGAATAAAAATAGCTACAATTAATTCTTCAGGACCACCGATCATATCCATAACTTCATCAAAGGCAACGATTTCAACAGAAGGGACTTGCATATCTACCTTCGTATCAAGTAATTTTGACATCGACGTTGCTGCATTCCCCGCGCCGATATTCCCAATCTCTCGTAAAACATCCAATTGAACATAGGATAAACGATTATTAAATTCCATATAGCATTATCCTTCCACTGTTTTCAACTCATTCAATTCATTCTTTGCTAAAACTTTTTGAAGGTCTAATAGAATTAATAAGCGGTTTTCAAGTTTTGCAACTCCTTGGATATAGTCAACATCTACCGACCCTACTACTTCCGGTGCTGGTTCAATCGCACTTTCTGGAATATCGATAACATCATTAGCTGCATCAACAATTAAGCCGACTTCGATATCATCCATGTAAACAATAATAATTCGGGTTGAATCACTAAATTCTGTTTCTTCTATGCCAAATCGTTTTCGTAAATCAATAATTGGCGTTACAACCCCACGCATATTGATAACACCTTTTACAAAATCAGCAGTCTGTGGAACTCTGGTAATTGGTTCGATCCGTTCAATCGAACCAACCTGTTGTACCAAAACAGCATACTCCTCATCTTTTAATTGAAATACAATCACCTTATGATCCATTACCGTTTCATTTTCCATCATAATCCCTCCATTAGCTTTTTTATCAAAATTCGCTTCCATTTTCCCTACATAATGTCCGATATTGACTTTTTAATTAAAGCTTTTTTCGTAATGTTTGTTGCTTTTTAAATTTCGTAGTTGAAAGAAAATACGATGTAACTAAGAAATTGCTTCCTCGCCGTTCCGGAAATACACTACGCTTTCCGGGGGCGGCTGTTGAGCCTCCTCGTGCTAACGCACTGCGGGGTCTCACCTAGGCCTTTCCTCCCCCAGGAGTCTCCGCGTATTTCCTCCACTGGTTTTGCATTTACTACTATTAACTGTAGTAGTATGCGTTCTACCAAGCCACATTCTACCGCTTCACTAGTCCGGGTGAGTGGAGGGTGGTGACTCCTCGAAAAAGAAAAGCACTTTTTCTTCGTGCGATGTATCGCTGACGAAGCCTTCCTTGTCTTGCGGGAACAGCACGTGTCCGAAGACCCCGCAGAGTGGTTTGAAAAGGAGGGTCGACTAAAACCGTCCTTTGCGGACAACGTCGACATACCCCTCGCCGGGGCAAGGAGGCTGAGGCCGTGCCCGCGGAAAGCATCCACCCGGAGCGATCCCGGACGGCGAGAAATGAACGTACTTATAGAAAAGAGCCGAGCAGTTACTTCGCATTTTATATCTATTGTGTAAAAAAACAACAAATGTTTTCGATGGGGCGAGTAATCGCAGTCCCATTCTTTTGGAAAACAGCCTTATTTAATTAATGCGTTACAATCGATAATTAATGCTACTTGTCCGTCACCAAGGATTGTTGCCCCGGAGATGGCGAACACGTTTGTTAAATAGTTCCCAAGTGATTTTAAAACGATTTCCTGTTGGCCGATAAAGGAATCAACAACAAGGCCTGCTAGTTTATCCCCTTTTCGGACAATTACAATGGATTCGTAATCATTCTCTTGTGCATCTTCTGCCGGTACAGCAAAAATATCTTTGAGAAATACAAGTGGTATAACTTTCCCACGAAAATCAATCACCTTTTTATTGTGGGCATGCATAATTTTGTCTTTATGGATAATAGCTGTTTCGATAATAGATGATAACGGGACAGCATATTTTTCTTGTTGTAGTTCAATTAGCAATACAGATATAATCGATAACGTTAATGGTAACTGAATTGAAAATGTCGATCCTTTATCCATTTTGGCATCAATTGATATATTTCCACCTAAGGATTCAATTGTATTTTTTACTACATCCAACCCAACCCCGCGGCCAGAAATGTCGGAAATTGTTTCTGCAGTAGAAAAACCGCTTGCCATGATAAGTTCATAAACTTGATTATCTGTTAATGACTTCGCTTGACTTTGACTAATTACTTCGTTAGCGATTGCCTTTTCCAATACTTTGTCTCGATTGATTCCAGCACCATCATCAGAAATTTCGATAAAGACATGATTTCCGCTATGATATGCTTCCAATTGGATTGTACCTTGTTCCGGCTTGCCTTTTTGTTTACGAACATCAGGAGTTTCAATTCCATGATCCATCGCATTCCTGATTAAATGTACTAATGGATCCCCAATTTCATCAATAACTGTCCGATCTAGTTCTGTTTCAGCACCAATTATTTCAACTTCAACTTTTTTATGTAAATCACGTGCCAATTGTCGTATCATTCGAGGAAAGCGATTAAAGACCTGATCGATTGGTACCATTCTCATCGTTAAAATAATGCTCTGTAAATCCCCTGAAACTCGTGTCATTCGCTCAACTGTTTCTTGTAAATCGTTATGATTCAATTCCGTGGAAATTTGCTCTAAACGACCACGATCGATAACTAATTCCTCAAACAGATTCATTAGAACATCCAAGCGATCAATATTTACTCGAATCGTTTTACTTGTTGATCCTTTTGTTTTTTGTTTAACCGGTTTGTCTGAATTTTGATCATCTGGCGTATTTCCCACTTGTTTCACTTCGGTTTGCTGTTTCTTCTGTTCCTTCTGTTCCTCTTGTTCTTGATTATAGGCTGAAATAGAAAAATAGTTGACAGTGACTTGGTTAATCTCAGATACCTTCCAAATACGTTCCTCTATTTCCGATTGCTCGAAATTAGAAACGAGTATCACTGTAAATGAATTTTCGAAATTCTCTTCTTCCAAATCATTTACCGTTGGCTCCGATTTAATTACTTCCCCGAGTTTTTCCAGTACTTCAAATACCATGAATACGCGAGCACCTTTTAGCAAACAATCTTCACGTAGTTCAACCGTTATTTCATAATTGGAGAATCCACGATCCGTCGACTCATTTAAGATGGATAATTCAAATTCATTTAATGAAGCGACTGCTTGCGGCGAATTGGCAGTATCTAGTTGTCCCTCTGGCTGTTCGCTTTTCACTTGAACTGTTTTCTCACCATTTTCGATTCTTTCCAAATGATTAACTACTTCACGAACATCTCTATTGCCATTGCCTTCACTTGCAATGTCTTCTACCATTGCATTCAGGTGATCAACTGCATCAAATAAAACGTCCATCATTTCTGTTTGAACTTTTATTTGATCGTACCGGATTCCATCAAAAACATTTTCCAACTTATGTGTTAAATTAGCTAAATCATTGTATCCCATCGTAGCTGACATGCCTTTTAATGTGTGGGCAGCGCGGAAAATTTCATCAATGATTGTTTTTTCAGTCGGGTTTTTCTCTAATTCTAGTAAATATTTATATAATGATTCCAGATGCTCTGTGCTTTCATCGATGAATACATCTAAATATTCAGTCGTATCCATGTTACATCCCCCCTGAGCTTTTTACCAACTGTGTAATCGTATCTCCTACTTGGTGTAAATGGGTAATATGGTTAACGCAGTTTGTTTTGATGGCTGATTTCGGCATACCATATACAATAGACGATTCCTCAGCTTCAGCAATTACGATCGTTTGCTTGTCCATTTCTTTTAACTGTTTAACGCCTTCTGAACCGTCATGACCCATTCCAGTTAACACAACCGCAATTTTGTTTACGTTATTGATTGTAGCCAAAGATTTGAACAAAACATCAACAGCAGGTCTGTGTCCGTTCAACTCGTCTTCCCGTGTTAATTCAATCGCATGCGAAGTACCTACTTGGCGTATTTTCATATGAAAATTACCTGGTGCAATATATGCTGTATGTTGTTGGAGTATTTCACCATGCACTGCTTCTTTTACATGAATGCCTACTAGCGTATTTAATCGTTCTGCTAATGATTTAGTAAAACCTGCTGGCATATGCTGAACAATTAAAATTGGTGCCTGAAATTCGTACGGTAAATCCGTTAAAACTCGTTGCAATGCTCTTGGGCCGCCGGTAGACGTCCCAATGGCAACAACTGTCTTAGCATGCTGCTGGGTTACTCGATCTGTTCTCATTTGTTGAATAGTACCGGTAACTGTACCCGTTTTTTTAGGCATTTGCGCATGTGCTGCAGTAACCACTTTGTTTATAATCGCATGCTTCACTTTCGTAATGTCTAACGATATGGAGCCAGATGGTTTTGTAATGAAATCAACTGCACCGTTTGATATAGCCTCCACTGTTTTCGCTGTACCTTCCTTTGTTATGCTAGATACCATTACAACAGGTAGTGGCGTTTGCTTCATAATCTCTTTTAGTGCTGTTATTCCATCCATGATCGGCATTTCCACGTCCAATGTGACAACATCAGGTGATAAAGCCTTTATTTTATTTATTCCATCCTCTCCATTTCGTGCAGTACCAACGACATCCAAACGATTATCACTTGTAATGATATCGGCGATCATTTTCCGCATAAATGCTGAATCGTCAATAACTAAAACACGAATCGGATTCATTTTACGTTACCTCTCGATCATTAATTGTTTTAACTTCTGCACGAACGAAAATGGTTCCTTTTTCGTTAAGCTGAATGACTTTGCTAGGTAATTAGTCGCAATTTGTTTCACCGCTTTCGAAATAGCAGCCTTTTCATTTAGTAATACATAGGGAATTTGCCTTATTACTGCTGTAGATACTGTTTTATCATCAGGCAACACACCCATAAGTGAAACATTAACCTGTAAAAACTGCGATATAACACGTTGGAATCGTTCTAGTGCTTTCGTCCCTTGTTTTGCAGAAAGCGATCGATTCATTACTACATATATCGGCATATTTTGCTTATTGTTTAAAATATGTTTAATCATACCATATGCGTCGGTAATCGACGTCGGCTCCGGTGTTGTGATAACGATACACTCATCTGAAGCCATAACAAATTGAAGACTATCATGGGTAGCACCTGCCCCCATATCGAAAATAATATAATCATACATTTGTACTAGTTCATTATACTGATCAAGAAAAAAATCTATTTTGGCTTGATCCATCGTAAAAAAGTCTGATAACCCTGAACCAGCAGCAATGTATTGAAGTTGGTTTGGACCTTCTTCAATAATATCATGAATCGATAATCGATCGTTAAACATGTCGACTATCGTTCTTTCTGACTGTAATCCTAATAAAATATCAATATTTCCCATTCCAACATCCAAATCAAATAGGAGAACTGTTTTATGATTGTTTCGTAATTCCAATGAAAAATTAAGTGCAAAATTAGACTTGCCAACGCCGCCTTTTCCACTTACGATGGCAATTGTTTTTGCTTGTTTAGGGTTTTGAGCAATGGTTAATTTCCGACGTAAACTTGCCGCTTGATCACGCTTCACCGTTTTCACCCACTATGAGATTACTAACAATGTTAGCAGAAGGTTTTGTTAAATCATCCGGGACACCTTGACCATTTGTTAGATAGGCAATCCCAATTTGCTTGTTTATCATCACATTCAGCATACTGCCATATTGTCTTGTTTCGTCTAACTTTGTGAATATCAGCTCTTTAATCGGTATATGCTGAAACTGCTCATAAATATCGAGAATATCTTTAGGTTTAGCCGTCAGTGACAAGACAAGATATGTCTCCACATTTTGGTCAAAATTAATACTCTTTTTTAATTCTTCAACATATTGTTTATCACGGAAATTTCGACCTGCCGTGTCGACAAGGATTAAATCATAATCTGAAAACTGATTGATTGCTGCTTTATAATCATCGTTATTATAAGCAACTTCTATTGGCACATCTAGTATTCGAGCATACGTTTTTAGCTGCTCTATTGCTGCAATACGGTAGGTGTCCGCTGTAATAAAAGCGACTTTTTTGTGATCGTTCAACATACACGATGCTGCAACTTTAGCAAGTGTTGTTGTTTTTCCCACACCAGTTGGACCAACAAAGTGAATAATTTGTTTATCATACGTGACACCAGTAAATGACAAATCATGCAATCTCCTATTGATTTCCTGCTTTGTATCCCGGAAAATTTGTTCAATCGCTGGCGTTACACCATTATCATTATGTTGTTCAACAATTTTGTCTAATAAATCAATTGCAAGCATTTCTGTAACTTCTTGATCAAGCAAATGTTGATAGACTACCTGATATTCAGGTGAAAAGTTTGTTTTTGTTTGCGCTGATTGCAATTCGATCATTTTTTTTAACTGTTGAATTTCTTGTAAAACCTCATGATCCGTCTTACCCGATTTTGCTGTAGAGGCAGTTTCTTTAACAAGTGGCGTGACTGTTTTTTCTTGCTTTGGTTTTATTGGCTGTGGATCAAGCGCAGCTACCACTTCAATCTTTCGTTTTTTAAGAAGACCCAAAAACCTACCCTGCTTGATTTCCTTCGAGTTAAGGATAACTGCATCAGGGCCAAGCTCTTTACGAATTTGTTGCATTACTTCCGGCATTGTTGGTGCTACATATTTTTTTACTTTCATGCTACATTCACCACCCCGACACTTTGAACCTGTACACTTGGTTCTAATTCATTATACGACAAGACAACAACCTGTGGTAAAAAGCGATCAATTAATTGTTTTACGTACATCCGAATTGCTGGCGAGCATAAAACAACCGCTGTTTCCTCTTGTAATGCCAGCTTCTCAACTTCCTCATGTATCGTTTTAATAATTGTCTGTTGTGTTTCCGGATCCATGGACAAATAATTTCCATGTTCTGTTTGTTGGATACTTTCCGCAATTAATTTC
Source organism: Virgibacillus sp. FSP13 (assembly GCF_054048505.1). NCBI lineage: Bacteria > Bacillati > Bacillota > Bacilli > Caryophanales > Bacillaceae > Virgibacillus > Virgibacillus sp. FSP13. Next base: position 55,517 of record NZ_JBSVKG010000002.1, on the reverse strand, counting down.
TCAACCTTGCCAGAAACCGTAATTACTTTTACAGATGCATCATTATTTGTATATTGTTTCGTAATTTGCGATGATAACGCCTGTCTCACATATTCCCCAAGTAGCTCAGTATCATTTGTCAGCTTCGAAAAATCTGCAAGCGTTTCAAAGATTATCGGCAAATTGCGTATGGACACATTTTCTCGTAATAACTTGGCAAGTACTTTTTGGATGTCACCAATTGCAAGTGGTTCTGGTGTCACTTCTTCAACTAAAATTGGATCATTTTCCTGCAAGTGATCAATAAGCTGCTTCGTTTCCTGTCGTCCAAGTAATAGATGTGCATGTTGTTTGACTACTTCCGTAATATGGGTAGACACAACAGATGGCGGGTCTACCACTGTATACCCAGATAATTCAGCTTCGTCCTTATATTCCTCACTTATCCATTTTGCCGGGAGTCCAAACGCCGGTTCTTTTGTTTCAATGCCTTCCAGCGTATCTTCATCCATATCCGGTGTCATGGCCAAATAATGATCTAATAACAATTCTCCTGAGGCAACTTCATTTCCTTTAATTTTCAGGCGATATTCGTTCGGATCCAACTGGATATTATCACGAATTCGTACAACTGGTATAACCATTCCAAGTTCGATCGCCAGTTGCCTTCGTATCATAATCACCCTATCAAGCAAATCCCCGCCCTGACTTGTATCTACTAGTGGGATAAGGGCATAACCAAATTCAAATTCGATTGGATCCATGTTTAATAGATTGATAACATTTTCTGGTGATTTCATTTCGGATGATTCAGTTTCCTCTTCTTCCTCTAGATCCGGTAATTCTGGTTCACTCGATTGCTTCTGCAAATAATAACCACTAAGTCCTAATAATGCAGCGAGTATCGTCGTAATAAAAAAGTTAATTGGTGTTAATCCAAGCAGAAAAATAGCTCCGGCAGCAATATATAGCAATTTCGGATATTGCAGAAGTTGCCCGGTTACCTCCGTACCTAAATTTCCTTCGCTTGTAGCTCTTGTTACAACAATTCCTGTAGCCGTTGAGATTAATAATGCCGGAATTTGACTAACCAAGCCATCGCCAACAGTAAGTCTCATAAAAGTATTAATTGCCTCTTGGAATGATAAATCCATTTGAACGATCCCAATAATTAGTCCAAAAATGATATTGATTAACACAATAATAATTCCAGCTATAGCGTCTCCTTTAACAAATTTACTGGCACCGTCCATGGAACCATGAAAATCTGCTTCAGCTTCTACTTTTTCACGTCTTTCTTTCGCTTGTTGTTCGGAAATCAATCCAGCATTTAAATCTGCATCAATACTCATTTGTTTTCCTGGCATTGCATCCAATGAAAAACGAGCAGCTACTTCCGAAACACGTTCCGATCCTTTCGTAATGACCAGAAAGTTAATAATAACTAAAATAACAAATACTACAAATCCTACTAGTGGATTACCGCCTATAACAAATGAACCAAATGTATCAACAACGCCACCAGCATCCCCTTCTGACAGGATCGATCTTGTTGTAGAAACGTTAAGTCCCAGACGAAATAAAGTTAACAGCAAAATTAAAGTTGGAAAAACAGAAAATTGCAGTGTATCTTGTGTATTCATAGAAACTAAAATAACAATAAGTGCAAGTGATATGTTACACAAGATCAAAATACTTAAGAGCCATCCCGGAAGCGGCACAACTAACATAACAATTATTAAAATTACTCCTAATAGAACAGATAAATCACGTGCCTTCATCGATGTCACCCTTTTTGCTTAAACTTTGTTCTCCATGCGATAGACATATGCTAAAATTTCTGCTACCGCTTGATAAAATTCTTCTGGAATAACGTCACCTATTTCAATGGCGTCATACAACGCTCGTGCTAATGGTCGGTTTTCTACTGTGATTACGTCATTTGCTTTAGCAATTTCCTTGATGCGAAATGCCGTATGGTCGACCCCTTTCGCAACGACGTACGGCGCACTGGCTGTTTCTTCATCATATTTAATCGCGATGGCGAAGTGGGTTGGGTTCGTAATGACTACATCGGCAGTCGGAACTTCACTCATCATCCTTCGGGTTGCCATTTGCCGCTGTTTCTCTTTTATTTTTGATTTAATTAATGGATCGCCTTCCATGTTTTTATGCTCATCCTTAATATCCTGTTTTGACATTTTAATGTTCTTTTCAAAATCATACCGTTGATAGGTATAGTCAAATACGGCTAAAAATAGTAGCGCAATGGCGGCTACGATTCCCATAATAATCGTAACTTTACCAAAAAATGCTAATGCACTATCAATGTTTTTAAATGATAGCATCATCATTTCATCTTTATAAATCCATATAATTGAAAATGTAATAACTCCAATAAAGGTAATTTTTAATAGCGATTTAACAAGTTCTACCAAGGCTCTAGCAGAAAAAACTTTTTTTGCACCTTTAATGGGGTCAATTTTCTTTAAATCAAACTTTAATGGTTCTGTTGTAAATAAAAAGCCTATTTGCGTAAAATTAGCAGCCAAACCAGCTATAATAGCAATTAACATAATTGGTGCCAACATTTTTGCTACTTCTATTGTCGATTCTGTAAAAACTTGATGTACCGTATTTTCGGTAACATCCCATTGAATATATTCGGTAAAAGCATGCTGGTAAAGTGATACAAGACTATCTTTCATAAAGCTACCAAAAACAAATAAAATTAAAAAACAAAACAATAATAGAAATGCCGTGTTAATATCTTGACTTTTGGCAACTTGTCCCTTTTTCCGTGAATCCTCTCGTTTTTTAGGGGTTGCTTTCTCGGTCTTTTCACCTGCAAAGAATTGTAAATCTAATTTTAATTGCAAGTTACACACCTCCGAATAATTGCATTAAACCCCTCATCGTATCAAACATGGTAGCAAACAAACTTTTCACCAACATGATATATAAACTTAAAAAGAGCAAAATAACGACAAAACTGACAACGATTTTCAATGGCAATCCTACGACAAAAACGTTCAACTGTGGTACTGTTCGAGCGATAATTCCTAAAGCAACATCGACTAAAAACAAACAGCCAACGATTGGGATGGACATTTGAAATGCAATCAGAAACATTTGATTAAACGCATTAATCACATAATCGATAATTGATTCATTTTGAAATGGTACAAACGCATCAATTGGGATTAAATCATAACTATAATAAATTCCGTCTATTAACAAATAGTGTCCATTGACCGATAATAGAAATAGAAGTGCAATTATATAAAAATACTGTCCTGTTAACGGACTTTGCGCACCTGTTTGGGGGTCTATCACATTTGCAATCGCAAATCCCATTTGAAAATCAATAAACCCACCAGCAATTTGGATTGCAGCCAAAATAATATAAGCGATTAAACCAATCAAAAGGCCAACAATTACTTCTTTAATAAGTAATAAGAAATAAGTTTCGTTAAGCGCCACTCCTGTTGCATCAACTGTATAAAACATGGTTAAAGCAAGAAAAAAACTAAATCCTATTTTAAACTGCATCGGAATGGTGCGATAGGAAAACAATGGTAATGTTACAAAAAAGGCAGCAACACGTACAAATATAAGCAAAAAAACCGGTACACTAGCTAAATTAATGATATCTAACATGTTTTACCCTACAAACTGATTTAAATTTTGATATAAATCGACAGTGAATTCGATCATTCTTGTTAACATCCATGGTCCGAAAAACACCAATCCAACTAATACCGCAACTATTTTTGGAATAAAGGCAAGCGTTTGTTCTTGAATTTGTGTTGTTGCCTGAAATATACTAACAAGCAGCCCAACAGCAAGCGCCAAAATAAGTAATGGACCTGTAATTAGTAAAATCGTATAAATTCCTTTTTCTGCTAATTCTAAAACAAATTCACTGTTCAAACAAACACACCCCTTTCTACTGGAAGCCTTCTAATAAAGAATGGGTAATTAAATACCAGCCATCTACCAATACAAATAGTAAAATTTTAAATGGCAGGGATATCATAACTGGTGGTAACATCATCATCCCCATCGACATCAGAACACTTGCTACAGCCATATCAATAATTAGGAACGGTACAAATATCATGAACCCCATTTGGAAAGCAGTTTTTAATTCACTGATTGCGAAAGCAGGTACTAAAGTAGTGATTGGGATATCCTGTACTGTCTCTGGTTTTTCTATTTCTGCATAGTTCATAAATAATGCCAAATCTTTTTGCCTTGTATGTTTTGCCATAAAATCTTTCATTGGTTCACTAGCACGATCATATGCCTCATCGAGCGTAATCTCTTCATCAAAGAGCGGCTGTAATGCATCATCATAAACCTGGTTAAATGTCGGTGCCATAATAAAAAATGTTAAAAACAAGGCAATCCCGATTAGAACCTGGTTAGGTGGCATCTGCTGTGTTGCAAGCGATGTCCTGACAAACGACAGCACGATGATAATTCTTGTAAAGCTGGTCATTAGAATAAGGATACTCGGAGCCAGTGATAAAACGGTCATTAATAATAAAAGTTTTACAGATGTTGCGACAGATGAAGGATCTGAACTAGAAAACATATCAACAAATTCATTCATGTTTATCTTCCTTCTGTTCATATTGATTGATCATTTTCTTTCTGCCCTGTTTCAATCTTTCCAGTTCAGTAGAAAATAGTTTCTTGAATTCGTTTTTCTTTTGCTTAGCAGAAGTTTGATCTTCATCTGATTTAGCTTGAAAAAGTGATGTTACGAGATTACCTGCTTGAAAGTCTTTCGTATCATTACTTTTTAATAAATCATTTTTCACTTCTTCATCAGTTATCTCCTGAAGCATCTCGACATTATCACCAACACCGATTATATATACTTTCGTCCCGATGCGAACGACTTGAATCGATTTATTGGGACCAACCGAGATACCTCCAATATTTTCTAAAGCCTTTACTTGCGAAAAGAGTTTGTTACGTTTGTTCAAAAACTTTAGTAGTACGTAAATGAGTGCGATTACCAAAAGTAATGCAAACACCATTTTAATTAATTCAAATATTAACGATCCATTATCATTTTTGATGCTGGAAGGGTCAGATGAAGTGCCATCCGGATCCTCCGTCTTCTTAGGTGTCGACCCTTCTTCGTTTGAGCAGTCTGCCTTATCCTCCATACAGTCCTTAACGTTTGGTGATGCAGCATAGGCATGCTGATTAAATGTTGTAAACATTACTAGAACGAGTCCGATCGTTATCCAAATCTTTTTATTCACCATACTCACTCGTTTCTTAATTTAAGGCCTTCTGAATAGCTTCAATTACCCTGTCTGCTTGAAATGGCTTCACAATGAAATCCTTCGCGCCAGCTTGTATGGCATCAATTACCATTGCCTGTTGCCCCATCGCTGAACACATGATTATTTTTGCACTAGGATTTTCCTTTTGAATTTCCTTTAAGGCTGTGATGCCATCCATTTCCGGCATTGTAATATCCATTGTCACTAAATCTGGCATTAATTCCTTATATTTCTCTACTGCTTGTGCTCCGTCCTGTGCTTCACCAACAACATTAAAACCATTTTTCGTTAAAATATCTTTTATCATCATTCGCATAAATGCTGCATCATCAACAATTAAAATACTCTGTGCCATATCTAATACGCCCCCTATTTAAGTTTCATTAATCTAGCAGATTGACTAATAATATCGGTAACTCTCACACCAAAGTTTTCATCAATAACAACAACTTCACCTGTAGCAATTAATTTCTCATTTACAAAAATATCGACTGGTTCACCTGCTAGTTTATCCAGTTCAATGATAGATCCAGATGATAAATCCAGTATGTCTTTAATTGTCCGTTTAGTACGTCCGAGTTCAACGGTAACCTTTAACGGAATATCTAACAACATATCCAGATTACGTTGTTCATTTTTATTCAGCTCGACAGGCTCAAAGTTAGAAAAGTTAGCTTGTTGAACCGTTGAACTTTTTTGATCAACACGATCCCCTAGATATTGTGGGGAATGATTTTGAGGCTCTATTTGAGACTCATTGGTTTGTATAGTTGATACAGGTGCTTCTTCCTTAGGTTTGTCCAATTGGTCAACAGTAACAGCAACTTCTTCCTGTGCTTCCTCTTCTGGTCCATTTAACAATTGATCAACTAACTGTTTAGCAAATGGAACCGGAATTAATTGCATGATATTCGAATCAATTAAATTCCCTACCTTTAATTGGAAAGAAACTTTTACAAAAACTTCTGTATCCTGTATTGTTTCGGTATTTTCGTCACTTCCCGAGTTAATCAGTTTAATTGATGGCGGTGAAATATCAATTCGTTTAGAAAAAATAGTGGACATACTTGTTGCTGCGGCACCCATCATTTGGTTCATCACTTCTTGTACTGCACTTAGGTGGATCTCATTTAATTCTTCAGCAGGGGTTTCACCTGTACCACCAAGCATAATATCTGAGATCACAGCGGCATCTTCAGATTTAATGACAAAAACATTTTGCCCACTAAAACCTTCCACATAGTTTACTTGGATACTGACATGCTCAAAGGTAAATTCATCAGATATATCCGCTTTTTTAATTACGGAAACGGTTGGTGTAGTAATATCTACTTTTTGATTCAATAACGTTGATAATGTTGTAGCAGAACTACCAAACGAAATATTACCTATCTCGCCTAACGTGTCGATTTCTAGTGAGGATAAATAATCATTTACATCTGTTTGTTCTGTTTGCTCGCTTTGTTGACTATCTTGCCCTTCCTCTTCGTCTACTCCAACATTTAATAGTGCATCAATTTCTTCTTGGGAAAGCATTCCATCATTCATCGTCATCGTCCCCCCTTATAATTTCCTCTAATACTTGTACAGACATGCGATTTTTAAATTTACCCGGCTGTACGTAAAATTTCGGTTCGTTATTTATTTTCAGCGTCAACGGTTGATCGATTGATTGATTCAGACCAATGACATCACTTTTATTTAGCTGCAGGAATTCTTGGATTGAAATACTAGTTTCTCCTAACAATGTCTTGGCCTCAACTTTAGCTTGCTGAATATTTTTAGTTAACTTCTCATATGAATCCGGATCACGCTTTTTCGTAGTTGTCTGCATCCAATAATGGACAGAGAGATTTGGGATGATCGGTTCTAATACAATGTGCGGAATACAAATATTAATCATTCCACTTGCTTCCCCAATTGTCGTATTCAACGAGACAACAATAACGGTCTCATTCGGTGCGACCATTTGCAAGAACTGCGGATTCACCTCAAAGTCTTCTAAAATCGGGTCAATTTCCACGATAGATGACCAAGCTTCTTGAAGATTAACAATGGCCTTCTCAAACAACTGCGACATCAGCATTGTTTCAATTTCTGTTAAATTATCAACCTTATTAACGCTAGTCCCTTTACCGCCAAGAACACGGTCAAGCATTCCATATGCAATATTCGGGTTAACCTCCATCAAAATTCTGCCTTCCAGAGGGGCGACACTATAAATATTTAATACGGTCATTTTCGGAACAGATCGTATGAACTCTTCATAAGGAATTTGGTCAACCGACGCAACCGATATATTGACATATGTTCGTAGTTGTGCGGAGAAAAAAGTTGTTAATAACCGTGCGTAATTTTCATGAATTCGAGCTAAACTACGAATTTGATCTTTCGAAAATCGAAGGGCACGTTTAAAATCATAGACCCGAACTTTCTTTTCCTTTTCTTCTTTTTTCAATTCATCCGCATTCATCTCACCTGATGATATAGCAGATAACAGAGCGTCGATCTCATTTTGTGAAAGTACTTCTTCTACCAAAAATCCTCACCTCCATTGTGGAGTAATTAAAACTATTGTAAAATTTTACTGATAGTGTAAACATCGGTGATTTTACCTTCTGACATCTTTTTATTTAACTTTAACTTGATGACATCTTCTAAAGAACCAAGCCCACTTTTAAAGTCCTCTTCTTCCATTTTTGCTAATTCCTTTATTAGAATATTTTTCAACTGAAATTCCCGTTTTCCTACTTCCTCTTTTGCGTCCTTGCTATCGGTAATAATTTGGAATTGGATGCGGACAAAACTACCATCTTCTAAATCAGTGGTAATTTCCGATGTTTGATAGGAATATTCAACCATATCATCTAAAGTTTGCGCACTGCTATTGTTTTTGTCATCTTTAACATTTAAAACAACGATTAATGCTGCGACACCTGCAATTAACAAGATACTCAAAGTTGCAATCATCGTTTTAGCCAACTTATTCATCAGCTTCACCTGCCTCTTTTAACACGCGTTGAACTCCGATTTCCCGGTAATAATATGTAACTAAATCCACTACCTTTGCCTCTGATTCCTTCACAACTAATTTTTTGCCATTTAATAATGTGATCGTTGTATCCGGGTGAGATTGGATTTGTTCAATCATGCATGCATTCAACGTAAATGTTTCATCGTTTAATCGTGTCAGTTGAATCATGTTATGGTGGGGGCTAACTTCTTAAGCCGCACCCCCTACCCCCTTATTTATCGTTTTAAGTTTACTAACTCTTGTAAAATTTCATCTGATGTTGTAATAATTCGCGTATTTGCCTGGAACCCACGTTGAGCTGTGATCATCTCCGTAAATTCTTCTGATAGGTCAACGTTGGACATTTCAAGTGCGCCGCTGACGATGGAAGCGACTCCGTCTGTTTCAGGTACGGATAAGCCAGTGTATCCAGCGTTTTCACTGTTCAAAAATAAGTTACTTCCTGCTTTTTGAAGTCCAGCCGGGTTAGAGAAATTGGCTAAAGCAATTTGACCAGCTACTCTTGTATTTCCATTTGCATCAATATAGTTCACTGTTCCATTTGTTTGAATACTGAAGCTTTGGGCATTTTCAGGGATATTTATTGGGCTGGTGGTTCCTTCAACAATATTAACTTCTATTTCGGAAGTTGTATCAACGGATTTTTCATCACCATCGTCACTATAAGTGATTTCAACTGTGCCATTTGAATTATCAATCTGGAATCCTTTACCTTCAGCATCATCAAAAGATCCAACTTTATTACTTATTTCTATGGCCTGCTGATCGCCATTCTCATCTATATAAGTTCCCTCCATATCACCACTGGCATTGATTGTAACAGTTATAGGATTACCTGCAGTATCTTCTGCGGTATAAATTGTATCTCCAGTTTCAACTGCTGAAAAACCCATTAAGTATAACCCTTGAGGATTCACAATGTTTCCTTCTTCATCTAAATAAAAGTTCCCAGCTCTTGTATACGATACATTAGAATTCTGAAGATCGCCTGGTACAAGGTCACTCGCAACAACAAACATCCCATCACCTTCTAATGCGAAGTCTAGCGGATTATTCGTAGACTGACGAAACCCCTGTGTATGAATATTATCAATTGTTCCCAGTTGCGATCCTAGTCCAACCTGTTTCGCGTTCACACCACCACGTGTATCTGTTGCACCTTGTGCACCTGATGTCATCTGACTCATCATATCTTGAAATGTCACACGGCCTTTCTTAAAGCCTGACGTATTTACATTGGCAATATTATTACCGATAACATCTAATTTTGTTTGAAAACCTTTCATTCCTGAAATACCTGCATACATGGAACGTAGCATATGATTTCTCCCCTTTTTTGGTTTTATCATTTTGGCTGCATCGTTCATTCAACAGCCATTTGGCTTCCCATAAGGGTCCAGCCTATTCGTTAATTAAAATCGTACCGTTAATATTTGTAAAAATTTTACTTGTTGCTTCATCCCGATTCATTGCCGTAACAACTGTATTATTTTTCGTACTAACAAGTAGTGCAGCATCTTTTGTTAGAACTAACGAGTCGGTGACACCTTTTTGTTTTGCTTCAGCCATTTTATTTGTGATTTGTTGCCATTCGTTTTCATGAATGGTTATATTACGTTCGTTCAGACGTTCTTTTGCATGCTTGCTTACTTTTACCTGAACATCTGACAATATATCTTTAAAGTTTGCTGAAGAACTTTGCTTTGTTACTGGCCTGTTTACTGTCGGAAATAAAGGCTTATTTACTTGAGTTTGATGGATACGGTGATCCATGTTATTCACTTCCTTCAGATGGTTCAGGTCCAACTACTTTTTCTTCTGTATTGTCCGTATCAACCTCTGCTTCTGGATCGCCCACTTGTATGATAGAATCTGCGTATATTTTCTCACCATTTTCTAGCTCCAGAATGGCCCATCCGTCTTGTTGACTGACTGCAGCTACTTTACTTGTTTCTACGTCAAGCTTTTCGCCGGTTTCTTCATCATAAGCTTGATACGAAACCTCTTTCCCGATCATATGACTATATTTAACTACTGGCGATTCCATTTGATTTTGCACAAGCTTATCAATGGAATTCGTCATGTTCATCATTTGCTCTAGCGATGAAAAAGTAGCCATTTGCGAGATAAATTCACGATCATCCATTGGGTTCGTTGGATCTTGATTTTGTAATTGCGTCATTAAAATTTTCATGAATTCGTCTTTTCCTAGATCTGGACTTGGTGTTCTAGCATCAGGTTGATTGTGTAAATACAACGATGGATCAATTTTCGTCACATTCCTCACCTACACTTTCTCATTCATTAATACTTCTTGGAATTGTGTTTCAAAATCATTCTGCTGTTGCCCGCTTGAATCATCGTCATTTGAATGCTGTGCCTGTCCCTGATCTTGTTCTTGCTCATTCATTGATTGATTCTCTTGTTCACCTTGAAAGTTTTGTGCTTGGTTCGTGTTCAAATCTTGCTTTTCAATTACAACTTGCTGTGGTGAAAACATATGTTTCAGTTGATGCATGTTGGACTCCAGCATATCTTTGGCTGCTTGGGATGTAACCATGATTTTTACAGTCATTTCCCCATTTATTTGCGTTAACTTCACCATCATCTCACCAAGATTATCCGGTTTTAAGGCAATTGATAATTGTGATGTCCCATTATTCATTGAAAGAAATTTACTCGTTTTCATTACTTTTTGAAACTGTTCAATCAACTGTTGATCAACTGTTTGGGAATTTTGATTCTGATTCATATAGATAACATATTGTTCAACTTTTGACATTGGCATAGATGAAGCCGACATATGTTGTGATGGTGCCTTATCAACCTGTGTTTGATCACTTAACACCTTCTGTAATAATTTTGCCACATCATTACTAGTCACTTTTGCATTGGTGTTATACTGCTGATTGGTTACAAACTGATTGCGTTTTTGAAAAAACTGCACCAGTTCACGCCACATTGCTTGTTCTTTTGTTCCACTGGTACCTTTTCCAGATACAAGAGTATCAAGTGCGGCTTTGTTACCCGATAGTTTTTTTGCCAATGAAGTCCATTGTTCCAATAATTTCAAAAGAGCTGATGCATCGGTTTTCGAAATAGTTTCACCGTTTGTTATTTTTCCTAAAACTTCCTTCGCTTGTTTGAAAATGGCTGCTAATTGTTGCTGAATAGTACCATCGTTTTCTGCAACTGCATTCATCTGAATATTCATAAGTTCAGGGTTAATATTCAAATCTTCCGTACGATCTTGTTCGTTTGCAGTTTGACCAAGTATTTTTTCAAACTTATTGATTATTTCTTCTAATGCATCAACACCACTTAAGCCCTGAATGTCCTCTGAGTTCAATATTTTCTCAGTTAACTGCTCGCTAATTCCCGGTAAGTTCTTAAGTAATGCTGCCAAATCTTCTATGTTCAACATACCTTGTTCTTGACTCTCAAACCCTTGCAACTTTGATGATTGATTAAGCAAAGCTAGTAAATCTGCTATGTTTAACTGTTCCTTTTCTTTACCTTCTGAATCTATCATTTTCAATGAGCCATTAAGCAATGTAAGTAAATCCGCGGAGTTAAGCTGACCCTTATCTTTCTGCCTTGATCCTGTCTTTGGTGGCACCGAAGTTTGTTCATCGGTTAAAAAACCTTGAAAAACAGCTGATTTATCAGGCTTCTTTCCCGTATTTTTTTGGGCCATATCCCCTGATTGAGTCACTTGCTGCGAAATCATTCCGATCGTGTTCACAATTCTCACCTCCTTTCAAGTTTCCCTGCCACTAATTGCTATTAACAAACAGTTTTGTTAATTTGGCAGCTAATTTGGGATCCATTTCTGCAAAAATTTCACCGCGAACTTTATTTGGTACTTCTTTTAAGATGGAGATCGCTAAATCATCGTCCATGTTTTGAAAAATCAATGCAGCCTGTTCACTATCCATATCTTTGAATGATGAGGACATTGTTTTGACCGTATCTTGTTCCTTTTCTTTATTTTCACCTTCTGCCGTATTGGCATCATCAGGTGTTGTCCGGTTTTCAAGCTTGGTAATTTCTTGTTCCATTTGATCAATTGTTGCCTCAAGATCATTTACGTTTTGGTTTAATTGTTCAATTTCTTCATTTTTATTTTTAATAGTATTTTTCATTTTTTCTTCCGTTTGTTGAACATTTTTTTCTTCATCGGTCGATATCAATGACGATACCACTGGGATATCATTTCCGGTCTTTTTAACCCAGTCAATGACGTTGACCCCAGCTACGGAAAAAATAATAATTGCTAATGTGATTGCAACAATGATTGGAATAACAATTGCAAAGAAGAACCATAAAATCGGATTTGTTTTCGTCTTATGTTCTGATTGTGCTTTTGATTTTTTTGATTGATTCGCCATATCTGTCACCCATTTTTCCTGCTTAAAAACTGCTGGATAGATATTTGGTCCATTAACTGTTTTTCTTGCTTCTGGATATTTTCCGCTTGTTCCTTTTGTCTTAGCTCAATAATTTTTTCAAACTTTTTTACTTCCACATGTGCACTTGTTAACTTCTCTTGATTCGTTTCCATTTCGTTCCTTGCCTGCTGAACGGAATGTTGTAAGGTAACAATTTGTTTGTTTAATATTTCAATATACCTTACTTGCTCCTTTAATTGATCAATAGGAGTAGTTTGCTGAAGGTAACTTTCATACGATTCTTCAGCCGCTTCTTTTTTGCGCAACAGTGTATATAGTTTCGTGGCAATTTCTTCAAAAAGTTCCATGGAATTACGGTATGCTTTGTGTGCGTCATTTTTTTCCTGCTCTCGAACATGCAGGATTTTAGATAAAGCCATCGTTTCTGCCATCAATCAGCACCTCCATTAAGCAGCTTTTGCATTTGTTTAATCGAATCATCAAGTGTGATATACTCAAAAATCGCCTGCTTCAAAAAGCGTTGTATTTTTGGGTAATAGGCGATAGCTTTATCAATTTCATGGTCTGTTCCCCGCTTATATGCACCGATTTGAATGAGCTCACTATTTTCTTCATACTTCGCCATTAGTGAGCGCAATTCTTGAGCAGCTTCTAAATGTTCTTTGTCTGCTATTTGATTCATTACACGACTAATCGATTTTAACGTATTAATTGCGGGGAACTGACCTTGCTCAGCTAACTTTCGATCTAAGACAAAATGCCCATCCAAAATACCACGAACAGTGTCAGCAATAGGTTCGTTCATGTCATCCCCATCAACTAGCACGGTATAAAAAGCAGTAATTGTTCCTGTACTACTTGTCCCCGTTCGTTCCAATAACTTCGGCAACGTAGCAAATACGGATGGTGTATATCCTTTCGTTGTTGGTGGTTCACCAGTCGCCAAACCCACTTCCCTTTGCGCCATGGCCACCCTTGTCACCGAATCCATCATCAAATTTACTTGAAAACCTAAATCACGAAAATATTCACTGATTGCTGTTGCTGTATATGCACCCTTAATTCGCATTAGAGCTGGTTGGTCAGAAGTTGCAACAACGACAATCGACTTTTTCAATCCTTCGTCACCTAGATCCTTCTCAATAAATTCTCTAACTTCTCGGCCACGTTCACCAATAAGGGCAATCACATTTATATCTGCTCCACTGTTCCTAGCAATCATACCTAGCAATGTACTTTTACCCACACCACTACCAGCAAAAATTCCAATTCGTTGTCCCTTGCCAACTGTTAACAAGGAATCGATCGCCTTCACACCAACCTGAATTGGTTCATCAATTGGTGGTCGGGATAAAGGATTTGGTGGAGATTGCTCGGTTAAATAGTTTGTTAATCCTTTTGGCAATTTTGTATTATCTAAACTTCTACCTAGTGAATCTACTACTTTACCAATCAGACCTCGGCCGACTTTTATTGTTAAAGCACTTCCGGTAGATTCAACCAGACAACCTGGACCGATTTGCGCTACTTCCGCGTATGGCATAAGAATAATCTTTTCATTGCTAAACCCAACGACCTCAGCCATTACCGTACGCTGTTTTGCCGAAGATGCATGGATATAACAAACTTCCCCAATATTTGCATCCGGTCCCTGTGATTCGATCATTAATCCAACCACACGCAGTACTTTTCCATAGCGTTTATATGTATCCGCTTGTTCAATGGCTGTCAAATAATGTCCTAAATTCATTGTTCATTCTCCAGTGTAAGCTCATGCAAAATTTCTCGAAGCTGTTTTAATTGCGTATCAATACTTGCATCAATTTGTCCGAATGGATGCTCAATAATGCAACTGTCCTGATTTAATTCCTCTGATAAATGAACCGTTAGTTTCGTATCTTCAGGCAACAATTGATATAATTCATCTTTTTGCTGGACAATAAACTCATATTTATCTGGGTTTACATTAACAGTAATAACGGATTGATCCCTAATTTCCTTTATGGCTTCTTTTACTATTGATAAAAATGTTTCTGGATTATCTACTAACGTTTGGTTGATAATCTTTTTGGCCGTATGAATTGCCAAATCGATTATTGTTTCTTCGCTTTTTTCAATAGTAGAATGATAGTCCACAGTTGCAGAAGAAATGATTTGGTTAGCTTTGTCTAACAATTGTTGATACTGTGTCAAACTTTCTTGTTTCCCTGCCGCAAAGCCTTCACTATATCCTTCTTCCTGTGCCTGTTTTCTATATGTTTCTTTCGCCTTTTTCCATTCTTCTTTATCCTGTTCAATCGTTTGTTGCGCCTCTTGTAGCAATTGTACTTTCTTTGTTTCAAGCTGTTTCAATTCTGTGCGCATATCATTCAATTTATGTTGTAATGTAATCTGCTCATTTTCTAATGAATTGTTATCGTTCTGTTGAGATGCTGTCTGTCTAATTTGTTCGATCGGTTTAATTTTAATCCTTTTGCTATTTACCGCATTAAAAGAGTTGCTATTAGACAATAATATCATCACCTCCACCACGCGCGATAACAATTTCACCAATTTCTTCTAATCTACGAATAACCGAGACAATTCTCGTTTGCGCTTCCTCGACATCCCTTAATCTAACAGGACCCATATATTCCATTTCTTCTCTAAACGTCTCTGCCATTCGTTGTGACATGTTCTTAAAGACAATATCCTTCACTTCATCACTAGCAACTTTAAGTGCAAGACGTAAATCTTCATTATCCACTTCACGAACAACACGTTGGATGGCACGATTGTCAAGAATAACAATATCTTCAAAGACAAACATCCGTTTTTTAATTTCATCAGCAAGTTCTGGATCTTGAATTTCCAATGCATCTAAAATGGTTCTTTCTGTACTTCGATCAACACCATTCAATACTTCTACAACAGCTGAAATCCCCCCGGTCTGTGTATAATCCTCCGTCAGTGCTGAGGATATGTTGCGCTCTAACACTTGTTCAACCTGGTTAATGATTTCCGGTGATGTCGAATCCATTGTTGCAATCCGTTTTGCTATATCTGCCTGCATTTCCTGTGGTAATTCAGATAAAATTTGACCTGCTTGTTCGGCATCAAGATAACTTAAGACAAGTGCTATCGTTTGCGGATGCTCGTTTTGGATAAAGTTTAATACTTGTTGCGGATCAGCTTTACGAGCAAAATCAAACGGCCTAACTTGTAGTGATGATGTAAGCCGATTAATAATATCGGATGCTTCTTGTGAGCCAAACGCCTTTTCAAGAACTGTCTTCGCGTAGCCGATTCCACCCTGTGCTATATAGTCCTGTGCAAGTGCAAGTTGATGAAATTGGTCTAGTACATCCTCTTTTAAATATGATTCCACTTTTTTAACTGAAGAAATCTCTAAACTTAACTTCTCAATCTCCTCTTCAGATAAATACTTATATACTTGAGCGGATACGTCTGGACCTAAGGAAATTAAGAGAATTGCTGCCTTTTGTTTTCCGGTTAATTCCCCTTTTTGTCTTGCCATAAATAGTCCCTCCTAATCATCCGCAATCCAACTTCTTAAAAGTTTAGCAAAGTCTTCTGGTTTTTCTTTTGCCATTTTCTCCAGTTGCTTCCTACGAGCTACGGATTCTGTATCTGGTTCTCCGCCTATTTCTGGTACTTCTGCGGCTGTTTCTTCTACCGCCACTGTCTCTTCTTCTATTTCTTCTTCGCTATCATCTTTTCGTCTGCGAATTAACAGGATAACGAGAATAATAATGATGACTAATAAAACAGCCCCGGCAATATACATCCACATTGGGATAGCAGACTGCGGTGTTTCTGGAAATGCGGTGTCACCACTAAATTCCTGGAAAACTATCGATACTTTTTCATCTGGTTGTTGTACTTCGCCATATTCTTTATCGATGGATGTTGTAATAATGGAATCTAAAATAGAAGATATCCCATCTTGTACACTATTTTGTTCTTGCTGTGTGAGATATTGAACATCTTTTCCATCTTTTGCTTTCACATTGTCGACTGCAACTTGAATCCCTAAATCACGAATCTTATATGGACTCTCAGCGATTTCTTTATGAATACGATTATACTCATTATTTACTGTTTCTTTTACAAGTTCATACTCGCCGTCTTCATCATTATCCTCTGCTTGATAATTCGTTATGTCCTCTTCACCAGTTCCTGCAACACCACCAGCTGGAGGATTATCTCCTGTATATGTTTCGTGAACCGTTTCGATACTAACTGGTACGCCTTCCATATTTTCAACATCTACTGGATCAACAATTTCTTCAACACGGTTCTCCTTCGTGAAGTCGATGTCTGAAGTGACCGAAACGATAACATTTTCCGGACCAACCATGGCACCAAGCATTTGCTGTACCCTTCTCTGGATATCACGTTCTATATCCTTTTTTATCGATTGTTGTGATGTGTACGCATCTTGGCCACCAGAAATTGTTTGCTTTTCCTGGTCATAGTATTCGAAATACTGATTCATGATAACAATATTTTCAGCAGGTAGGTTTGGTACTGCCTTGGAAACCAAACGATAAAGCGAATCAATCTGGTTGCCTTGAAATTGTTGTCCCGGTTGAGTGTTGATAACAATTGATGCACTCGCATCTTCTGCGTTATCACTAACAAACACCGGATCCTTAGGCATATTAATCATTACTTTTGCATCGTTAATTCCATCAACGCCCTTAATCAAGTTGGCTAGTTCCGTCTGCATTGCATCGAGTTTTATCATACTAAACTCGTTATCGGTTATTCCCCAGGAAGCATTGTCACTAAAAAACGAATAATCAATGTTCCCGCTGTTAGGAATACCCTGACCGGCAAGATCCACCAACAATGAATCTACCTGTTCTTCTGGAACGGTTATGGTCTTCCCTGCATCTTCCAATTCATATGGAACACCTCTTGTATCCAATTCCGTTTTAATTTGACCAACTTCCTGCAATGATAAATTATTATACAACGGGACCATTTTCGTATTAGATGAAAATAAGGCAATACCGATGATCAAGGCAATAACAATAGCGATGGAACCCAAAAGTATTCCTTTTTGGCTTTTCGATCGATTTGTCCAAAAAGATTTTGTTTTATCTTTAAAATGTAATATTTTCTCTTTCATATATTCCCCCGCCAAATTCAAAATCTATTACCTATATTACTAGTTTGTGTTAAGACCCGGTCACAATCTTCTCTAGCGTCAAATCATTATACTTGCATCCGCATGATTTCGTTATAGGCATCAATTACTTTTCGCTGAATTTGAACAGAAGTTTCTAGCGTTATACTTGCTTTTTGCGCAGTAATCATCACATCATGCAAGTCATTAATTTCACCCTTTGCTAAGCTTTCCGTTTTTTGATTTGAAGCCACCTGTGTGTCATTAACGTGCTGTATTGCCGCTTTTAATGTATTCGCAAAATCAGCTTGTGCCTCTCCAGCTGAAATTTTAGGTTCGGCGCTTGCTTTAGCGGGTAAATATGATGGTGATATACCAGTTATACTTTGATTCATAATAAACGCTCCCTAATCCCTATTTGCCTATTTCCAAAGCTTTCATTAGCATACTTTTTGTTGCATTCACCGAGGTAATGTTTGCCTCATATGATCTGGTCGCACTCATTAAATCAACCATTTCCTTTAGTGGATCGACATTTGGTAATTCGACATAGCCAGCCTCATTTGCATCTGGATGGTTGGGGTTATAGACTAGCTTAAATGGTTCATCATCTTCTACTATTTCTGTAACTTTAACACCTGAACCTGGTGAAGAAGTTGTATTCGATGCTTTTTGTAGGAATGACTGAAAGCTTTTTTCCTTCGGCTCAACAACGGTCATTTTTCTACGGTACGGTTCATATTCACCATTCTCATTAACGGTAGCTCTGGTTGTTTGAGCATTGGCAATATTTGAAGAAATAACATCCATCCTTAATCGTTGAGCTGTTAATGCACTTGCACTCGTATTTAGCGCGTTAAAAATTGACATTATTATCTTCCTCCTCTAATAACTGTTTGCAAGCTGCGGAACTTCCCATTCATTCTGTCAACCAATGCTTGATAGTGAATTTGGTTTTCAGCAAGTTCTGCCATTTCTTTATCAATATCAACATTATTACCGTTATGATTGTACATCGTGTTACCCTTTGTAATAACTTGATAGGAATTTTGTAATGTTTCATTGTCAAATGGCAGATGTTTTGGATGTGTGCGTTTTGCCGCTAATGAATTCCCAAGTTCTTTATGTAATACGTTTTTAAAAGTTACATCTTTCGCCTTATAATTTGGAGTATCTACATTCGCGATATTGTTTGATATCGTGCTATTTTTAACACTTGCATAATCAAGCGAATTTTCGAGTGTTCGGAATGTACCACCAAACAAATCCATTACAATTCCTCCCCATTTAATGGAAACCTTTCTAACGGACATAAACTATATAATCCATACGAATATTGTAATTTATCCAATGAGCAATGTCTACGTTATTTCGACATATTCCGACTTAGGAAAATAAAATAGTTACAAATGACTAGGATTTAAGTCCTAAAAAAGTCACTTATCATTGGAGTGTTATATCAAAAAGTTGTACATCAATGAGTATATTATCACATTTTGTCAAATTTTAATAGCTGGTATAGGACTTTATTAATAAACTGCCATAAAATAAAAACACAGACGCCCGTTTAGCGACGTTCAAACTGGAGCACTTCGCAATGAGATAAAGGAAGCACGCCACAAAAGGGTATGCCGACGCCTGAGTGCAAGCCTAATGTTAGTCGACCTACCTTTATACCTGAGCTGATGATGACTTATCGTACAAAGGTAAGGGGAGTCTAGCTACTGCTTTAGCGTTGGAGCTGGACATGGGGTCATTATGCCGAATGTAAATTAGAGCCAAATTTTATAAAAAAAAGACTAGCGTTTCGCTAGTCTTTTTGCTTTCATTTTTTATCTAGAACGTAATTTCTCTAGTTCTACAAGAAATTTATCATTTAAAACTTTAATGAATGTCCCCTTCATTCCTAATGAACGGGATTCAATTACGCCGGCACTTTCTAATTTTCTTAGTGCGTTGACGATAACTGATCTGGTAATACCTACTCTATCAGCGATTTTACTTGCCACTAATAGACCTTCATTTCCATTTAATTCTTCAAAGATATGATCAATAGCTTCTAGTTCACTGTAGGAAAGTGAGCTTATTGCCATTTGAACAACCGCTTTACTTCTTGCTTCTAATTCAATTTCTTCTGTTTTTTCATGAAGAATTTCCATTCCAACTACAGTAGCACCGTATTCGCCTAGTAATAAATCATCATCACTAAAACTTTCTGTTAATCTACTTAGCACAAGAGTTCCAAGACGTTCCCCACCACCAATGATAGGTACGATTGTTGTTAAACCATTTTGGAATAGTTCACGATTCTCTACAGGAAATGCTGTATAAGAACTGTCAATATCCAAGTTAGCTGTTGTTTCATGGATGTTGAACAATCCTCTTGTATATTCTTCAGGGAATTGACGTTCTTCTAACATTGATTTCATACGCTCGTTTTCGATTTCCTGGTTGATCGCAAATCCTAATAATTTCCCTCTTCTGCTTACGATAAATACGTTCCCCCGGATGACATCTCTCAATGACGCTGACATTTCGTTAAAGTTTACTGATTTACCTGTTGCTTTCTGTAACATTGCGTTAATTTTTCTTGCTCGATCTAAAAGTTCCATGATAATCCTCCATTTCAATTGTTTAACTTATAATATAAATTGGCTTAAATCTTTATTTTTTACGATTGTACTTAATTTCTTATCAACATATTCTGGGGTGATTTTTACCGTCTCCATCGTAACGTCTGGTGCTTCAAACGATAAATCCTCAAGTAGTTTTTCCAAAATCGTGTGCAATCGTCTTGCCCCGATATTATCTGTCTCTTGATTCACTTGATAGGCAATTTCTGCTAGTCTAGTCACAGCTTCGTCTGTAAATGCAACATTTATACCTTCTGTTTTCAACAAAGCATGATATTGTTTCAGCAATGCGTTAGATGGCTCTTGTAAAATTCGTTTGAAATCTTCTACAACTAACTTTTCTAATTCAACCCGAATCGGGAATCTTCCTTGTAGTTCTGGTATTAAGTCAGAAGGCTTTGACATATGAAAGGCACCAGCGGCAATAAACAGCATGTGGTCTGTTTTTACTGGACCATGCTTGGTCACAACAGTAGATCCTTCCACAATCGGCAAAATATCTCGTTGTACACCTTCTCGTGATACGTTAGCCGAACTGTCCTGTTTACCAGCTACTTTATCAATTTCGTCAATAAACAAAATACCGGATTGCTCAGCGCGTTCAATTGCTTCCTGGGCAGCTTCTTCCATATCAACAAGTTTTTGTGCTTCTTGCAGTGTCAATACCTTTCTAGCCTCAGAGACCGGGAGCTTTCGTTTCTTCTTTTTCTTTGGCATAAACTGACCAAGGGCATCTTGCATATTCATACCCATTTGCTCCATACCCGAACCTTGCAGCATATCAAACATGGAAGGAGGAAGTTCCTCAATCTCCACAGTTACAATGTGGTCTTCCATTTCTCCAAGGGCAAGCTGGTGTTCAATCCGCTTCCGTTTGCTTCTAATTTCCTCGCTTTTATCTTGATCTTTTTCTTCATCATCTTCTTCGGATCCATTAGAGAAAAGCATTTCAAACGGATTTTTCATGTTGGATTGTTTTTTAGCCTGTGGCATCAAAAGTTGTACAAGTTTCTTGTCTGCTTCTACTTCTGCTTTACCCTTTACTTCTTCCATTTTTTCCTCTTTTACCATCCGCATAGCCATTTCAACCAAATCACGAACCATCGACTCAACGTCACGACCAACATAGCCTACTTCCGTGAACTTAGTTGCTTCTACTTTTACAAATGGCGCGCCAACAAGTTTAGCTAACCTTCTGGCAATCTCTGTTTTTCCTACACCCGTAGGGCCGATCATCAATATGTTCTTTGGTACGATTTCATCTTTAATCGATTCATCCAGTTTCATTCGACGATAGCGATTTCTTAGTGCAACAGCAACAGATTTTTTCGCTTGGTGTTGACCAATTATGTAATTATCTAACTGGTCAACAATTTGCTTTGGAGTTAAATCAATTCCCATTTGTTAATAAGGCCTCCTTATTAATCAAGTACTTCTAATGTGATGTGATCATTCGTGTAAACGCAAATCTCACCGGCAATCTCTAATGCCGCCTGAGCAATTTCCTTCGCGGTTAAGTTTTCACTGTGTCTTCGTAATGCTCGACCGGCGCTTAACGCATAATTACCGCCAGATCCGATAGCCAAGATACCATCATCAGGTTCAATTACTTCACCAGTCCCGGAAACCAAAAACATATTATCTTTATTCATCACAATCAGCATCGCTTCTAATTTCCGAAGTACTTTATCACTCCGCCACTCTTGCGCCAATTCTACTGCAGCGCGAGCAAGGTTTCCGTTAAATGCTTCCAATTTGCCTTCAAACTTTTCAAACAATGTAAATGCATCTGCGACAGATCCAGCAAAACCTGCCAACACCTGCCCATTAAATAACGTACGAACTTTCTTCGCTTTATGTTTCATTACTACTGCATTTCCCAATGTTACTTGCCCATCTCCGCTCATTGCACATTGTCCGTTGTGCATAATTGCAAAAATAGTCGTTGCATGCATTTCATTATTCACGATCATCACCTCTTGACCTTATTTTTGACCATTAGCCCTAGGGTGGCTGTTCATATAAACATTACGCAAGTGATCTTTGGTAACGTGTGTATATATTTGCGTAGATGATAAGTTTTCATGACCGAGTAGTTCCTGTACAGTACGAAGATCTGCCCCCGCATTTAGCAAATGTGTTGCAAAAGTATGCCGTAATTTATGTGGGTGAATGTGAACGGTCAATGCTGCTTTCTCTACCATCTTATTTAGCACTCCCCGCATTCCTCTTGTCGTTATCGGTGTGCCTCTGGCGTTAAGAAATACATTATCTGCTGTTGTTTTTGCTTTAGCAAGAAGTTGTTTTCTCCCCTCATTTATGTAAGTTTCCAGTGCAATTTCTGCAAATCGTCCAAAAGGAATATAGCGCTCTTTCCTGCCTTTTCCTTTTACAAACACAGTACCGATTGAAAAATCAATGTCCTGGATTTTTAATCCTTGGCACTCACTTACACGCATTCCCGTTGCATAAAACGTCTCCAACATAGCCTGATTACGTTGGCCTATTGGATCGGTCACATCACTGACTTCAAATAGTTTTTCTAATTCTTCCATATATAAAAATCCTGGAATTGGCTTCTGTGCTTTTGGTAGTGTTGCATGAAGAAAAGGATTCGTTGTGAGTTTTTCTTCACGTTCCAAAAATTTATAAAAGCTTCGCAAACTAGAAATTTTCCTGGATACAGACCGTCTATTAAGCTTATCATCATAAAGCGTAGTTAAAAAAAGACGTACAACTTGAGTATCAACTTCTTGTAACTTATTTATCCCCTCTCGTTGTAAAAAGCGGAAGAACGTTTCCAGATCATTCAGATAATACTCCACAGTATACGGCGAGGCATTTTTTTCAATTTGCAAATACTCTACAAATGCCTCGCTACTAGTTGAAAAGTTATTCAAATTTTCACCTCGCCTAAACAGAGACAAAAGCGGAAGCGCCCGGGTTAGCGCCGTATGGACTGCGTCCGTGCAACACGAGTGGTTCGATGTCGCCGCGCATAGCGGCGTTTTTTAATCGAACATTCCTACCGCAGAAGATAAAGGAAACATGCCTCTGCAAAAGGGGTATGCCGACGTTGGGCGCAAAGCCCGCTTTTAGTCGGCCTTCCTTTAGATTCGAACCGATGTTAACTTATCGTACGGAGGTGAAGGAAGTCCACTAGTCGCTGGGCGCTGGAGCTGGACGTGGCTGTTTTAGTTGCTAGCTATATACAGCCCCACTTCTTATATGTCCTAAACAGCGAATAAATCATATCATATTATAATCCGGAAAGCAATAAACTTAACAAAATTGTAATAAAATTCTGAATTGACCATATCAAGCCCTATAATTATCTTCATTCTAATACATGATGCTGTCAAGTAAATAAACTTACCAATTGGTAATTATAGCTTTTCCGAATTAAATAGTCAACAAACAACAATTGAAGAATTCAAATATATTTTTATCTTAGTATAGACAACAAATTATAAGCTTAATACTCATACTCTAAAATAACTTCAATTCATTAATCTTCTTTTTTGTATTCTCCGTACCTAATGTGTACAGCTTGCGATAAATGGAAAATAAATGATCACCGTATTCCGTCCGTTCATCATCCGCACCCCATTCATCAAACGGTTTCCCTAAATATTTTACTGCATCTTTTGCGTTTTTATTTTTCTTTGAAAATAGCATTCGAATTTCCTTGATTTCTTCTGGTGTCGCATTTATTTCATATTCAATTCCACTCTCAGGAATGGACACTTCACGGATATCCTCTGTATCAACTGTAACAAAATAAGTTTTTCGTTCCATTTTTCATGTCTTCCTCCTTCCACACTTACATAATACCCTTTTTCAAGTTAGTAAAACTTTGCAAACAAAAAACTGCCCGTAGTTACGAGCAGTTCACTATCAGTCTTGTGTTTTTTCTTTATAGTCACAATTTGTACACTGTATTTGTACTTGTTTTTTGCTTTTCTTTTCCACCAATAGGGAATCACATTTGGGACATGGTCTAGCAATTGGTTTATCCCAAGAAACGAAATCACAGTCAGGGAACCTGTCACATCCATAAAATGTTCGCTTTTTCTTCGATTTCCGTTCGACAACATTGCCCTCTTTACATTTCGGACACTTGACACCGATTTCTTTTAAAATAGGTTTGGTGTTTCGACATTCCGGAAAATTAGAGCATGCGAGAAATTTTCCATAACGTCCCATCTTATACACCATTTCGTGTCCACACTTCTCACAATCAATCCCAGCGGGTTCATCTTTGATTTCAATTTTCTCCATTTCTTCTTCTGCAGTTTCTAGCCGTTTATGAAACCCTTGATAAAATTCATCTAAAATACTAACCCAATTTGTTTTTCCTTCCTCGACTGAATCTAGGTCCTCTTCCATCTTTACTGTAAAGTCCACATCGATAATTTCCGGGAAAAACTCCTGTAGTAATTCCGTCACGATTTGCCCTAGCTCGGTCGGGATAAATCGCTTATTATCAACACTAACGTAACCCCTGCGTTGAATTGTATCAAGTGTTGGTGCATAAGTGGAAGGTCTACCAAGTCCCTGTTCTTCCATTGTTCTCACAAGTCTTGCCTCTGTATATCTCGGTGGCGGCTGGGTGAAGTGTTGATTCGGTACAATTTCATTTGCCTTCACTTCCATACCTTCCTGTAAATCAGGTAAATATTTAGCGTCCTCATTTTTCTTATCGTCTGTTCCTTCAATATAAACAGACATAAATCCTTTAAATTTCACCTTTGATCCTGTCGCACGGAATTCAACTCCGTTATTTAATAAATGAACAGTCATTGTATCCATAATTGCCGGAGCCATTTGACTTGCCAAGAAACGTTCCCAAATTAATTTATATAAACGCATTTGATCCCGTGATAAAACAGCTTTTAAGGATTTCGGATCACGCATGACGGAAGTGGGACGAATCCCTTCATGGGCATCCTGTGCTCCTTCTTTTTGTTTTGACTTTTTAGCGTGACCCAAATAATCCTTGCCATGTTTCTCTTCAATATAGCCTTTTGCCTCTTCCTTTGCGGTTTCGGATATACGTGTTGAGTCTGTACGCATGTATGTTATTAAACCTGTTATGCCTCCAGCTTTCTTCCCTAGATCAATACCTTCATAAAGCTGTTGTGCTACCATCATTGTTTTTTTGGCGCGAAAATTCAATTTACGGGCAGCCTCTTGTTGCAATGATGAAGTTGTAAAAGGTAAAGCCGGATTACGCTTGCGTTCACGTTTTTTTACTTTATCAATCGTAAATGTTTCACCATTTAATTTCTTTTGAATGTCTTTCACATCATCTTCTGTTTTTAATTCATGCTTTTTGTTATCGATTCCATAAAACGAACCCTCAAACGTTTCTTTACCTTTTATAAAGTTTGCTTCAATCGACCAGTATTCTTCTGGTTTAAAGTTTTCAATTTCCTTCTCTCGGTCAATAATCATTTTCACTGCGACCGATTGAACACGGCCAGCACTAAGACCCTTTTTCACTTTCTTCCACAACAGGGGACTAATGTTATAACCAACTAACCGATCAAGAATTCTTCTCGCTTGTTGTGCATCTACTAAATCCATATCAATGGAACGCGGATGTTTGAACGATTCTTTAATCGCATCCTTCGTAATTTCATTAAATACAACCCGACAATCTGAATTCTCATCAATTTTCAAGCTGTGAGCTAAATGCCATGCAATAGCTTCCCCTTCTCTGTCGGGGTCGGCTGCAAGATAGACTTTTTTAGCCTTTTTTGCGGCTGATTTAAGATTCTTTAGCACATCACCTTTACCGCGAATGGTAATATACTTTGGTTTGAATTCATTTTCTGTATCAACTCCCGTTTGGC
Organism: Virgibacillus sp. FSP13; assembly: GCF_054048505.1. NCBI lineage: Bacteria > Bacillati > Bacillota > Bacilli > Caryophanales > Bacillaceae > Virgibacillus > Virgibacillus sp. FSP13. The sequence goes on along the minus strand of NZ_JBSVKG010000002.1, from coordinate 29,161 downwards.
TTTTCGGTAAATCCCGAACATGACCCATGGAAGCTTCTACTTTATATTTTTTTCCTAAATATCGTTCAATCGTTTTTGCCTTTGCAGGCGACTCAACGATTACAAGATAATCTGACATTTATATCTTTCCTCCCAAAATGAGGTTACCATAATTCAACTGAGAAATCTTCACTAATATTAAATATATAGTTTCTTTTTGTCAAACATGTTGAGATTATTTTTCTCATTTTCAAAACTATTTTCTTACATTTCCAGTTGAATATCTTTCAATGATTCCCAGTCCTCTGCAATGTCATTTGCAGTCCGAACAAGTTTCGCCCCATCTTGAATCATTCGATGACAGCCAACCGTTTGTGGTATTAGTGGAGAATCAGGTACAGCATAAACCTCTCTACCTTGATCCAGCGCTTGATCAACTGTAATCAATGTTCCACTACGTTCAGTCGCTTCGATTACCAGTGTACCAAATCCAAGACCACTTATAATTCGATTTCTTTCAGGAAAATGGAATTGCTTTGGGGGTGTATTCGGCGTATATTCGGACAGAATTAATCCATTTTGGGCAATCTGCTGAAATAATAATGTATTCTGTTTCGGATAAATATGGTGAAAGCCACTACCTAAAACTGCAATTGTCTTCTTTTTATTCTTTAATGCCAATTGATGTACATAACTATCAATTCCTTTAGCCATCCCACTAACTAAGAGCCAATCTTCCTCCATTAATGGGTGTAAAATAAAATTCATTTTACTATATGCATGTTGTGAAGGTTTCCGTGTACCAATAACACTTAAGGCAGGTTTATGGTTTAATAAGAATGTATCCCCTAAAGCGTAAAGCACCAATGGCGGATCTTTAATTGTTTTTAACATGGTTGGGTAGTTCTCGTCAACTATCGTTATTACCATATAGTTATCTATATCCTTTTTAATCGACTGATGAACTTGTTGGTTGTGAAGGTCTGTGTAGAGGTGTTGAGCGTTCTTTTGAGGTAAACCATACTGTTGACTGAGTTGTGTGGAGGAAAGCTTATAGAGGTTTGACAAAGAGGAATCGTAAAGAAGCATTTTTCCAATCGTACGTCTAGTAATCCCGCGACAACGATGTAAGTGAATTAATTTTTTTCGTAAATTGTTCAGATTCACTACAATCACATCCTATCCTTTATTTTTCCATTATAGATTAAAGAGGGGGGGCAATAACCCCCTCCCAAAATCAATGTGTTTTACATTTTTCATCTAAGTTATGTTCTTTTAGTACTTCAATCATCGTTTCTCCCATTACAGCAGGTGTTTCTGCAACTTTAATACCGCATTCGTTCATTACGCGCATTTTTTCTTCTGCAGTACCTTTACCACCAGAAATAATAGCACCAGCGTGGCCCATGCGTTTTCCTGGAGGTGCAGTTGCGCCACCAATAAAGCCGACTACAGGTTTTTTCATGTTTGCTTTTACCCATGCAGCAGCTTCTTCTTCAGCAGTACCACCGATTTCACCAATCATAACAACAGCCTCTGTTTCAGGATCTTCATTAAATGCTGATAAGACATCGATGAAATTTGTTCCGTTAACAGGATCTCCACCAATACCAACAGCAGTTGTTTGGCCATAGCCTGCCTCTGTTAATTGATGTACAGCCTCATATGTTAATGTTCCAGAACGTGAAACAACGCCAATGTGTCCTTTTTTATGAATGTATCCTGGCATGATACCAATTTTACATTCGTCTGCAGTAATAACACCTGGGCAGTTTGGTCCAACAAGGCGAGTTTTCTTACCTTCCATATAACGTTTTACTTTAACCATATCCATAACTGGAATATGTTCCGTAATACAAATAGCAAGGTCAAGCTCTGCGTCTACCGCCTCCAAAATTGCGTCTGCAGCAAATGGGGCAGGTACATAGATTACAGATGCAGTTGCACCTGTTGCATCCACAGCGTCCTGTACTGTATTAAATACCGGAACCCCTTCAACCTCTGTACCGCCTTTTTTTGGTGTAACGCCACCAACGATTTTTGTACCATATTCAAGCATTTGTTTCGTATGGAATCTAGCTGTTCCGCCAGTGATTCCTTGGACAATTACTTTTGTATCTTTATTTACATATACACCCATTCTCGTCCATCCTTTCTACGCAATCCTCATACGTTTTCTCATTCAATTTGCTATTGGCTAGCTACGCGTGGGCTAGCGGCTACTGTCATAGTCAATGGACACTTCGAACGGTAAAACCACCCGTTCTACGGTCCCTTGTCTATGCCCTACGCCGCTGGACAAGCCCGCTTCGCTTTTCTATGGCTAGCTACGCGTGGGCTAGCGGCTACTGTCATAGTCAATGGACACTTCGAACGGCAAAACCACCCGTTCTACGGTCCCTTGTCTATGCCCTACGCCGCTGGACAAGCCCGCTTCACTTTTCTATGGCTAGCTACGCGTGGGCTAGCGGCTACTGTCATAGTCAATGGACACTTCGAACGGCAAAACCACCCGTTCTACGGTCCCTTGTCTATGCCCTACGCCGCTGGACAAGCCCGCTTCGCTTTTCTACTTAACCATAGAAACGATTTTTTCTGCTCCGTCAGCCATTGAGTCAGCAGAAGTGATATTTAATCCTGATTCGTTTAAAATTTGCTTACCTAAATCAACATTCGTACCTTCTAAACGGACAACTAACGGCATTTCTAAGCCAACTTGTTTTGTAGCTTCAACAACACCTTCAGCAATAACATCACATTTCATGATTCCACCGAAAATATTAACGAAAATTCCTTTTACATGTGGATCGGACAAAATGATTTTAAATGCTTCGGTAACTTTTTCAGCAGTTGCACCGCCCCCAACATCAAGGAAGTTTGCCGGTTCGCCGCCAGAATGTTTGATGATGTCCATTGTTGACATTGCAAGTCCAGCACCGTTAACCATACAGCCGATATTTCCGTCTAGCGCAACATAACTTAGGTCATATTTGGATGCTTCGATTTCTTTTTCGTCTTCTTCGTCCAAATCACGAAATTCTTGGACGTCTTTTTGACGGAAAATTGCATTATCATCAAAGTTTAATTTCGCATCAAGTGCCATAACTTGTCCATCACCAGTTGTAACTAGTGGGTTGATTTCCGCAATAGAGCAATCTTTTTCCACAAACACTTGGTAAAGACCAGTCATGAATTTAACCGCCTTAGATAGCAATTCATCTGGAATGTTGATATTGAATGCTAGTCTGCGAGCTTGATAAGGAGACAAGCCAACAACTGGGTCAATTACTTCTTTAAAGATTTTTTCCGGAGTTTCAGCAGCAACTTCCTCAATTTCAGTACCGCCTTCTTCTGATGCCATCATAACGACACGGGAAGTAGCACGATCTAAGACAACCCCTACATAATATTCTTTCTTAATATCACAGCCTTCTTCAATAAGCAAGCGTTTAACTTCCTTACCTTCTGGACCTGTTTGATGCGTAACAAGCGTTTTACCTAATATTTCATCAGCATATGTACGCACTTCATCTAAATTTTTAGCAACTTTAACCCCGCCTGCTTTACCGCGTCCACCAGCGTGAATTTGTGCTTTTACTACTGTAACAGATGTTCCTAATTTTTTTGCAGCTTCAACAGCTTCATCTACAGTATACGCGACATGGCCGTTTGGAACGTTTACACCATATCCACGCAAAATTTCTTTGCCTTGATACTCATGAATGTTCATCCTTCATCCTCCCATCAAAAATCACTGCATTCCCATTGTATAAAAAAACGACAAATTTCACAAGAATAAGGAACAAAACATCAAAAGCGGAAGCGAATCGATGTTGACTTATCGGACGGAGGTGAGGGAAGTCTCGCTAACGCTTTAGCGCTGGAGCTGGACGTGGCTTGTCCCGCTCGAGAACAAATTAGAGGCCAAATTTTATACTTTCCTTACTTACAAAACAGGGTTACCGATGCTGTAAAAAGCATAAGCACGGAAACTTTTGTATGTCGTTTCCGTGCTCAGGGTAATATTATTATTCCTTCTTAGCGTTTCCAGCACTTTGATCTGCTTGATATACAAATGCAAAAACTTCCGCAACTGCTTGATAAAGTTCCTCCGGTATTGTCTCATTAATATTCAATTCAGATAACAACTCTACTAATGATGCATCCTCCTGAATCGGCACATTGTTTGCTTTTGCTTTCTCGATTATATTCTCAGCGGTTAAACCTTTTCCTGTAGCGGTAACCTTAGGAGCATGATCTTGGATTTTGTCATATCGCAATGCAGTAGCCTTTTTTCGTTTTATATTCATACGCGAAAATCCACCCCTTGAGCAGATAACGATTGATTATTTGTTATGATATCTGTTGATTTTATTCCTTTTAATGGTTTAAACGTAACAATCGATAAATGATAGTTCAATGCCTTTAGTGATTCTTTTAATACTGGTTTCAATGCTTGTGTTTGATCATGTAACTGATCTTGATCATTAAAAATAGTTATAGCTACGGATCGCTTTTGTACGTTCATATCAATAACTGTTTCCTTCCAGTTTGTTAAATCTAAATAAAATAAGATTCGGCAATAATCCGGACTGATTTCTCCCTTTTCTGTTTTCTTTCCCGTAAAATCAAGCTGCACATCCTGATTTAAAGCTAATTTTTCACCCGGTAATTGGATACTGGCCTGGATAAAATTTGCTGAATCATGAACGGAATTAATTTGCAGACCATTGATGAAATGTAATAATTGTTGTGATCGATCATGGGTCACTCCATCACTGTGTTGCAACAGTTGAATTAACATTGACTTAATTGTCGTTGATTGGTTTTCATTTTGAATTTGATTTTCATAATTGAGACCAGTAAAACGCAACACTTGCCAAACCTGTTGTAAAAATTGATCTCTCGGATTTAGTAAGTATACATTTTCATTTCCTTTTGCATTCGCTACCAATTGATCCACTTTCGTATTAACTTGATTATTGTGCATTGACTCAAAAGTGGTTAAAAGATGCTGAAGTGATTCCAGGTTATTTTGTACATGCTTTTGAATTTGCTGTGCTTGATTATTAGTAAGTACTGGTAATAATGTTTTCTTTATTTGCTGTTTTAGCACAGCAAATTCACCATGAGTTAAGTTCGTATGTTTTTGCAGTGCTTGACCAATTTCTTTCGTCCAGTTTTTTAGAAATTGTTTTACATCTTGACTAATTTTTTTGTTAAATACCTCTAATTTTTTTACGCTTGTTTCATAATCCAATTGGTATGGAAGTGCTACATTACTAGTACGATTGAAGTGTTCATTAACCTTACCCCATTCAGCTTTCCATGATGCAAAACTAACTTCCGTGTTTACCACTCCAGCTTGCTTTAACATATTAAAAAATTGCGGCCTGTTTTGGTCTACCTCATTCATGATATGTTTCATGAAAGCAGCCCTTCCATCAGTTGGCCGCTCAGTCATGGAAGATAATTGTTTCATTAGCTGATGTTGTACCGGCGTTTGGTTCGTATCCTGCTTCAGCTGAAACAACAATGCCTTCATTTGATCAGAAAATCCACTTGTACGATTCGTATGTAAGGCTTGGAAAACGGAATCTGTTAGCGGCAATTTATGCGCGATCATTTCTTTAGCAATTTGTCGAGCTTGAATTTTATTATTCGTAGCGTCAATTAATTGAAATGCCTTTACTAGTTGTTCTTTGTCAAACGGGATCTTTTCAGTCATAAGCAGCTTTAAAAGAGCTATATGTTGTTTTGTCGACTTTAACCCCAATTTCTTTAGTAAGCTTTCAACATTTTGTTGCACTTGGCCTTTTAATTGATATCCCAGTACCCTTAAACGAACGAGGTCACCTGTAGCTTGTACTTGAAAATGATACGATTCTCCTGTTGTTAATGAGGCTTCTAATTGTGCGATCAAATTCTTAGTACCAAGCTGAATTTTCGCTTTGTTATTTGGGTATAAATGTAAAATTTTACCTTGGATAATTTGACCTTGTCGTAGTACAGGTTGCGATTCTTGTATGTTAGACCCAGCAAGGCGAGTTAGTTGTTGAAGACGCAATTAGATTCACCCCATTTCATTTTACTTGATTCACTTAGCTGCATTTTTTACAGGTGCATATGATTTTCGATGATATTGCGTAATCCCGTGTTGTTCTAACATGTCCATATGGTGCCTTGTACCGTACCCCATATTGGACGCAAAATCATACATTGGAAATTCTATATGGATTTTTTTCATTAACTGATCTCGTGTAACCTTCGCTAAAATACTGGCAGCTGCAACGCTAATGCTTTTTTGATCACCCTTTACAATTGCTTCAGATGTACATGGAAGATTATCAAGGTTAACCGCATCAATTAAAACATGATCCGGTTTTGGTTCAAGTTGGCTTATGGCGTCATACATTGCTAGTTTCGTCGCTTCATATATATTAACTTGATCAATCTTTTGATTACTAACGATAGAGATTCCATAACTCACCGCTTGCTTTTTTATAATCTCAAAAAAACGATTACGTGTTGCTTCATTTAATTGCTTGGAATCGTTTAAACCGAGTAAAGTAAAATCCCTAGGCAAAATAACCGCTGCGGCTACCACTGGACCAGCAAGTGGACCCCTGCCAGCTTCATCCATTCCAGCAATATACCGGCAGCCTTTATCATAATTTATTTGTTCAAAGTGGCACATCTCTGCGAAGTTTTTTTTCATTACTTGTTCTTTACGCTTTTCGCGATCGTAGCGTTGGAGTAATTTTTGAACTCCTTTGCGTTCATCTTTTCTTAATTCAGCTATTATGTCATTAGTCACTGCATTCGTTTCAAATAATTGTTTTAAAGCAACAATTGATTTTTTATCCATATGTACACCTCTACTGTTAATATCGGTTCGGTTCATCTATTTGTTTATGAAAAAAGTTGACACGCACCCGAAGATGTATGCCAACTAATCTGCAGCCGACTCTAATGTGACTTTTCCTAGTTTCCCTGTGCGAAGATCACGAATAACAATATCAGCTACTTTATCAAAATTAACGTTACCTCCACTTTCCAGGCAGCCGCGCTGTTTTCCAATTGCAACAAAAACATCCCACATGTCGTCCATATCACGATCAATTGGATATCTGTCTTCAATTAGTTCCGGATAATGTTCCTGCATATAGTTGATAACAAAGGCTGTTATATCTTGCAAGGAAAGTAATTGATCTTTTATCGTTCCTAACGCAGCCAAACGGTAGCCAACTAGTTCCTCTTCAAACTTAGGCCACAATATTCCTGGTGTATCAAGTAATTCAAAGTCTTTTTTCACTTTAATCCATAATTGTTGTTTTGTTACACCAGGTCGGTCACCCGTTTTTGCAATTTTTTTATGAGCGAGCCGGTTAATTAAAGTTGATTTCCCAACATTTGGTATTCCGACAATCATTGCTCTGGCAGGACGCGGCTGAATACCTTTTTTCTTTAATTTTTCCATTTTCTCTTGACCAAGGTCTTTGGCAATTTGAATTACCTTTTGAATATCTGACTTATCATTTACATTAATCGCAATAGCTGTACTGCCTTTTTGATTAAAGTATTGAATCCATTTATCTGTTTCACGTTGATCGGCTAAATCTTTTTTCATTAAAACGATCATTTTAGGCTTACTTTGTAGAACCTGCTGAAGCATGGGATTTTGCGATGATAACGGTGCACGTGCATCAACTAATTCCATAACAAAATCAACAAGTTTCAATTTTTCTTCCACTTCACGGCGTGCTTTCGCCATGTGGCCCGGAAACCATTGTATTGGCATAACTTTTTTCACCCTATTCTTTTACTATCTGAAAATGATCAAATGGCCAGTAAATGAAACTGGTTTTTCCAACAATTTGATCCATGGAAATCAGACCTAACATACGGCTATCCGTTGAATTACTGCGATTATCACCAAGTACTAATACATAATCATCTGGAATCGTTTCATACCCACCAGGAAGGTCCTCTAAACGAAAATCGCCAGTTAAAACCTCTCCAGGTTGTAGATCTTCCTTCTGTTTGTTTAAAAACGGCTCGGCAACTTTCTTACCATCAATGTATAATGTTTCGTCTTCAACAGCTACATGTTCACCTGGTAGTCCAATTACCCGTTTAATAAAATCCTTCTTTTCCGTAGCATGGAAAACAACGATATCAAATCGTTCTGGTTCATGAAGGTGGTAAACAAACTTATTAACAATCATTTGGTCCCGATTGTGTAACGTCGGTTGCATGGACGGACCATCGACAACAATTGGTGCAAAAAAGAACATTCTTACAACAAAGACTAGTCCAAATGCAAAAAGTAATGCTTTGACCCAACCGAACCACTCACTTTTCTCTTGCTTGGTCATAATCTAACCTCCAGCAGTTACAATGTGTATACATTATGTTTTGCTACAAATGATTCGCTATTCTAAAGTAAAAAAGAGCTTGCACACAAGGCCAAGCTCCTTTCTCACAGAATTATGATTACCGACGTTCTTTAATACGTGCAGCTTTACCACGTAGATTACGAAGATAGTATAGTTTAGCACGACGTACAATACCACGACGGGAAACTTCAATTTTCGCAACTCTTGGTGAGTGTAATGGGAAAGTACGTTCAACACCTACACCATAAGAAAGCTTTCTTACTGTAAATGTTTCGCTAATTCCACCATTTTGACGTTTGATAACAACACCTTCAAACACCTGAATACGTTCGCGAGTTCCTTCAACAACTTTAACGTGAACTTTTACAGTGTCACCCGCGCGAAAATCAGGATGATCTGTGCGAAGTTGATCTTTTGTGATGTCTTCGATTAATTTTTGCATCCTACTTCACTCCTTCCAAACTAATGCTCATATCTCACTAGGTGACAGCGGAACATCGTTTTAATGCCTAAGCCGAACACTTAAGCACAACAATTAATATACCATAACAGAGACGTCAGTTCAACTGTTTTTCGGTTAAAATTACTTACGCTATTCTATCTTTTATTGCGGCGGACATAATCCTCATGCCACTTGTTATGCAAGTATTCCTGATTTTTTTGTGAATAAACGTTCGCAGTCGCCATACCAACTATCATGAAAACAACACCAGCACCAATACCATATTCAACATAACCGATAGCAAAACATATAATACACGTTACCAACAGGGCGATTATTAAAAACAAAAGAAACTTTTTCATAAGAAATTGCTCCCTTCCTCTTCGCAAATCTTTAATTGCTCCTATTAAATACATCTGGGTCTATTGAAACAATCCTTCTTGTGTTAAAAAACCCCTGCTCCTATCGAAATCTTCACCATATCCAAGTAACGTATGTGTTAATTCATGTACAAGGGGATAATTGTCATCCGTAATCGAATATAGTATTATTTCCTTTCTGGAACCAAAGGATGGCGCATTGCCTTGTAGAAGTAATATATCGATCTCCTTGGCAGGAACATAGTCTGTTTTGATTGAATTCGTAATATCATTGTACGCCTGCAAAATCTCCTTTTTAATTTTTTCAACTTTTTCCTTGGATGCCTCTACATTATTAATAATTTCAAAGGTAATCTTTCCATCATCGGTAACAATTCTCTCATTTCCAGATGACTTAGCTTGTTCCGTATCATTTTGCCAAGAAGTTTCTTTTGAAATCGATTGTTCACTACTGCAGGCGGTAACTAATAGTGTAAATAATAGAATAAACACCAATAGTCGAATGATGATACCCCCCGAAATGGCTTATTTACTATTTCAATATACCTGTATTTTTAGAATACTTCAATATCTTTATTGGAAAATAACATACAAAACCTCTCGACAAAATTTGTGCACAAAAAAACTATGACCTCTACCTGATCATAGTTTATCTATCATGCCTATTTTTAATTTCATCTAATAACAGCAGGTCATTTTCCGATAAATCTTTCCGCTTGATCAAATCTCTCCGTCGTTCATATGTCCGTCTCAGTGATTCCCTCCTGCGCCATTGTTCAATTTTACCGTGGTCACCTGATAACAAGACATCAGGGGCCTTCATGCCGCGGAAATCTGCTGGACGGGTATAATGGGGGTGTTCTAGCAATCCGGTCGAGAAGGAGTCCTCTGGTGCAGATTCTTTGTTACCCAATACATCCGGGAGCAGCCTAACAACACTATCAATCACAACCATTGCCCCAAGCTCACCACCGGTCAGAACGTAATCACCGATCGAAATTTCATCTGTTACAAGATGTTCCCTGATCCGCTCATCATAGCCTTCATAATGCCCGCAAATAAAAACAAGATGTTCTTCCGTTGCCAATTCTTCAGCTTTTTTTTGGTTGTACGGTTCACCTTGGGGACACATTAAAATTATCCTAGGGGTTGTCGTTTTTTCTTTCATAATGGTATCAACAGCGTCAAATACAGGCTGCGGGGTTAAAACCATACCTGCCCCGCCACCATATGGATAGTCATCTACTTTCTTGTGCTTATTCTCCGTGTAATCACGGAAGTTAACCAAATTGTAGGTGAATTGGTTTTTATCTTGGGCTTTCTGTAAAATAGAAGAATTAAAAACACTTGAGATCATTTCCGGAAAGAGTGTTAGAACGTCAATATGCATTAGTCAAGCAGTCCTTCCATTGGCTCAATAACCACTTTATTTGCTTCAATATCAATTTGCTTCACAACATCCTCAATATACGGTATTAATAAGTCTTTACCCTGAGGCCGTTTTACTACCCATATATCATTCGCTCCAGGTGCTAAAATCTCTTTAATAGTCCCTAACATTTTCCCTTCAGTTGTATAGACGTCACAACCAATGATTTCGTGGTAGTAATACTCATTTTCATCTAAGTCTGTTAGCTGAGCTTCAGTAATTTTCAACTGTGCACCTTTAAAATGTTCTACATCATTAATATTATCAAGACCTTTGAAATGGATAAGGTCAAAGCCTTTATGTGTTCGATGCCCATCAATTACTACTGGAAGAGGATCCTCCTTTTCCATAACCACATATAACGTTTCACCAATAGCAAAGCGTTCTGCAAAATCACTAATACGGATTGCTTTTACTTCCCCACGAATCCCATGCGTGTTGACGACTTTACCAACATTAAAAAATTCTACTCCATCCATAAACTCACCTACTATTCATCAATCCGAATGACAACATCATCTTTAATGACAATTGCTCTATCATCCATTATTTCATTCCAATGCGTACCTACATCTACCTCAACAAGAGCTTCAACTTCTTTTTCTACGATTTCACTACCTATTTCTAACATGTCCAACTGCTCAATCTTGAAATCGAGCAATTTCATTTTTTCTTTACGGTTTTTGATTTCCTGCTGAAAACGACTAGCAACTTCTTGCTTTGATACACCCGTTTTATTTTGCAGTTTACGTTGTTCAAACAGTAGTTGTTGACACTCTTGTTCAAGCCGCATTTTATGTTGGTCAAAATTTGTTTGTAACTTTGCCTTGCTTTTTTCCGTGACAATTTGTTTGATTAATACCTTTTTGATTATCTTCATACCTGTTCCTCGCTCTCCTAAAACGATTTAAAACAGTCATGTGTAAAAAGGGAAAGGTATCCGCCTCTCCCTTTTTACATAATATCTAAATAAATTCGTTTGTTAGCATCCGTACGTGCTGCATAAACAACGGTACGGATTGCTTTAGCGATACGACCATTTTTGCCAATAACCTTACCAACATCATGTTGATTCACAGTTAGATGGTAAACAATCTTTGCTTCCTCTTCTGTTTCTGTCACAACGATATCATCTGGATAATCGACTAGCGCTGTAACAATTGATTCGATTAGGGCTTTCATGATATCTCACTACCTTACTATTGATTTTTTTGGTCGTGGAATTTCTTCATGATGCCTTGTTTTGAGAAAAGATTACGTACTGTATCACTTGGTTTTGCACCATTCGTCATCCAGCTAAGTGCTTTCTCTTCATCAATTTTAACTTCAACCGGGTTCACTACCGGGTTATATGTTCCAATTTGTTCGATTTGACGTCCATCACGAGGAGAACGTGAATCAGCTACAACGATACGATAAAATGGATTTCTTTTAGATCCCATACGTTTTAAGCGAATTTTTACAGCCATGTTTTTGCACCTCCAATTAATTATCTATCACAAGTTTAGATTCTATCAGAAACTTGTTTGTCTGTAAAGTGTTTTTCCATTACAACACAAATATATTCTGACGGCTGGGCACATTTCCGTTACAGAAACAGCCACGTCAAGCTCTAGTGCCCAATGGCTTTTTGTGCTTTACATAAACGGAAACTTCATACCCTTTCCTTTTTTACCCTTTTGCATGTTGGTCATTTGTTTCATCATTTTCTTCATTTCGCCAAATTGTTTGAGTAGTCGATTGACTTGCGATACGGACGTCCCTGATCCTTTAGCAATACGCTTTTTACGACTTGCATTCATAATATCAGGTTCTTGTCGCTCTTTTTTGGTCATCGATTGAATGATAGCTTCTACTTGGGTAAGCTGACTTTCATCAATTTGGGCATTTTTTAAGCCTTTCATTTTTCCTGAACCCGGAATCATAGAGAGCAAATCTTCTAATGGACCCATTTTCTTTACTTGACCCATTTGCTCTAAAAAGTCATCAAAGGTGAATGACGCGGTCCGCATTTTTTCTTCTAATTCTTTCGCCTGCTTCTCATCGACGGTTGTTTGTGCTTTTTCAATTAGTGTTAACACATCACCCATGCCAAGGATCCGTGAGGCCATACGCTCTGGATGGAATGCTTCTAATTCGTCAAGTTTTTCACCCATACCAGCAAATTTAATTGGCTTATCTGTGACAGCTTTAATGGAAAGTGCGGCACCACCACGGGTGTCCCCATCAAGTTTCGTTAAGACAACACCAGATATATCCAACTGTTCATTAAAACTTTCCGCAACATTAACAGCATCCTGACCTGTCATTGCATCAACAACTAAGAAAATTTCATCCGGTTTAACGGTTGATTTAATTTGTTGTAATTCATCCATCAATTCATTATCAACATGCAGACGTCCAGCAGTATCAATGATGACATAATCATGATGCTCTTCTTTTGCTTGTTCGATTGCCTTCGTTGCTATATCAACTGGATTTGCTTCAGTTCCCATGGAAAATACTGGCATGTTTAATTGTGTTCCCAATGTTTCTAACTGCTTAATTGCGGCTGGACGATAGATATCACATGCCACAAGTAATGGTGAACGGTTATGTTTTTTTCGTAGTAAATTAGCAAGCTTCCCTGTTGTCGTTGTTTTACCTGCACCTTGCAGACCGACCATCATAATAACGGTTGGCGACTTATCAGCAACAGCAACTTTACTTTGTTCGCCACCCATTAGGTCGGTTAACTCTTCTTTAACAACTTTTATAACTTGTTGACCAGGTGTGAGGCTTTCCATCACTTCTTGTCCAACAGCACGTTCTTTTATTCGTTTTATTAAATCTTTGACAACTTTAAAATTCACATCGGCTTCAAGTAAAGCCAGGCGGACTTCACGTGTCATTTCCTTAACGTCTTGCTCACTGACTTTACCTTTACCAGTTATTTTTTTTATTGTACTTTGCAGGCGGTCGGCCAGTCCTTCAAATGCCATAGAAGGTGTCCCCCTAATCTAATTCTTTTAATTGGTTAATCATAGCAATAATAGCGTTACTTGTATCCCCTGCAGCTGCTGTTCGTTCCAGTTTATCTAGCAATTCTGCACGTTGTTGAAATTTATCGTATAAATGCAATTTTTTCTCATAGGATTCAAGCATCGTCTCTGTACGTTTAATATTATCATATACAGCTTGTCTTGAAACCCGTGACAGTTCCGATATTTCACCTAATGAATAATCCTCTAAGTAGTACATTTCCATATAACTTCGCTGCTTAGGGGTTAATAATGCTTGATAAAAATCAAATAAATAATTGACTCGTGTCGTCTTTTCTAGCAATCTGCTCACCCCTTGTTAAGTGAAAGCCCTTTACATAATCATACTACCATTATTCGTTGTCCTCTTCAAGTAAATCCGCAAACAAACCGTATACAAATGCATTTGCATTAAACGCTTGAAGATCATCCACCTGTTCACCCAGCCCAACAAATTTCACCGGTATATGCAATTCATTACGAATCGCGAGGACAATCCCGCCTTTAGCAGTCCCATCAAGCTTCGTCAGCACGATACCTGAAACATTCGTGGCCTCTGAAAATGTTTTTGTTTGGCTCATTGCATTTTGCCCTGTTGTAGCATCTAATACGAGCAATACTTCATGTGGCGCACCAGGAATTTCCTTTTCGATGACCCGTTTTACTTTAGCTAACTCATTCATTAAGTTGACCTTGTTTTGCAATCTACCAGCAGTATCACATAATAATATATCTGCACCACGAGATTTTGCTGCTTTAATACCGTCGAAAATAACAGCTGCTGGATCACTACCAGCATTTTGTTTGATAACGTCTACCTCCGCACGTTCACCCCATGCTTCAAGCTGTTCAATCGCACCAGCACGGAAAGTATCTCCTGCCGCTAACACTACCTTTTTTCCTTCTTGCTTAAACTTATGAGCCAGTTTGCCGATCGATGTTGTTTTGCCAACACCATTCACACCCACGACAAGAACGACGGTTAAATCGTTTTCTTGTACATTCAATTCCTCTATTTCTTCCTCATCATCACCATAATAAATAGCTACCAACTTTTCGGAAATTACTTCTTTTACTTCTTTTGTATCTTTAATGTTTTGGCGTTTTACTTCCATTTTCAATTCATCGATTAAATCCATGACCGTCATCACGCCTACATCAGCGGAAATAAGTACTTCTTCCAGCTCTTCAAAAAAATCTTCATCCACTTTACGATAACGAGCAATTAAGTCATTGATTTTTCCCGAAAAAGAATTCCGTGTTTTCTTCATTCCTTCTTTATATTTCGTCGTCACTTCTTCTTCCTTGTCGGTTTGTTTAAATTTGTTTTTAAGCTTATCCATAAAACCCATTACACGAGCAACCTCCTTATGATTTTACCAATTCTTTTGTGTCTTCTAAACGAACAGAAACGAGACGTGACACACCAGACTCTTGCATTGTTACACCATACAGAACATCCGCTTCTTCCATTGTACCTTTACGGTGTGTGATCACAATAAATTGTGTTTGTTCACTATACATTTTTACATACTTAGCAAATCGAGCAACATTTGCCTCATCCAATGCAGCCTCTACTTCATCTAATACACAGAATGGAACAGGCCGAACCCGTAAAATGGCAAACAACAGAGCAATTGCCGTCAGTGCTCGTTCTCCACCAGATAATAAACCTAAGTGCTGCAATTTTTTTCCTGGTGGTTCAGCAACAATATCAATGCCAGTTTCAAGGAGGTTTTTCGGATCAGTTAATTTTAATTCTGCACGTCCCCCACCAAACAACTCCTTAAACACGACAGTAAATTCTGCTTTAATTTGTGAAAAAGTTGTTTCAAAACGATTTTCCATTTCTTCATCCATTTCAGCAATAGCAGTGTATAACGTTTGTTTTGCCTCGACCAAGTCATTTTTTTGATCAGACAAGAAAGTGTATCGCTCAGAAATGCGTTCATATTCATCAATTGCACCAAGATTTACGGTCCCTAATCGCTCAATTGACTGTTTTATCTGCTCCACATTCCGTTTTGCCATTTCCGTATCTTCTGTTTTTGCATAGGTCTGTTTTGCACGTTCAAATGTTAGCGTGTACTCCTTTTGCAGACGCGATAAGCGATTTTCTAAGTCGACATCAAGCCGATTAGCTTTTACTTCCTTCGTTTGAATTGCTTCTACAAATCCCTGATGCTGTTTATTTTCTTCTTTTAGTTCCCGTTCCTGATCTTGAATTAGTTGTGTTCGTTCAGAACGTTCCGCACGCTTTTGTTGAATCTTACTCGTAATTTCTTCTTTTTCCCTTTGTTTTGTCTGAATATGTTCCGTAAGCTCTTCTTCCGTTACCTCATTTTGTTCAAGATCGTTTATTTCTTCTAGTTTTTTCGTATATGAGCTATTTTGTTCGATTAGATCATTCAACTGAGACGTGAGCGTATTCGTTTTTTCACGCTGACTTTTTAAACGTTCTTCTTGTTCAGCAAGCATCACTTGATATTGATGAAAATCATCTTGCATTTGCTCTTGGCTTTCTTTGAAGCGC
Organism: Virgibacillus sp. FSP13; assembly: GCF_054048505.1. Classification (NCBI taxonomy): domain Bacteria; kingdom Bacillati; phylum Bacillota; class Bacilli; order Caryophanales; family Bacillaceae; genus Virgibacillus; species Virgibacillus sp. FSP13. The sequence continues at coordinate 12,979 of NZ_JBSVKG010000002.1, read as the reverse complement.
AAATCTTTTACCGTTAATTCATCGATTTGTTTCTGAATCGTCGTCAGCTGCTGTCCAATCTCGTTTAAGTCCACTGTCAACTGAGCATCTCTCGTTTGCAGTTCCTCTGTATCGGTATCAAATTGTTGTTTATCTCGGTCATACAATGTTAGATTTTCATTTAATGTGGCTTGTTTTAGTTCTATTTCTTTCAAATCCGCTTGTATGTCCTGTAATGCTTGTTGTTCGGAAATGGACGCGTTTTGCTGTGCTTCAAGTTCTTTTTCTTGCTGTTCAATGGTACGCTTTTGTTCTTTCACAGCTTGTTCAAAAGCGTTTGCTTTCGCTTGAAATTCATTCAGCTTTTTCGTAATCTCCTGTAAGTCCTTATCTCTCGTAAACAGCGACTGGTTCGTTTTCTTTTTAGCCCCACCTGACATTGAACCACCAGGGTTGACGACATCACCATCTAAAGTAACAACTCTAAACCTGCGCATCGCAACTTTCGCAATCTCATTAGCATCTTTTAATGTTTTAGCAACAATCACATGTCCCATTAAATGATCGATTGCCTTCTTATACTTTGCCTGGCAGGAAACTAAATTTGCAGCAATCCCTACAAACCCTTGATGATTTTCTACTTTCATCAAAATATCTTTTGTGAGATAGCGAGCCTGAATTGACCCTAATGGTAGAAAAGTTGCTCGTCCTTGATTTGTCTGTTTCAGCCATGTAATCGCCTTTCTTGCGGCTGCATCATCTTGAACGACAATATGCTGTGCTTGACCACCAAGAACTGTCTCAATCGCTGTTATGTAATTTTTTGGCACTTCAACCAATTCGATGACAGCACCATGAATATCTGCAAGCTTTTGTTCTTCTCTAGCTTTTAGAACAGCCTTTACACCATTAAAAAATCCTTGAAAATCTTCTTTCATCTCCTCAAGCATTTCTTTTTTTGATTTCAGTTTTTCTAAATAGTTATAGCCTTGATAAAGCTTTGTTTGTGATTCCTGAAACTGACTTCTATTTTTCTCCAATTCACCCTTTAATTGTTTAATGGATGATTCCTTCGCTTGAAAACGTTGCTGCTGGTTTAAAAGATTTTCACTTGTTTGTGCTTGTTTACCGTCTAATTCTTCTCTGGCTGCTAAAAGGTCACCAAATTTCGTTTCTTGCCTATCTTTTTTTGCTGTAATTTGTTGAAGCTGTTGCTGAATCGATTGCTTTTCGTTACGTTTGGCTGCTTGATTGTTTAGATACTCGATATATTCCGTTTTCAAATCTTCAATTCGTTCAGAGATATTTTCCTTTTCAGTCGTTAGTTGGTCTTCTAACTGTCCCAATTTATGTTTCGTTTCATTTCTAGTCTTGGTAATTTCCGCTAGTTTTTTCTTCTCTTCCACTAATTCAAACTGCAACTTTTCAATTCTGTCAGTTGCTTCCTGTTGCTGCAATTCTAATTCCGCTTTATTTTCAGTAAAATGTTTTGTTCGTTCATTTAATACTTGCTTTTTTCCTTCGTATTGTTCTAATTCTTGTGTAATTGTTAACAGCGTTGTTTGCAGTTGATCGATTTGATCGTCTAGTGTCTGTATATGCTGCCGTTCAGTTTCCAATTTTGCTTCCTTTTGTTGAATGGTTGTTTTCAACTCAATCTCGGACAGCTTTTCTTTATCTATTTCGTTTAACAACGTCTGCCACTCTTCATGAAGTTGTTCAATTTCGGTAATTAATAACGAAATTTCCTGTTCTTTTAATTGTCCTTTTTGCTTAAGGTATGTTTGTGCAGTCTCTGCTTGTTGTTGTAATGGACCGATCTGCGTTTCAATTTCATGAATAATGTCTTCCACACGATTCAAATTTTCTTGTGTTTCAGCAAGCTTATATTCCGCTTTCTTTTTTCGATGTTTATATTTTAAAACTCCTGCTGCTTCTTCAAAGATAGTTCGGCGTTCTTCGGCTTTTGAGCTTAATATTTCCTCTACTTTCCCTTGACTGATAATAGAAAAAGCTTCCCGTCCAAGCCCAGAATCCATAAATAAATCGACAATATCCTTTAAACGACATGATTGTTTATTAATATAAAATTCACTGTCTCCCGAGCGATAAACACGTCTCATCACACTTACCTCTTCATAATCAAGTGGCAGTGTTTGATCTGTGTTATCTAAAACTAATGTTACTTCGGCGACATTTAACGGTTTTCTCGTGTCACTACCTTGAAAAATAATATCTTCCATTTTGGAGCCACGTAACGATTTAGCTGATTGCTCTCCAAGAACCCAACGCAGTGCATCGGTTATATTACTTTTCCCGCTTCCGTTTGGGCCGACTACTGCCGTAACACCAGGAACAAAGTCAACATTGATCCGCTCCGCAAATGACTTAAATCCAACACTTTCCAACCGTTTTAAATACATATTCATTCTCCTATCTTCCGGAGATTAGAAGTAAGCGATTAGAGTTTATAGAAATCGGTGACATAGCCTTTTTCCTATAAACTAAACCACTTGTACTTCAATTTTCACCGACTGCCAACTAAATTGTATTTGGCATTTTACCGCATTTATTTTATCATAAAGGAAGGAACAAAAGAAGGGTAAGACTACTATCATACATATTTTGCTTTGTTTTTTTTACGATACTTTACGGAATCGGGGTGTTCATATGGGTTTAGAAAATCCTTCTACAGAAAATTTAAAAATAATCCTTGACGAATTAGCTGAAATGCTTGGTGTGGTAAATCGGTCGATTATGGATCCGGAAGATTACGATTTGAATAAATATGAGGATTTAAAATTTATGTACGATATGGTTAAACAAAAAGGGCAATTAAGTGCGTCAGAAACACAAGCCTTTATTGATGAATTGCGGTCAGTGAGGAAAGGGTAGAGATCTGAAGCTCTTTGCCTTTATTTTCACCAAAATAGGCAGTAGCAAACATTATGAGCTACTGCCTTACAACCTATTTATTATACGAATCCAACGCATGTTTTGCCGCGCGCTGTTCCGCTTCTTTTTTTGTTCGACCGATTCCACGGCCTGATACATTCCCTTTTATCACAACTTCTGAAACAAATTCCTTATCATGTGATGGTCCTTTTTCTTCGACAATATTATATTCAACATTGGAATTTCGATATTGCTGGACCAGTTCTTGAAGCTGACTTTTATAATCCATCGCATGCGAAAAAGCACCGGTATCTATTTTCGGAAAGACAAATTTATCCATGAATTTCAAGATAACATCAAAGCCTCGATCAAGGTACAATGCGCCAAGAAATGCTTCGAATGCATCTGCAAGTATTGCCGGTCGCTCACGTCCACCTGTTTGTTCTTCGCCTTTCCCTAACAATAAATGCTCACCAAATTGTAAATCACGAGCAAAATTATTTAATGAAGGTTCACAAACAATTGCTGCCCGTAACTTGGTCATTTCACCCTCAGGCATGTTTGCGTTATTGCGATATAAATATTGAGAAACGGCTAATTCCAATACAGCGTCACCCAAATATTCCAATCGTTCATTATCCGAAAATACTTCATTTCGATGCTCATTCACATAGGATGAATGTGTAAACGCCAGCTTAACTAAAGCATGATCGTTAAATGTGATATCAAGTTGTTTTTCCAGTTTTGCAACATCCATATTTATGTCACCCGCTTCGACCTTATTAAAAATATACGGAAAGCCCCGCACATGCGAGACTTCCTACAAAAATAAAATGTAATAATTAAGATTGTGTACTGTTTATGTAATTAACAGCATCACCCACTGTATTAATTTTCTCAGCTTCCTCATCGGCAATTTCCATATCAAATTCATCTTCCAATTCCATTACCAATTCAACTACGTCCAATGAATCTGCATCAAGGTCATCTTTAAATGAAGCTTCCATTGTTACTTTTGATTCTTCCACATCAAGTTTATCCACAATAATATCTTTTACACGATCAAATACGTCTGCCACTATCCTTCACCTCCTTTCAAATGGATATGCAAAATATTTGATAGCCGCATCCAATTCCAATGTTCAGTACGTACTAGTGACGATGGGACCACAGGAAATGGCATGTTCATCAGCTAGCATTCAACGACGCTTTTTGTGCCTACATCACCATTCCGCCATCAACGTGAATGGTTTGTCCAGTGATATAATTTGCATCGTCTGAGGCCAGGAAGCGGACGACTCTGGCTACATCTTCCGCTGTGCCTAACTTTGCCAATGGAATCATGTCAAGCATCCCTTTACGTTGCTCATCTGTTAACGCATCGGTCATGTCTGTTGAAATAAATCCAGGTGCAACGGCATTAACAAAAATATTTCTTGAAGCCAGTTCTTTTGCGGTTGATTTTGTTAGTCCGATTACGCCTGCTTTTGCAGCTACATAATTAGCTTGGCCTGGGTTTCCACTGACGCCGACAATTGATGCTACATTGACAATTTTTCCGCTGCGTTGTTTCATCATTTGTCTTGTTACAGCTTTTGTACAAACAAATACACCTTTTAAATTCGTGTTAATAACTTGATCAAATTCTTCTTCTTTCATACGCATCAGTAGGTTATCTCGGGTAATTCCTGCATTATTGACTAAGATATCAAAGCCGCCAAATTCGCTGATAACCTGTTTGACCATGTCTTTTACATCTGCTTCATTTGCGACATCGGCTTGAACTTTAAATGACTTCACGCCTAATTTTTCAATTTCTTCAACAACGGCCTGCGCTTTTGCTTCACTGCCTGCATAATTCACAGCAACATTTGCACCTTGTTTGGCTAACTCTAATGCAATTGCCCTGCCGATTCCACGTGAAGCACCAGTAACCAAAGCATTCTTCCCTTGTAACATTAGGATTCCTCCCTGTACCACGAAATAAACGCATCCATTGATTCCTGATCCTGAATGGCAAATGTTGGTGTTCTACGGCTGATTTTTTTCACAAGACCACTCAATACTTTTCCATTGCCAACTTCTATAAAAGCATCTACGCCTTCCTCGATCATATTGCGAATTGATTCTTCAAAACGCACTGGAGAATAGAGTTGTTTTAACAATAATTCCTTAATTTCATTGTCATCTGTTACAGGTGCCGCTGTTACATTGGCATAAACAGGTATACTTGCTTCTGTTATCGCCACTTCATCCAATTTTTTAGCAAATGCTTCATTCGCTGGTTTCATTAAACGTGAATGGAATGGACCGCTAACATTTAATGGAAGTACACGTTTAGCGCCGTTTTCTTTTAACACCGTTGATGCCTGTTCGATCCCCTCTTTTGTACCAGAGATGACAATTTGTCCCGGACAATTTAGGTTAGCAATATCAACGATTTCATCTGAATCCATTCCTTCAATCGCTGTTTCAATTTCCTCTTGCTTCATTCCTAATACAGCTGCCATTGCCCCTTTTCCAGCAGGATAAGCCTCTTCCATCAACCTGCCTCGAGCGGCAACTAATGGTAACGCATCCTCTATTGATAATGCACCCGCAGCAACTAGTGCACTGTATTCGCCTAGACTGTGTCCTACAGCCATGACAGGTTGAATCTGCTCTTTAATTAGTAATGTATGTACCGCAATACTAGAAAGCAATAACGCTGGTTGGGCGTTTTCGGTCAACGTCAATGTTTCATTTGGGCCTTCAAACATAATTTCTGAAAGTGAAAAGCCCAGTGTCTTGTCTGCTTCTTGAAATAACTCTTTTATTTCCGGGTAATTGTCGTAAAACACTTTCCCCATTCCAATTGCTTGTGATCCTTGTCCAGGAAACATTAATGCTACGCGTTTCATTCGGTTTCCCCCTTCTCGGTTTCTGCCTGAATTATCGTTGACTGAATCGTATCTGTTACATTGAGTTCAATCATATGACATGCCTGTTTGATCGCATTAAAAATGGCTCGGCGATTTGATGAACCATGTGCTTTAATAACTGGCGCTGCTAACCCAAATAGACCTGCACCACCATACTCGGAATAATCGAGTTTGCCCTGCAGTCCTTTCAAGTCATTTTTCACTAATCCTGCGGCAATTTTTGTTTTCATCGACGACATAAATGTTTGCTTTAGCATCGAAAACATAGTTAGTGCAGTACCTTCAATCGTTTTTAAAGCAATATTTCCGCTGAATCCGTCGGTGACAACAACATCTGCCACCCCATCCAATAAATCTCTTGCTTCCACATTACCGACAAAATGGACAGGGGCATCTTTTAGTAGTGTGAAAGTTTTTTTCGTAAGATCGTTCCCTTTCCCATCTTCCGTACCGACATTTAATAGCCCGACTGTTGGATTTTTAATGGATCGGACTTTTTCTGTGTAAATGGCTCCCATTATTGCATATTGTACAAGATGATGTGCTTTTGCATCAACATTTGCTCCAACATCCAATAATAAAAATCCTTTTCCATCAATTGTTGGTAATGTCGGACTTAATGCTGGACGGTCAATTCCAGGTATTCTTCCAACAACAAATAAACCTGCACTCATTAATGCACCAGTGTTTCCTGCTGAAATACATGCATCTGCATGATTGTCTTTTACTTCTTTAGCCATCAACACGAGCGAAGCATTTTTCTTTCGACGTACTGCTCGAACAGGTTCATCATCTCCTGTAATGACTTCCTCTGTGTGAATCACGTTAATGTTCGTATCATTCGTTAAAAATGGCTTGATTTTTTCTTGATCACCAATTAACGTGATTTGTAAATTATCAATTTGAGCTACGGCATCCATCGCACCAAGAACAATCTCTTTTGGTGCATTGTCGCCTCCCATGGCATCAATTGCGATTCTCATTTTGATCTATCTCCTCTGTTGCTCATTTGATCGATACATATGAAACACACCGGTAAACACAACTTCATTATCGACAAAACTATTAACTAGAACGGTCGTCAAGCCATTGTCATTTACTTCTTCAACGGATGCTTTAGCTACGACACGTTCCCCTTCTGTAACCTGTCTGGTAAATTTAAGTTCTGATTTAGCTGTTAGTGCCAATTCATCATTAATAACGGCTACAGCAAGTGAGTTTGCTTGAGCAAATAAATGGTGTCCACGGGCTATTTTGTTACGTGAAAAAACGTGCTCTCGTTTAATATTTAAAATAGAAATTGCTCGACTATCTAATTCTAAATCAATAATCTCACCAATTACTTCATCTAAAGGTAGCGCCTTTACTGTTTCGTTCCATTGGCTTGTCGCCACCGATTTAATTCGTTCACGCAATTCCGGTATAGCAAGCTCCATACGGTCTAATCGGATTGTCTGAATACTAACTGAAAATATCTTTGACAGTTCATCATCTGTTATAAACGGTGTATGTTCGATCGTCTCTTTTAATAACCGTTGTCGTTCAACTTTGCTACGTTTCATTTTTGGCACCATCCGCAATTATTGGAAAATGTTTTATTTATTTAATTTATGACTAGGTCCTAATAGTAATATATAATACGTCTCTTAATTATGCAAGAATCTTTTAATCAAGTTTGCTATTTAAAACAGCATCATTCTCAAGTATTGTTCGTAATTTGGAAAACTCCTCGTTGCTATCCAACAAATTTGCTTCGATGATTTCCTGGGCATCGTTACGGGCTGTTTCCAATGCACGATAATCATGAATCATGTCGGCAACTTTAAACTCAGGAACACCACTTTGTTTTTTTCCAAAAAAATCACCAGGGCCACGAAGCTTTAAATCTTGCTCTGATAATTCAAACCCATTATTTGTTTCCGTCATGATTCGCATCCGTTCCTTGCCAACCTCTCCTTTTGGTTCGGCTATCAAGATACAATAACTTTGCTTGTCTCCACGACCAACCCTACCTCTGAGCTGGTGTAATTGTGATAATCCAAACCGTTCTGCATCATAAATCACCATAATCGTAGCATTTGGGACATTGACTCCAACTTCTACAACAGTTGTTGAAACCAGTACTTGGATTTCATTAGCGGCAAATTGCTTCATGACCTCATCTTTTTCAACGGTTTGCAATCTTCCATGCATTAAACCAACATTTATCGTAGCTGGGTAAAACGCCTGTAATTGATTATAGAGATCTACTGCATTTTGAATATCCAGCTTATCCGATTCTTCGATTAACGGACAAATAACATAGGCTTGCTCTCCCTGGGCAATCCGTTTTTCAATAAACTGTAACACTCGTTCAAGCGTGTTTTCCTTTGTCCAATACGTCTCGATTTCTTTTCTCCCGGAAGGCATCTCGTCGATAACAGAAACATCCATATCACCAAAAGCTGTAATCGCTAATGTTCTTGGGATCGGTGTTGCAGTCATAAATAGCACATCTGGATCAAGTCCTTTATCACGCAATATGCGCCGTTGTTCCACACCAAACCGATGCTGTTCATCAATAATCGCAAAACCTAAGTCAGCAAAAAATACATCTTCCTGAATTAATGCATGTGTACCAACAACAATATCTACTTCAGATGACTCAACCGCCGCTAAGATTTCCTTACGCCTTTTCCCTTTTACCGACCCAGTCAGCAACGCGATATTCGCTCTTTCCCCAAATAATTCAGTTAACGATTGAAAATGCTGTTCGGCCAATATTTCTGTTGGCACCATCAGCGCCCCTTGCTTACCGGCTGTTATAGATGCATAGAGAGCAATTGCCGCTACCGCCGTTTTTCCCGATCCGACATCTCCCTGGAGCAATCGATTCATTCGATGTGGCGATTTCATATCAGACAAAATTTGATTAAGTGACCGTTTTTGTGCATTCGTTAAAGAAAATGGAAAATGATCAACAAACTCCTGTAGTTTATCAGGATTATAAAGCTGTGTATTTCCTTGTGTTGCTTCCCGCTTTATTTTACGTAACAATTGCATTTTCAACTGAAAAAGTAAAAATTCTTCATATGTAAATCTTCTTCGTGCATGTTTCAATAATAACCTGTCTTTCGGGAAGTGCATCGCCATTAATGCATCATGTCGATTAGGGAGCTTGTATGCCTCTAGATAACTAGCAGGCAATATTTCTTCAATTTGATTACCATATCCAGTTAATGCGGTTTGGATTGCCTTTTTTAATTTTATATTCGTAATATTCCCTTTTAATGAGTACATCGGTTGAATGGTTGCATGATTTTCGGCAGGACCTTTTTTATAATTACTGACTGTTATTTGTAGACGATGAGCATCCCACTTTCCAGTCAATGTCATCGTGTCATTTGGCTTGATTTGTTTTTTTGCAAAAGCTCGGTTAAACATAACTGCCTTGATTGCAACATTTTCAACCTCAACTGTAAACGTGAGCCGCGATTTTTTTCTACCATAAAAAGTGAGAGAAGGTTCATGAATAACCCTTCCCTCAATCGTCACTTTATCATCATGAATTAACTCACGGAGTGGCTTTATTTCAAAAACATCGTAACGGTAAGGAAAATAAAACAGTAAATCTTCTACCGTATATATATGAATAGTTGCTAAGTCCTCGGCAAATTTCTCACCTATTCCTTTAACTGTTTGTACGGGGTCCTGTAACAAAAAAATCACTCTTTCGTAACTGACATGCCAAATATTTTTTCTTTTATTGCTTGGCCTGTTGGTGTTGCAGCAAGACCACCCTCACCAGTCTCCCTTAAGGTTGACGGCATTGTTTTTCCAATTCTGTACATGGCACCGATCACTTCATCACAAGGGATACGGCTCGTTACACCGGCCAAAGCCATGTCTGCTGACACAATGGCAAGTGATGATCCTGCCGCATTACGTTTCACGCAGGGCACCTCAACTAATCCTGCCACAGGGTCACACACAAGCCCAAGCATGTTTTTTAATGTCATGGCAAACGCCTCAGAAGACTGCTGAGCAGTTCCGCCAGCCATCTCGACAATTGCTGCTGATGCCATTGCCCCCGCTGATCCAACTTCTGCTTGACAGCCGCCTGCTGCACCAGAAATGAAAGCATTATTAGCAACAACAAAACCAAACGCACCTGCTGTAAATAAATAACGTATCATCTGTTCTCTCGTCGGATTCAATTGATTTTTAACCGCAAATAGAGTCCCGGGTACACATCCAGCGCTTCCTGCAGTAGGTGTTGCACAGATAGTGCCCATCGCTGCGTTTACCTCATTAGTCCCCATTGCTTTACTAACAGCATCTAATAACAAATTCCCTGAAAGCGGCGTCTTTTCCTTCATGTAGTTTTGGATTAAGACTGCATCTCCACCGGTTAAACCAGTAACCGATTGCACACCCTCAAGCGCATCCTCAACCGCCTTCTCCATGACATTCAAATTCTTTTCCATGTTCGCGAAAACTTCCTCGCGCGAAAGATTTTTCACATCCATTTCCTGACGAATCATAACTTCTGATATAAGTATATTTTCTTTTTCCGCAATCTCTACTAATTCCGCAACAGTACGAAACATAAGTTGACTCCTCTCCCTGATCATTATTCATTTGCTTACGAGATCGTTCCCTAGTTCCTAACTAACGATTTTCGCTATTTGAATAATATGATCGGCATTCTCTAATTCTTTCAAAATACGATCCTCGACATTTTGATCTACTTCAATCACCATTAAGGCTTCTTTACCAACATCTTTTCGGTTTACTTCCATATGACCGATATTGATTTCATATTTTGCCAGAATCTTCGTTACGGAGGCAATTGCACCAAACCGGTCATTATGCATAATTAAAATTGCCGGGTGATTTCCAGACAAACGTAGTTCAAATCCGTTTAATTCGGTAATTTCTACCTTACCACCACCGATAGAGATACCGACTAATTCCATTTCCTCCGTCTCATTGCCGATAATAAGACGTGCCGTGTTTGGATGATCTGCCTTGGCATCATCCTCTATAAATTCCACGTTTATATTTTTCTCACTGGCAATATCTAATGCTTTACTCATCCGTGGGTCATCTGTTTCAAATCCTAACAGCCCACCAACTAGAGCAAAATCAGTCCCATGCCCCTTATACGTCTTGGCAAAGGATTCATATAAATGGATTTTTGCCCATTTTGGTTCTTCCCCAAATAAATTACGTGCAGCTTTTCCAATTCTAGCTGCACCTGCTGTATGTGAACTAGATGGTCCAATCATCACTGGTCCAATGATATCAAATACTGAATTGAACTTCATTTCGATACACCCTCTTTTCCCGCGTAATCTATATCTATTGTCAATTATAACAAAAACCTCTATAATAATCAGTTGTGGATTATATTTCTTTATAATCGGGCGGGAGAGGGATAGAAAGAATTATGAGGAGATTACATGCCTTATAACGGTAATCGGGCCAATTTAGAAACAGCAAATGGAAAATGGCATACCGAATTACTCGCCGGGTTAATCGGCTACCTGACAACTGTGTATATTGTGGTTGTAAATGGATCGATTCTTAGTGAAGCGGGTATATCGCTGGAAAGTGGAATGACAGCAACGATTTTAGCCAGTTTTGTTGGAACTCTCCTAATGGGATTCTTTACAAAACTTCCGCTAATTATAATTCCGGGTATGGGAATCAATGCACTATTTGCTTACTCCATTATTGAAGGGACTGGACTTACTTTTCAAGAGGGATTAGCAGTTGTCTTGATTGCTTCCATTATTTTTTTAATTACAGCATTTAGTAGATTGGGACTGTTGTTAAAAGAGGCGATCCCGGAATCGTTAAAACATGCTATTACAGTTGGATTAGGATTCTTCTTGATCTTAATTGGTTTAGAAAAAAGCCAACTTGTTGTCAGTGGTGAGCATACTATCATTGCGCTTGGTGATTTCACCTCACCCACAGTCATCGTTAGTTTGTTAACATTATTTTTAGCGATATTTTTATTTATTAAAAATATCCCAGCAAACTTCCTGTTTACGATGGTTGGTGGAACAATACTTGCCTATTTCTTTGGCATTCTTGATTCTACAACGAATACGGCAACAATTAATGTTGATGAAATAATTTTCATTCCAGCTTTCACGGCAGTAGGTGAATTTTCGTTTTGGCTTGCTGTCTTCCCATTAGCAATGATCCTTATTTTTGAAAATATGGGGTTATTGAATGGACAACTGCAAATGCTGAAGCGGGATAACAGCTATAAAAAAGCATATCAGGTTACAGCCTTTTCAGCATTGGCTTCTGGCTTTTTGGGTACTTCACCAACTGTCTCAGCAGCGGAAAATGCAGCAGTTATTGCATCTAATGGAAAAACCGGCAAAGCGGCAATTACAGCTAGTGTATTGTTCTTGGCAACTATTTTTATCATTCCATGGATATCGATGATTCCAAATACAGCTATTAGTCCCATTCTTATCATTGTTGGCGTATTAATGGCCCAAAATATCCGACATATTTCGCTTGATGATTTATCAGAAGCACTTCCAGCATTTCTGATCACAGTCATGATTCCATTCACGTATAGTATCGCTGATGGAATGGCGTTTGGTTTTATCGCTTATCCAATTGTAAAATTGGCCTTGGGTAAACAAAGAGAACTGTCAACAGCATTAGTTATCATTTCATCCCTGTTTTTATTTGATTTTGTGATGAAAATTATTGGTTTATAATTTAAATATGAAGTCGTCCTTGCTTGTAAGTAGTTTAGTCGTGGAGAAAATCGTAAATAATAATGCAAATAGAGTGCTAAATCTCAGGTGATCTTAGCACTCTATTTTTAGTTGTCATATAAGGGTTTTGTTGAATCCTTAGACTGTTTTCTAAAAGGATCTTGTTTTTATATAATCTATAAACTGCGCACTAATTACCGCTACGGAAATACACTTCGCTTTCCGGGGGCGGCTGTTTAGCCTCCTCGTGCTAACGCACTGCGGGGTCTCACCGATGCCTCTCTTCCCCCAGGAGTCTACGTGTATTTCCTCCACTGGTGTTGTGATTTAAAAACTCATTACATTCAGCTATTGCTTGAGTGAATTCTCGGTTCAAGTGAGAAAAAGCCCGTGTAACGTTAGAACCCATGGCATTTCTCCTATCGATAATCAGAGCACCACAACCAGCGGAGT